>NZ_CP096884.1:2522028-2837281 GCF_023273855.1 Seonamhaeicola sp. ML3 | reverse complement strand
TTTAGCTGAACTTGAAAAACAAATTTACGAAGCCCCAGAATATTATTTCTGGACGCATAAACGTTGGAAACATAAAAAGCAATAAGTCACTTAGCTTGACGCTAAACTCCCTAACTCTTCAATAAATTTATCGGCAAGATTATCGGCTTCTTCTTGTGATTTAGCTTCAGTATAAATCCTAATAATTGGCTCGGTATTACTTTTACGTAAGTGCACCCAACTTTCTGCAAAATCTATTTTAACACCATCAATCGTTGTTAACTGCTCGTTGTTATAACGATTCTCAATTTCATTTAAAATACCATCAACATCCAAATCGGGTGTCAACTGGATTTTCTTTTTACTCATAAAGTAGTTTGGATAGGTTTTACGCAATGCACTAACCGACATTTTCTTTTCTGCCAGTAAACTTAAAAACAAAGCCACACCAACAAGAGCATCGCGTCCGTAATGTGATTCAGGATAAATAATACCACCATTACCTTCTCCACCAATAACCACTTTGTTCTTTTTCATGAGTTTAACCACATTCACTTCACCTACTGCAGACGCCTCATAGGTACCACCGTACTTTTCGGTTACATCTCTTAATGCTCTTGTAGAACTCATATTACTTACTGTATTGCCTGGTGTTCTACTCAAAACATAATCCGCGCAGGCTACCAAAGTGTATTCTTCTCCAAACATCTCGCCATTTTCATCCATAAAGGCCAATCTATCTACATCTGGATCTACTACAATACCAAAATCGGCATTATGCTTTTTTACCGCTTCCGATAGGTCTGTAAGGTGTTCTTTTAAAGGTTCAGGATTATGTGGAAAATGTCCGTTTGGTTCACAATAGAGCTTAACCACTTCTACACCCAAACGCTCTAACAATAGAGGAATAGCAATACCTCCAGTGGAATTAACACCATCAACTACAACCTTAAACCCTGCCTCCTCAATAGGTTTAACAGTAACCAAAGGTAAATCCAAAACTTCGATAATATGTAAGTCTATATAGGCATCATTAACTGTAATTTTTCCTAAGCTGTCTACATCTGCAAACTCCACGTCTCCACTTTCGGCAATATCTAGAATTTTAGCACCTTCAACTGCATCTAAAAACTCTCCTTTTTCATTTAAAAGTTTTAAAGCGTTCCATTGTTTAGGGTTGTGGCTAGCTGTTAAAATAACACCGCCATCGGCATGTTCCATAGGTACAGCAACTTCTACAGTTGGTGTTGTAGATAAACCAACATTAATAACATGTATACCTTGACCAACCAAAGTATTCATAACCAATTCTTGGATCATATTTCCAGAAATACGAGCATCTCTACCAACCACTACGCGGTAGTTCTCTTTATTTGGCCTGTTTTGTTTCAACCAAGCACCGTATGCAGCAGCGAACTTAACGGCATCAATAGGTGTTAAATTATTACCTACCTTACCTCCAATAGTTCCTCTAATTCCTGAAATTGATTTTATTAATGTCATAGTTTTCTAATTCTAATTTCTGCAAACGTACATATTTTTTTTAGGATGTTTTTTAACTAAACTTAAAAATCTATTCGTAATTTTCTGCGATGAATTATTTGGCCCACATTTATCTATCTGGTGACAACGACCTAGTTACCCTCGGGAATTTTATTGCCGATGGCATTAAAGGAAGCCGCTATAAAAAATACCCTAAAAACATTCAAATTGGCATCCTACTTCATAGACACATCGATACGTTTACTGATGCCCACAAAACCGTAAGACTAAGCACAAAACGACTTCATGAAAAATATGGTCACTATTCTGGTATTATTGTAGACATACTTTATGATCATTTTTTGGCAAAAAACTGGAATAAATATTCAAACACACCATTAGAAGTTTATGTAGAAAATTTTTACTCGTCCCTTAACGAACACTATACCATATTACCAGCACGCGTACAAAAAATGATGCCCTATTTAATTGCAGATAATTGGCTGCTTAGCTATGCTTCTATTGAAGGTATATCACGAGTTTTAGATGGTATGAATAGAAGAACGAAAAACAAATCGAGTATGAATGAAGCTATCAATGAACTCAAGACGTTTTATACCGAATTTGAAAATGAATTCACGTTATTTTTTGATGAACTCATATCTTTTGCTAATGAAAAACTTGAGGAACTAAAAGTGTCGATAAGCTAAACGACTGAATATATTTACAGTTTTTCAATATTTCCCTTTTATTAGAAGGAAATAGTTTATACTTTTAGCTTAGTTATTAGCAAAAACTCCCTACAGTTGGCAAAACGGAAAAAAAAGAACATTTGGAAAATAATTCTAGGTATAGTAGTTTTTCTAACCTTACCCAGTGTGATTTTTTTCGCATTCTTGTACTTTAAATACAACGAAAATTTACCCAATGCCCGAGTAAGTGAAAAAGCCGATGTTTTAGCTTCTAAAATGACTAAAGCACTAAACAAACAAGCCTTTGATAGCACTAAAGTTTTTGAGTGGACATTTAAAAGCAAACGACACTACAAATGGGAAAAACACAAAAATGAGTGTGAAGTCTACTGGAAAGACCATAAAGTAAGATTGAATTTTGATGACAGTACTCTAAACCAGGCCTATGTACATAGTTTCAAGGTTGATGGCGAATTAGCCGAAGAGTTGACCCAAAAAGCTCATCAATACTTTAGAAACGATACGTTTTGGGTCTTTGCACCCTACATGGTTTTTGATGAAGGCGTTAAGCGAGGACTTGTAAACACTCCTGAAGGCGAAGCCCTGTTGGTTACATACAACTCTGGAGATTCCTTTTTGTGGGAGCTTGATGACTCTGGAAAACCCATGTGCTTTAAAATGTGGACAAAAGAGCTTCCTATTGACGGTCTTGAAGCCTCATGGAGCGATTGGACGACCACCGAAAGTGGCGTGCTTTTACCAACATATCACAACATCCTTTTCTTTGGTATGGAGATTAGCGATATTAAAGGAACGCCTTAAGTTTGACAGTTAGCAGTGCTCAGTAGGCAGTAAACACATTCCATAACAAACCCCAAAACATTAAAACAATGAAAGCTAAACTATTCTGGATAAGAATTTTAGGGATTTCGGGGATATTGGGAGGGCTAATTCTATTTGCTGGTGATATGCTTCTGTACTATGACCCCGTTAACATGAGCCTAAAACAGAATATGGGAAATGCTTCGGACCTTAGAATCACTGCTAGTGGCGTATGTGCATTATTCGCAACTTGGTTTTATATGCTTGGATTAGGTCAAGTGTATTATGCTTTTAAGCATACAAAATATGTTTTAAGACTAAGTGTTACAATGTTATTCGGAAGTATTTTAATAGCATTTGGAATAGTCCATGGAGCTTTTATTGCTATAGCGACTACAGCCAAACTTGCTACAGAACACAGCATTAACATCAAAGACGCAGCAGTGTTACTTTCAGAAAACATAAATGAAACTATTAGGCATTTGTTTACCCTCTTGTAACAATACTATCCATTCTTTTTATCGTTCAAGTCTGGAAAAGAAAAACTTTATACCCTAGATGGATAATATTCTTTTTCCCTCTTATTCCTTTTTTACTTGAAAGTTTGGTTACAAAATATTTACCAAATAATATTTGGATTATCGTTAAAGGAGGATACTTAAATTTAATCTTGGTTGTTTTTTTTACAGCATCTACAATTGCCTTGTGGAACAACAAAAAGCTAAACTAAATACTGTCTACTGCCACTGAATACTGAAAAATCTACTTACTACGCTGCCCTATAAACTTATGGGAATCAGATTTAAACAGCACATTAAAGCTAGTTAAACTCCCATAAATCCTGGTTACATACTGCTGTAAATCTATTTTACCCTGCTCATCTAAATCACTGGAATTTATGCGTTGTTCCATAACACGCAGCCTATCTCTCACCATGGTTATTTTATGGAAAAATTTATCAATAGGTAACTCATAGGGTTTTAAACTATCGTCTGCTGGTTGCAAAATAATCTTTCCGCCTTTATACTTATCCGCAATTGGAACAACTTCACTTACATCGCTCCATTTTTTTAAAATATCTACTAAACTCGTTTCGATATCATAGAAACTAACGGTGTCTAAATCATCATAGGCAGCTTCAATCACTTCAAATTCACTATCTAAATCTATTGTTTCCAAACCTTTATCAATAAAAGTAACCCAATAGTGTTGAGATGTTACATTGGTAATAACACCTTTACCATATTCGTTGTACTGTATTCTTGAACCTATTCCTAATAATTTCATGCTATTATTTTTCAAAATTTTGTGTACAATTATAATAAAACCAAGATAAAAGTTCACAGAACTTTAACAACTAAAATCGTAAATTAGCGCTTTTGCAAATTTATGAGCCAATTTGAGGAGTCTATAGAAGTAAAAGGAGCACGAGCCCATAATCTAAAAAACATTGATGTTTCCATACCAAGAGAGAAACTTGTCGTTATAACGGGTCTATCGGGAAGCGGAAAATCCTCTTTGGCCTTCGATACTATTTATGCTGAAGGACAGCGTAGATATATTGAAACCTTTTCGGCTTACGCCAGACAATTTTTAGGGGGTTTAGAACGACCTGATGTCGATAAAATAGATGGTCTCTCTCCAGTCATTGCAATAGAGCAAAAAACAACAAGTAAATCCCCTCGTTCTACCGTTGGTACCATTACAGAGATTTACGATTTCTTGCGCTTATTATTTGCGAGGGCTAGCGATGCCTTTAGCTATAATACGGGAGATAAAATGGTTAGCTATAGCGATGAGCAAATAAAAGAACTTATTCTTAAAGACTTTAAAGACAAGCGTATCAATATATTAGCTCCAGTAATTAGGTCTAGAAAAGGACATTACCGTGAGTTATTTGAACAAATAGGAAAGCAAGGTTTTGTTAAGGTAAGAACAGATGGCGAGATTCGCGATATTGTAAAGGGTATGAAACTGGACCGTTACAAAACCCATGATATTGAAATTGTAATAGACAGATTGGTCGTTAACGATACTATTGATAACGACAAAAGGCTAACCGAAACTATCAATACCGCCATGTATCATGGGGATGATGTACTTTTGGTCATTGACCAGGACACCAATAAATCACGCTACTTTAGTAGAAATTTAATGTGTCCGTCCTCAGGGATTTCATACCCAAATCCCGAACCCAATAATTTTTCGTTCAATTCGCCCAAAGGTGCCTGCCCTACCTGTAATGGTATTGGAGAGTTGTACAAGGTGAATATCGATAAAATTATTCCTGACGATTCGCTTTCTATTGCAAATGGTGCCATTGCACCTCACGGACCACAAAAGAGCAGCTGGATTTTTAAACAATTTGAAACCATAGCACAGCGTTTCAATTTTAAACTCACAGACCCTTATAAATCCATTCCGAAAGAAGCCAAAGAAATGATTCTTTATGGCGGTAAAGAAAAATTCTCTGTAGCCAGTAAATCGCTGGGGGTAACGCGTAACTATAATATCGATTTTGAAGGTGTAGCTAACTTCATCGAAAATCAATACAAGACCGCAGAATCTACATCTTTAAAACGATGGGCAAAGGATTATATGGATAAAATTAAATGTCCGGATTGTGAAGGTAGCCGTTTAAAAAAGGAATCGCTTTACTTTAAAATAAATAACAAAAACATTGCTGAACTCGCTAATACAGATATCGCTGAATTAGCAGATTGGTTTAATGATTTACATAACCACCTCTCGGAAAAACAGATAAAGATTGCTGAAGAAATACTCAAGGAAATTAAATCCAGACTTCAGTTCTTACTAGATGTTGGATTAACTTACCTTACGCTTAATAGAAGCTCTAAATCCCTATCTGGGGGTGAGGCACAACGCATTAGGTTGGCCACACAAATTGGTTCGCAATTGGTGGGCGTGCTCTATATACTGGACGAGCCCAGCATTGGTCTACACCAACGCGATAACGAAAAACTAATTAATTCTTTGGTTTCGTTACGCGATATTGGTAATTCTGTGATTGTCGTAGAACATGATAAAGACATGATAGAGCGTGCCGATTATGTAATTGATATAGGTCCTAAAGCAGGAAAACATGGAGGTGAAATTATTAGTATTGGTAATGTTAACGATTTAAAAACACACCATACATTAACAGCAGATTACCTTAACGGTACCAAAGCCATAGAAATCCCTAAAAAACGACGATCTGGAAACGGGAAGTTTTTGGAGTTGAAAGGGTGTACAGGCAACAACCTTAAAAACGTATCGGTTAAATTCCCATTGGGGAAAATGATTGGCATAACGGGTGTTTCAGGAAGCGGGAAATCAACTTTAATCAATGAAACCCTCTACCCTATTTTAAATGCTCACTATTTTAATGGCGTAAAAAAGCCAATGCCCTTTAAGAGTATTAAGGGCTTAGAACATATTGATAAAGTAATTGATATCAACCAATCACCAATAGGGCGTACACCAAGAAGTAACCCTGCAACATATACAGGAACCTTCAGCGAAATAAGAGCATTATTTGCTAAAACCCCTGAAGCTATGATTAGAGGTTACAAACCCGGACGTTTTAGCTTTAATGTAAAAGGTGGACGATGTGAGACCTGTCAAGGTGGTGGTTTACGTGTTATAGAAATGAACTTTCTACCCGATGTTTACGTAGAATGTGAAACCTGCCAAGGCAAACGTTTTAATAGAGAAACCCTAGAAATACGGTATAAAGGGAAATCGATTAGTGATGTATTGGAAATGACCATTAACGAGGCTGTTGATTTCTTTGAGCATATTCCAAAAATCTACAAGAAATTAAAGACCATTAAAGATGTTGGATTAGGCTATATCACACTTGGTCAACAAAGTACAACACTTTCAGGAGGTGAGGCACAACGCATAAAACTGGCTACCGAACTAAGCAAAAGAGATACAGGAAATACGTTTTATATCCTCGACGAGCCCACAACTGGACTTCACTTTGAAGATATTAGGGTGCTCATGCAAGTTTTAAACAAACTAGCAGACAAAGGTAATACTGTACTTATTATTGAACACAATTTAGATGTTATCAAAACCGTTGACCATATTATAGATATTGGCTACGAGGGCGGCAAAGGTGGCGGTCAAATTATAGTTGAGGGCACCCCAGAAGAGGTTGTGAAGCATAAAAAAAGTTACACTGCCAAATTCCTTAAAAAAGAATTACATTAGACAACAACTCTCAAGAGCTCGCTCTGAGAATACAGTAATAAATAAAAAACACATAAGACAATATGAGAAAAGAATTGCGACACAAAGGTTGGAACGAAATCAAAACAAACGATTCTTGGGCTATCTTTAAAATAATGGGAGAATTTGTAAATGGTTTTGAAAGCATGAGCAAGATTGGTCCTTGCGTATCAGTTTTTGGTTCGGCCAGAACAAAACCAGACCATAAATACTACAAACTAACCGTTGATGTTGCAGAAAAAATTGTTGAAGCCGGTTACGGCGTCATAACTGGTGGTGGACCAGGAATTATGGAAGCAGGAAATAAAGGGGCTCATTTAGCAGGTGGTACTTCTGTTGGATTGAATATTGAATTGCCTTTTGAACAGCACGACAATCCTTATATAGACCATGATAAAAATTTAGATTTCGATTATTTCTTTGTCCGTAAAGTCATGTTTGTTAAATATTCTCAAGGTTTTGTAGTAATGCCCGGAGGTTTTGGTACACTAGATGAGTTCTTCGAAGCACTTACACTCATTCAGACACATAAAATTGGTAAATTCCCAATCATTTTAGTCGGCACCGATTTTTGGAAAGGTTTAATGGATTGGATTAAGAGTACCTTGCTGGATACCTTTGGAAATATAAGCCCAAAAGATTTAGACCTTGTCCACTTAGTAGACACACCAGAAGAAGTTACTCAAATTTTAGATAAATTCTACGAACAATCACAACTAACCCCTAATTTTTAGTTAGGTGTTTTAGCCCCTAACTTGTTTAATAGTCATGTAACACTGTTTATAAAAAAAGGATAGTGCCTTAATTTACTATATTGCGAAGCCTTAAATTTTGAATTAACCTTAAATGTTACCTTAGTTTGAATATCCGATACTTAAATTTACTTATTTGCTTTTTAGCTTGTTTGTGGAGCTTTGGTCAAAATAAAATTGACCTCAGTGCGGATTTTAACATTCAGGGAAAAAAAATATCAATATCTCAAACCATTCGATATCAAAACACTTCGAATGACACCCTAAAAACCATTTACCTTAATAACTGGGCAAATAGTTTTTCTACAAAGAGCACTCCGTTAGCCGAAAGAATAGCAGAAGAGTTTAACAACAATTTTCATTTAGCAAAAAATGAAGACCGTGGTTATTCTATCGTTACTTCTATGAAACAAGATAACGAAGATATTTTTTATTGTGAACTTGAAAAGCATCCAGATGTTATTAAGGTAGAATTAAAAGAACCTCTTAAACCAGGTGAGTATTACGAAATCTCTTTAAAGAACATTGTACAAATTCCAAGTTCTAAATTTACGCGTTATGGAATAACTGATGATGGTAATTTAGATTTAAGATATTGGTTTATAACACCTGCTGTAAATAATGGAGAATGGCAATATTACAGCAATAAGGATTTAGATGATTTATTTATACCAAAACTAGATCTAAATTTAGAAATAAATTATCCTAATGGTTATTATTTAACCTCGAGTCTTGATTCAGAAAATATCATTCAAAATATTAAAAATCAACATATTAGACTTTATGGTAAAAATAGAGTTTGTAATAAACTTTTTTTAAGAAAGACCAAAGACTTCAATACTATAGAAAACAGTGATTTATCTTTAGTGTCGAGCGTTAAAGATGGTGGTCTAGAGGTTATTGATAAAGTACTAATAACCGAAAAGGTTTTAGATTTTATTAAACAAAATATAGGGGCGTATCCACACAAAAAATTATTGATTACTCAAATTGATTATGAAAAAGACCCCGTTTATGGACTAAACTTTCTTCCAAAATTTATTAAGCCCTACCCCAATCATTTTCAATATGAATTAAAGGTATTGAAACTAGCACTTCACAATTACCTTGAAAACACATTATTGGTCAACCCTAGAAAGGAACAATGGCTATTGGATGCTGCTCAAATTTTCTACGCCATGAAATATGTAGATTACCACTATCCAGACATGAAGTTTTTGGGTTCCATTGCCAATATTTGGGGGGTTAGATCCTTTCATATTGCTGATATGAAATTTAACGACAAATATATCTTGGCATTTATGCTTATGGCTAGGACCAACAGAGACCAGCCACTAACAATGTCAAAAGATTCACTTTTAAAATTCAATGCCAATATTGCTAACAAATACAAGGCCGGAGTAGGCTTAAGATATCTAGACGATTTCGTGAACCAGGATGTGGTAGAGCATAGCCTATCTAGTTTTATTAAAGACCACAAATTAAAACAGACCAGCTCAAAAGCATTTGAAACGTTTATAAAGTCCCAAACAAAAAAAGATATCGATTGGTTCTTCACCGATTATCTTGGAACAAGAAAAAAAATTGATTTCAAAATATCCAAGGTTTCAAAAACAACAGATTCAATAACCCTAACCATAAAGAACAAGCGAGATAATACAATGCCTGTTTCTTTATATACACTTTTAGACGATAGTATAATATCAAAACGTTGGATCGAAAATATAAGCGATAGTAAAACATTTACTATACCCCGGGATAGTGCCAACAAATTGGTACTTAATTACAACAAAGTTATACCGGAAATAAACATAAGAGACAACTGGAAATCCCTAAAAGGCTTTTTCTTTAATAACAAACCGCTTCAATTTAGACTGTTTCAGGATATAGAAGACCCGCATTACAACCAGGTTTTTTTCATGCCTGTGGCAGAATTCAACAATATTTATGATGGGCTCACCTTAGGAGCCAGAGTTTATAACAAAACTGTACTAAGAAGGCTTTTAAACTATAAAATTGAACCCCAATACGCCTTAAAGTCAAAATCCTTGACCGGTTCAGCAGCCATTTCCAAAATACATTACTTCGAAAATTCTAACCTGTACTATTTAAATTACGGCATTTCTGGAAGTTATTCGTCTTATGCCGAAGATCTTTTCGTTAGAAAAATAATCCCATCACTTACGTTTTTATTCAGGGAGAGCAACGATTTAAGATCAAATAAAAGAAAAGCTTTAGTATTTAGATATATAGACATCAATAGGGATAAAGATGAAAATAATATTTTCACATCTACAGAACCTAATTATAGTGTGTTTAATGCCCGTTATACCCATTCTAATGATAATTTGATAGATTTCACCAAGTGGTCTACAGATTTTCAGCTTGGAAAAAACTTCAGTAAAATAGCCTTCAATTATGAATACAGGAAGCTTTTTGAGAGTAATAGACAAATAAATTTACGTTTGTTTACAGGTGCTTTCCTGAAAAACAACACCGATTTAGACACTAATTTTTTCAGCTTCGCTCTTGATCGCCCTACCGATTACTTATTTGATTTTGCCTACTTGGGTAGGTCTGAAGACTCTGGAATTTATAGTCAACAATTCATAGCTGCCGAAGGTGGTTTTAAATCAAAACTAGAAACCCCATTTGCAAACCAATGGATATCTACTTTAAATCTGAGCACATCCATATGGAGGTATATATTGGCTTATGGGGATATAGGTGTTGTTAAAAACAAATTTGACTCTGCTAAATTCGTATACGATTCCGGTATAAGGTTAAATCTAGTAACCGATTATTTTGAGATTTACTTCCCGATTTATTCAAGTCTTGGATGGGAAATAGGGCAACCCAACTATGATCAAAAGATTAGATTTAAATTCACTGTAGACCCACAGGTTTTGCTGGGTCTTTTCAGAAGAAGGTGGTTTTAAAAAAGCTTCAAATTAATTTATTATCATTAAATCGACACTTTTAACCACAAATCTTTAAAAAAAGAATTGTTTTAAAGTCTATTTTTAATTTTTCATTAACAATTAAGAAGCCTCTATAATTGCACATAAGGTCAACATTAACTACTTTTGCAAAAGCCAAAAGCATCCTTATTTATGCAAAGTATTCCCGATTTAAAAAACATCTCATTCGAAGATTTTAAAGCAGAAGTAATTAAAGATTACAAAATTGCATTTAAAAGTAGAGAATGTAGTTTAATGGGAAGACGCGAAGTACTCACGGGCAAAGCTAAATTCGGTATTTTTGGTGATGGTAAAGAAGTACCACAGCTAGCCATGGCTAAGGCGTTCCAACTGGGAGATTGGCGTTCGGGATATTACCGAGACCAAACCTTTATGATGGCTATTGGGGAACTTACAGCAGAACAATTCTTTTCTGGACTGTATGCCAACACAAATCTTAAACACGAACCCATGTCTGCTGGGCGGCAAATGGGTGGCCATTTTGTAACACATAGTTTAGATGAAAATGGCAACTGGAAAGATTTAACCAAACAATACAACTCGAGCGCAGATATTTCATGTACAGCAGGACAAATGCCTCGCCTTTTAGGATTGGCACAAGCCTCTAAAATATACAGGGAATTAAAAGACATAAAGTCTACCAACTTCTCGGTTAATGGAGATGAGGTAGCTTGGGGAACCATAGGTAACGCGAGTACAAGTGAAGGGCTTTTCTTTGAAACAATAAACGCCGCAGGTGTATTACAAGTTCCTATGGTAATTAGTATTTGGGATGACGAATACGGTATATCCGTTCATGCCAAGCACCAAACCACTAAGGAAAATATTTCGGAGGTTCTTAAAGGCTTCCAAAGAGATAACGACAATGAAGGCCTGGAAATTTTACGAGTTAAAGGTTGGGATTATGCCAATTTGGTCGAAACTTTTCAAGAAGCCGGTGACATTGCACGAAAAGAGCATGTCCCAGTACTAATACATGTTGTAGAACTCACGCAGCCACAAGGCCACTCTACCTCTGGTTCTCATGAACGCTACAAAAACGCCGAGCGCCTAGAGTGGGAAAGACAACATGATTGTAATGCTAAAATGCGTGCTTGGATTATTGAAAGTGGCATTACAACAAACGAAGAGCTTGTAGAAATAGAACGCACCATAAAGAGAGAAGTTAGAGAAGCTAAAAAAACAGCGTGGGACACTTTTTTAAGACCTATATTACGTGAAAAAACAGATTTAGTTTCCCTACTTACCCAACTTGCTAATAAATCTGAAAACGGTGTTTTTATCACCAAAATCAAAGAGCAGGTTGCTGCTAATGATGAGCCAACAAGGAAAGATTTACTTTCCAGTGCTAGAAAAGCACTAAGATATACCATTAGTCATAATAGCAACGAAAAAGAAAAACTATCCCAATGGATAGATACTATTTTCAATAAAATGCAACCAAGGTTTAGTTCGCATTTATATTCAGAAACTGCACATGGAAACACCCGCATTGGTGCGGTAGAACCAACATATAATGATGATGCAGAGCTTGTTGATGGAAGAATAATCCTAAGGGATAATTTTGAAGCTATATTCAGTAATTACCCCGAAGCACTTGTTTTTGGTGAGGATACTGGAAATATAGGTGATGTAAACCAAGGTTTAGAAGGCTTACAATCTAAATTTGGAGAATTAAGAATTGCCGATACAGGAATTAGAGAACCCTCAATTATAGGTCAGGGCATTGGTATGGCACTTCGTGGTCTTAGGCCAATTGCAGAAATTCAGTATTTAGACTACATACTGTATGCCATGCAAACTATAAGCGATGATTTAGCTACTACGCACTACAGAACCAAAGGAAAACAAAAAGTTCCTTTAATTATACGAACCAGAGGCCATAGGCTCGAAGGTATTTGGCACTCGGGGTCACAGATGGGAGGCATACTGCACTTATGTCGTGGCATAAACCTGTTGGTACCTAGAAATATGACAAAAGCTGCAGGTTTCTACAATACGCTATTACAAGGAGACGACCCTGCCATAGTTGTAGAGTGTTTGAATGGCTACAGACTAAAAGAAAAAATGCCTAATAATCTTGGCCATTTAAAAACGCCGATAGGGGTTGTAGAAACCGTTAAAGAAGGAACAGACATAACCTTGGTATCCTATGGATCAACACTAAGAATTGTTGAAAAAGTTGCCAAAGAACTTTTAACTGTGGGTATCGATGCAGAAATTATCGATGTTCAATCCTTGCTTCCTTTCGATTTAAACCATGACATCGTAAAAAGTATTGAAAAAACAAACAGAGTCATGATTATTGATGAAGATGTGCCAGGAGGTGCATCGGCATATATACTAGATGAAATTTTAAGTAACCAAAAAGCATTTCAATTTTTAGATAGTGAACCTAAAACACTTACTGCTAAAGCACATAGACCTGCCTATGGTGATGATGGTGACTATTTTTCAAAACCATCGGCTGAGGATATATTCGAAGCTGTTTACAACGTTATGCATGAAGCTAGTCCTGTAGACTATCCAAAATTCAGATGATTTTAAAACAATATAATCTCGCAAGCCTTTCTTAACTCGAAAGGCTTTTTTTATTCTCAAAATATAATATGCTTTAAATGATAACCCCTATATTGTGATAAGAGATGAATATTACCGGAAAAGTATTTTAAATTCTACTACAGGATGAGCAAAACACCAAACCTAATAACCAGAGACTGGCTGGCAATAGAACGCACGAAATTAGCCAACGAAAGAACATTTCTAGCCTACTTTAGAACGTTTATTGTATTTCTTGGAACCGGAATAACTATTATAAAGTTAGAATTTTTCTCAGACCTTAAATCTTTTGGTATTATACTACTAATTATTTCGCCCGTAATTTTAATCATAGGTTTAATGCGATTAATCTACGTTAAACGCAGCATCAAAAAACATTACAAAATATAGATGAAAGCAGTATCGGTTAAAGAAATTAGACAAGAACTCAAAGACTTATCGCCTACAGAAATACAGAATATTTGCTTAAGGTTATCTAGATTCAAAAAAGAAAACAAGGAGCTTCTAACCTATTTACTATTCGAATCGCATGATGAAGCTGGTTATATTGAAAGTGTTAAAAACCACATAAATGAATCGTTCGAAATAATTAATACAGACAGCTATTACTACATTAGAAAAAGCGTTAGAAAGATTTTACGTAACGTAAAAAAATACATAAGATACTCGCAAAAGAAAGAAACAGAGGTGGAACTCCTACTCTACTTTTGCAAAAAACTAAAAACGTTTAAGCCAACCATAAATAAAAGTACACAGCTTCAAAACATGTATCTCCGTCAACTAAATTTGGCTAAAAAGCAGTTAGCAAACCTACATGAAGATTTACAATATGATTTTAATCTAGTAATTGAAGAATTAGAGGCATAACGCATTATACAAATCACCTCTGTTATTTGAATGCTACCCAGCAAAATTTTATATTTGCCTTCTTAAAATAGAAGTATACTTTATGAAGATTTCATATAATTGGTTAAAGCAATTCATTAAGATAGATTGGTCTCCCGAAAAAGCTGGGGAATTACTAACAGATTTGGGACTTGAGGTAGAAGGAATTGAAACATACCAATCGGTTAAAGGTGGTTTAGAAGGCGTAGTAGTTGGTGAGGTTTTAACCTGCGAAAAACACCCAAATGCTGACAAATTAAAGGTTACAACAGTTACTATTGGTGATAGCGAACCGTTACAAATCGTTTGTGGAGCACCAAATGTAGCTGCAGGACAAAAAGTTCCTGTAGCTACAATTGGAACGACTTTATATACAGAAGAAGGCGAAAGCTGGAAAATCAAGAAAGGAAAAATTCGAGGTGAGGAAAGTTTCGGAATGATTTGTGCCGAAGATGAATTAGGTCTTGGAAAATCCCATGATGGCATTATGGTTTTAGATGAAGACTTAAAAGTAGGTACACCTTGTGCTGAAATCTTCGATATTGAAAACGACCATATCTTTGAAATTGGATTGACCCCTAACAGAGCCGACGCTATGAGCCATTTAGGAACAGCAAGGGACTTAAAAGCTGGCTTGTTACAGAAAGATGTTAAGTTAGAATTAATTACACCATCGGTTAGTGCATTTAGAGTTGACAACCGTATGCTAAAGATGGATGTAGAGATTATCAATAAAGAATTAGCGCCGAGATATTGTGGTGTAACAATTTCAGGATTAAAGGTTAAAGCATCTCCTAATTGGTTACAGAATCGATTAAAAGCTATCGGACTAGCACCAATAAACAATGTGGTAGACGCGACAAACTATGTACTTCATGAATTAGGTCAGCCATTACATGCCTTCGATGCGGTTAAAATTTCGGGTAATAAAGTAGAAGTTAAAACATTAGAAAAAGGCACCAAATTCACAACATTAGATGGAGTTGAACGTGAGTTACATGAAGATGATTTAATGATATGTGATGCTGAAAAACCAATGTGTATTGCTGGCGTTTTTGGAGGCGAACATTCTGGAGTAACAGAAAGCACCACAAGTATTTTCTTGGAAAGTGCCTATTTTAATCCTGTATCTATACGAAAATCTGCTAAACGTCACGGTCTAAATACCGATGCATCATTCCGCTTTGAACGTGGTATCGATCCTAACATTACAGAATACGCCTTAAAGCGTGCCGCATTATTAATTCAAGAATTAGCAGGTGGAGAAATCACCAGTGAAATCACAGATATTTACCCGAACAAAATTGAGGACTTTCAAGTTCGATTGAGTTTTGAAAATGCCAAAAAATTAATTGGCGAGGAAATCCCAAGAGAAACGATTAAAAGTATATTAACCTCACTTGAAATTAAAGTAAATAATGTTACCGAAGCTGGTTTGGGGTTAACCGTCCCCGCCTACAGAAACGATGTGCAGCGCGAAGCCGACGTTATAGAGGAAATACTCCGTGTTTATGGCTATAACAACATAGGCACCACAAAAAAGTTAAACGCTTCTATTTCTAGCACTTCAAAGTTTGACGATTACAGAATACAAAATGTAGTAGGAGACCAACTCGTGTCTCAAGGATTTTTCGAAATTATGGCTAACTCCCTAACTACGGCAAAATACACCCAATTAACGGAGCAGTTAAACGACGAACACAATGTTAGTATCCTTAACCATTTAAGTTCAGATTTGGGTGTTATGCGCCAAAGTTTGTTGTTTTCTGGACTCGAAGCTGTTAGCTATAATATTAACAGAAAGAGAGATAATTTAAAGTTGTTCGAATTTGGTAAAACGTATCACCAATACGGAGATAATAGAGAAGAATTTAAGCATCTTTCGGTATTTGTAACCGGTAATCGCTCTGAAGTACGTTGGACTAACACTACTCAACAAAGTGATTTCTTCTTCTTGAAAGGAACCATTACTGCAATTTTAGACCGCCTTGGCTTATCCAGATATAATGTATCTCCTGTTAAAAGTGACATCTTTAGCGAAGGCGTTAGTTTGTCTCTAGGAAAACATAAGCTAGTAGATTTTGGACTCGTAAACAAAAAGATACTAAAGCAGTTTGGCATTTCTCAAAATGTACTATACGCCGATTTTCATTGGGATACAGTTTTAGACCTGGTTAAGCATAACAAAGTTAAATTTACCGATATTCCAAAATACCCAGCGGTTCGCAGGGACTTTGCATTGTTATTGGATGAGTCTGTTACTTTTGAAGCCATTGACAAAATAGCATCGCAAACCGAAAAGAAATTACTAAAGGATGTTGATTTATTCGATGTATACCAAGGTAAAAACTTGCCAAACGGCAAGAAGAGTTACGCTATAAGTTTCACGTTACAGGATGAAAATAAAACCCTTAACGATAAGCAAATAGATAAAATTATGAGCAAGCTTCAAGAAAACTTTGAAAAACAACTTGGTGCCGAATTACGTTAAAAACATATACATTCTGCTAATACTTCTTTTTGTGAATATTGGCTTAAGTTTTGGACAACAAGTTAAAACCAAGGGAAAAGACTCAATACAGGTTGGAGCACTTTTTAAGCATGATATAAAGTCGATAATAAAAAGTACAGGACATGCCTTTTCAAGGCCAGTACATTGGAAAGGTAACGATTTTATAAAATTAGGAGGTTTACTTGGAGGCACCATAGCATTGTCTGCCGCAGACGATGAAATCAATTCTTTTTTTTCCAGACAACGGGAAGACTTCCCCAGTTTAGTTAGGGACATAGGTTGGTATATGGGAAGTCCGCAAAACTATTTTATGGCCAACGCTGGTCTCTATGGTTTTGGTTTGTTAACTAAAAACGAGCAAATACGCCGTACCAGTGTTTTAATTATTTCTTCTACAATTACAACAGGAGTTATTACTTCTTTATTAAAAACTGGTGTTGGTCGTGCCAGGCCTGATATGGGATTGGGTAATTGGGGCTTTGAACCCTTTTCTAGTGAAGGTGGTTTCCACTCCTTCCCTTCTGGACATTCATCGCTTTCTATTACTATGGCACATGCCATTGCCAAACAGTTTGATAATACATGGGTGAAAATTGGAATTTATAGCATTGGCGCTATTCCACCGGTAAGTAGATTGGTAGACAACGCCCACTGGATTACAGACATTGCTTTTAGCACAGCACTAAGCATCATAGTTGTAGATAGTATTGATAAGTTCCTTAGTAAAAAAGAATTATATTCTGATAGACCTACCAAACCAAACAAGATTTCTTGGAATATCTCTTTTAGTACTAATAAAATAGGATTTACCGGTACTTTTTAACGACTCTTTTTTTTGAACATTCTATTACAAAATTCCACTAAAATTTCGTATATTTAAAAGAACACTTAAATTTATGCGTTATGACGGATTCTAACTATACAAAGGTTTTTACTGGAAGCTCCATTGTAGTACAACGTCTTAACATTGAGCTTCAAAACATTAATATCACTCCTGTAATTAAAGATGAAACAGAATCGGCTAGATTAGCAGGTTTTGGCGGCGGTATTATTCCTGGGTTTCAAGAAGTCTATGTTCACAACGATGAACTTGAAAAAGCTTTAACCATTGTCGAAGCATTTAATTCTGAACTTCAGGATTAAATTTTTAATTAGAAAAGGGAATTACATCTTAGTTGAAGATATTTGAGAAAGAGTAAAAAAACAACGTATTTCATATCTCTGATAGTGATATTTGGAATATCATGCTTAGTTTATAAAGGGTTTAGGAATTATAAAAAAAATGAAATAATTGAAGAATCAAATTCCTATATAATATTCTCTGACTCTAATTCTAAATTCAAAAAACTCACTTCCTCCGATTCTGAATATAAATCAAACAAAGCGTTGCTTAAAAAAATTGGCGGTATTAAAGACTCTATCATCACTATATTTCTCAATAACACAAAAGAAGAAGTTCTCTTTTTTGCTCTTGATAAAGACACCTTAGACATAAAAATTAGTAAAGAACAAGATTACTATTACTCATCGAAACTAGATAGAGGAGTTTACGACAAGAGATTCAATGATTTATTATTCATTTCACTAAAGCCTTTACTGTTGAAGAACGGAATAAACGAAATTGAAGTTTACACTTTAACACCAACTGAATACAAAAATATTCCACCACCTCCTGGAACAAAAACCAACTTTGAGTATTAATTGAAATAAAAATTCCACGATAGTTTATAACCTATAACAGGCAGGCTTTTACTACACTCTAAAAAATCAAACTACAGTTATTAAATTAAGAAAACTAAGCCGTAACGGAATACATTTTCTCTCTTAAGTCTTTGATCTTCTCGTCTTGCATGTACTCATCGAAAGTTGTGTACCTATCTATGACGCCATTAGGTGTTAATTCTACAACTCTGTTTCCTACAGTTTGGGCAAATTCATGGTCGTGAGTCGTGAATAAAATGGTGCCTTTAAAATTCTTAAGTGAATTGTTAAATGCCGTAATACTTTCTAAGTCCAAATGGTTAGTTGGTTCATCAAGTTGAAGCACGTTAGCTCTAATCATCATCATTCTACTAAGCATGCAACGTACTTTTTCCCCTCCAGATAATACATTAGATTTCTTTAAGGCTTCTTCACCGCTAAATATCATTTTACCTAAGAACCCTCGGATATTAACTTCTTCGCGCTCTTCTTCAGTTTTAGCCCATTGGCGCAACCAATCTACCAAGGTTAAATCGTTATTAAAAAACTCGCTATTATCTAATGGAAGATAAGATTGAGACGTAGTTACACCCCAAGCATACTTACCGGCATCAGCCTGTTCCTTACCATTAATGATTTGATAAAACGCTGTTGTTGCTCTAGAATCTCTAGAAAATACAACGACTTTATCGCCTTTAGCCAAATTAAGGTCTATATTTTTAAATAATAATTCACCATCAATAGATGCCTCTAACCCTTCAATATTCAATATTTGATCTCCGGCCTCTCGCTCGCGTTCAAAGATTATTGCTGGATAACGACGAGATGATGGTCTAATATCTTCGATATTAAGTTTATCAATCATTTTCTTTCTACTAGTGGCCTGTTTACTTTTAGCAACGTTTGCAGAAAAACGACGGATAAACTCCTCAAGTTCTTTCTTCTTTTCTTCGGCTTTTTTGTTTTGTTGTGCTCTCTGGCGAGCAGCCAATTGAGAGGATTCATACCAAAAGGTATAGTTCCCAGAAAAATGATTTATTTTCCCGAAGTCAATATCAGAAATGTGAGTACATACGGCATCTAAAAAGTGACGGTCGTGAGATACCACTATCACACAGTTATCGTAATTAGCAAGGAAATTTTCTAGCCACGTGATGGTTTCATAATCCAAATCGTTAGTAGGCTCATCCATGATCAATACATCAGGATTTCCAAAAAGTGCCTGAGCCAATAACACACGTACTTTTTGTTTACCATCTAAATCGCTCATCAAAGTATAATGGAAATCTTCTTTTATACCTAAGTTAGATAGCATAGCAGCTGCATCACTATCGGCATTCCATCCGTTCATTTCCTCAAATTGCACTTGGAGCTCTCCTATTTTTTCAGCATTTTCATCGGTATAATCGGCGTATAGCGCATCAATTTCAGTCTTAATGTCATACAATGGCTTATTTCCCATTAAAACCGTTTCTAACACTGTGTGGTCATCGTATAAGTTGTGATTCTGTTCAAGTACAGACATACGCTTTCCAGATTCTAAAGAAACATGACCAGAGGTTGCCTCCATTTTACCTGAAATAATCTTTAAGAACGTAGATTTACCGGCGCCGTTTGCTCCAATAATGCCATAACAATTACCCTGAGTGAATGTTGTATTTACTTCATCAAAAAGAATACGTTTTCCAAATTGAACCGAAAGATTTGATACCGATAACATAAGTGTGCTTTATTTTTTTGCAAAAGTAGAAAAATGAATTGGTAAGTTGAAACTTAAATCATCTATTTTTAGCTGCTTAGAATGTTGTTTAACTTAACATTTTCAATATTTAACAGGCCATTAACAACAGGTTATTGGTACAACACATATTTTTGTTTGGTGCTATAATAGCTAGCAAACAGATGATATGAAATTTAACATTGTAGGAATACTAGTTTTGGTTCTAACAATCTTTGGATGTAGAACAGATAACTCGGATGCCTCTAAACTGAGTGCTTACCTTGGGGGAGAAATTATTAATCCTAGTTCCAAATATATAATTCTTGAAAAGGACAATATTGTAATCGATTCCATTAGACTTGATGGTAGAAACCGCTTTATGTTCAAAATAGATACTGTCACTCAGGGCATGTATACTTTTGTTCATGGCATAGAAAACCAAGTTTTTTTAATTGAGCCAGAAGATAGCCTACTGTTTAGATTGAACACTTTGGAGTTCGATGAATCTTTGGTGTACACAGGAAAAGGGGCTAAAAAAAACAATTACTTTATTAATGAGTTCTTGGAAAATGAAAAAGAAGAAAAACACATTTTAAAACTTTGTCAATTAAACCCAATTGCTTTTGAAAAAGGCGTTGATTCACTAAAACAAAAAAAACTAAAGCATTTAGACCATTTTGTAGATAAACATAATCCGTCTGATCTTTTTAAAAAGATTGCCAATGCCAACATTAATTACCAATACTATTCATACAAAGAAGCTTATCCTTTAATTCAGTATGGTAAAAACAAATGTGATTTTTACAGCGAGTTACCCAAAACATTTTATAGCTATAGAAAAGACATAGATTACAATGATACTTTCTTTAAGAATTATCGCAACTACAAAATGTTTTTGAGGTATAACCTAAGTAACATATCACTCGAATCACACTCTAAACACAATAAAGCAAAAAAATTCGATTGGTTTTCCAGTTGCTATAACTTGGAACGCCTTCATATAATCGACAGTTTGGTTACCGATAGATCTCTTAAGGACGAATTACTTTATAAATATGCAATGAAGTATATCGCATTGAGTAATAACCCTGAAGGTAATGCCCTTATTTTAAAATCATTTATAGAGAAATCTAAAGATCAAACCTTACAAAACAAACTAACAAGTTATGCCAATGCTTTAAAAACGTTTGAAGCTAACACGCACCTTCCTTCTTTTAATGTACTAGATTACGACAATAATATTTTTGATTTTAGCGCCTTAGTTAATTCCACGACCGTTATCAATTTCTGGTCACATGCACACTATCGTCATTTTAAAGAAAGCCAAGAAAAAATATCTAAACTCAAAAAGAGGTACCCAGAAGTTAAATTTATATCTATCAACATAGATGATTTCGGTTTAGAAAAAACAAAACAAACATTAAGGAAATCCAATTGTAGCTTTTACGACCAATATGTATTCAAAACTCCTGATGTTTCAAAAAAGACACTTGCTATTTATCCAATGACTAAAACTATCGTTATTGATAAAAACAAGAAAATCGAAAATCACAATACCAATATCTTTTCTGGTAATTTTGAGCAACAGTTATTGGGCATGTTAAATAGATAACATCCTCTATCTTACCACTATTGTATAAACTTTTGAAGTTGTGTTTGTACACAGCGGGGCATGGTATATTTCGTTACCAAATTCATCAAAATAAAACTCATTTAACGCGACAACATCCAGAGAAACTCTAATAGTATATCTTCCGGTTTCTTTTGGTATGCCTTCAATAATAATTCTTCGGTATTCATAAACTATATCTAAACCCTTGGGTACATTTCCAGAAACAGAAAAAAAGTAATCATAATCATTGTCGTTTGGTTCATTCTTTACTTCTGCAGTAATCGTTTCAAAGTAATAGGAATCCACTCTTGCAATATCCATATCGTTATTATGCAATTCTGGTCGAACGTTTATGATACATTCCAACACATCATCGCAGCTGTAAAAGCAAAATGTAATGCAAAAAACCAACAAAAGTGAATAGTATTGCTTCATGAGTTTAAGGTTTGAAACAGTACTATCAAATAATATACCAACTAGATTTTGTAGTGGTTCATGAGTAGCTTTTCATAGACCTTATCTGGCAGAATTCGTTTTAAAACTATTGAGAATTTCTGCATAAACTCCCCTACTTTATAATGTATTTTGGGATTAGGATTGTTGATGATTTTATAAACTTCCTTTGCCATTAAATTTGGGTCACTTCCAGAATCTACATGGGTATTCATTAAATCCAATGTATTGCTATAAGGTGTCTTATAAGGAGAATCATCTAATAAAGGGGCGTGATACCTACCCGCAGCAATGTTGGTCGCAAAATCACCAGGGGCTATATTGGTCATTTTAATATTAAAATCTTTAAGCTCCATTCTAAAGGCTTCGGTAATCAATTCTAAAGCGCCTTTACTAGCACTATAAACACCTCTATATGGAAGTCCCATATAACCAGCAATAGATGTGACATTGATTATCAAACCATCGCCTTGTTTACGCATTTGGGGCAATACTGCTTTAATAACATTTATGGGGCCAAAAAAATTAGTTTCGAAATTATTCTTTATTTCTTCTTCAGGAATTTCCTCAATGGGTCCTGTAATGCCTGCTCCGGCATTGTTAATTAAAACATCTAATCGCCCTTCATTTTCAATAACCTTTGCTACTGTACTGTTTATGGTTAGCGAATCCTTAACATCTAGAGCCAAGATAGGGAATTTACTATCTAAATATTTATCTGGATTCCTGCTAGTACCGTAAACCTTATAATCTCTATCGGCTAAATATTCTCCAATAGATTTACCAATTCCAGAGGAGCCTCCGGTTATCAAAACAACTTTAGACATAATACTGCGAAATTATAATTTTCAAAATACAAATTCCAAAACAATACAATTAAGCCAAAATTAAAAATATTAATATGACTATTTATTTTAGAAGTCCTTCCCTTTGGAAAGGATTTGGGATAGGCGCACAAAAAAAGGCAAGCTACCTACATCACACCGCTACAACCGTATACCTTTGCTGCGTTCCCGCCCTGGAGGATTCTACAGGAGCTGGTTGTGTAGGACTTGCCGGCTGCAAAGATACAACCTTTTAAAACTTTCACAATATTTTTCTAAACTGATTTTAAATAAATATCTTGCCCGAAATTTAAAACACCATGCCTCTACTCAAGTATCTCCTAATCATATTTTTAAGTGTATTTGTAATTTCTTGTGGTTCTAATATTACTGAGAAAAAAAAGGATTTTAAGATAAAAACCAATACTAAAAAAGGGAATATTTCTAACACTGAAGTGCTTAACCTATCTCTTCTAAATAAAAAAAATCATAAAACAGATTCTGTTGTTTATACCTTAGATGCAAAAAAAATTGGAGAAAGCACCAAGCTAAGTGATTTTAAACTGGGTAAGCAAACCGTTGAAGCTTCAATTTATATAGAGGGAGAATCGTTAAGTGTAACTACGCCCATAACTATTTTAAATAATACGCCTCCAAAACTTTATCATTACAAGATTCTTAATGAATACCCTCATGATATCACTTCCTACACGCAAGGTTTAGAATTTCACAATGGCTTTTTATATGAGAGCACCGGGCAATACAAAGAATCCAAACTCAGAAAAGTAGATTACAAGACCGGTGAAGTTCTTATAAATGTAGATTTAGGTGAGAACTACTTTGGCGAGGGTTTGACTATTTTAAATGACAAGGTTTTTCAATTAACATGGAGAGAAAATCAAGGTTTTGTTTATGATGTAAATACCCTTGAAAAACTAAGTAGTTTTAGATACGGCAACAGTAAAGAAGGTTGGGGCCTGTGTAACTACAACGGCAAAATTTATAAGAGTGATGGTACAGAAAAAGTATGGATTTTAAATCCTGAAACTTTAGTAGAAGAAGACTATATCCAGGTTTGTACCAATAAAGGAATGATTACCCAAATTAACGAAATGGAATTGATAGATGGAAAAATCTATGCAAACAGATATCAAAAAAATGGTGTGGCTATTATAAATCCAGAGAATGGTGCCGTACTTGGAGTTGTTGATTTTACACCACTAAAAGCACTCGTAACCCAACACCCTACCTTAGATGTGTTGAACGGCATCGCCTATAACCCTGAAACCAAAACCATATTTGTTACGGGTAAACGATGGGATAAACTTTTCGAAATTGAAATTACAGAATAGCGCTATTCTATTTTTGTGAAATAGTTTTAAAAGCTGCTAAACCAGATTTTAAAAACTGAGCATACTCCTTATCATCGGGAGTATAACCTACTGGTTTTCCTAACATTTGGGTTCCATCTGGAGTTAAAAGCACATAATAAGGTTGCGAATTAGACCTAAAGAACTGCGTTTGAAAATTGGCCCATTTATGACCATAATTTTTTAGCAGTCTTGTTCCTCCATTTACCCTGTTAACTTCAAGCTGTTCAGCTTTGGGTAATTCTTTTTTATCATCAACATAAAGTGAAACCACCACATAATCATTTTTTAAATGATAATCTATCTCTTGCTTGGGCCAAACATGCTCTTCCATTTTTCTACAATTTACACAAGCATAGCCTGTAAAGTCAAGCATTATGGGTTTATTGACTTCTTTAGCATAAGCTATACCCGCTTTTAAATCTTTGAACGTTTTAAGATTGTTCGTTGTTGTACTTGGTAACAACCAACTGTATCCTACAGGAGGTGCTAGACCACTCAACAAGGTTAAAGATGTAAACGTATTTGTTTCTTTGTTTACTCGAAATCCAGAAATCAAATAAATAGTAAAAGCTGCTATTAATACTCCCGTTGAAATTCTAAAGAACGATAACTTTTTTATGGGGGAATCGTGAGGGAATTTTACTTTTCCGAAAAGATATAATGCTAATCCCCCAAAACATAAAATCCAGATTCCTAAAAACGCTTCAATTTTTAATATGCCCCAATGCGCTACCAAATCGGCATTAGACAAAAACTTAAATGCCAATGCGAGCTCTAAAAAGCCTAGTACTACTTTGGTTGTATTTAACCATCCACCAGACTTAGGTAAGGCATTCATCATATTTGGGAACATGGCAAATAGTGCAAATGGCAATCCTAAAGAAACACCAAACCCCGCCATACCAGCTGTTAGCTGCCAAGCACCACCATCAGACGATAAAGAGCCCGCCAATAAAGAACCCAATATAGGCCCAGTACATGAAAATGAAACTATGGCTAAAGTTAAGGCCATAAAGAAAACACCAACTATACCGCCTACGTTTTCCCCTTTTGTTGTTTTGCTGGTCCAACTTTCGGGTAATGTTAGTTCATAATATCCAAAAAATGAAAAGGCAAAAAACACGAAAACAGCAAAGAATATGATGTTCAACCATATGTTTGTAGAAATCTCATTAAGAATGTCTTCATTAACAGAATCTAACAAATGAAACGGCACACTTAAAAGTAAATACACCAACAAAATAAAAACACCGTAAAGTACAGCCTTTCCTATTCCAGACCCTTTGCTTGTTCCACCTGTTTTTGTAAAGAAACTTACGGTTAGTGGTATCATAGGGAACACACAAGGTGTAAGTAACGCTAATAAGCCACCTAAAAAACCTAGCCCAAAAATCGTCCAAAGTGATTTAGAAGTTTTTAAATCGTTTTCTATAAGCGTGACATCTCCAGGCTCCATACCATAAAGCGTGTTGTTTGTAGTTGGGTTTTGCTCATTTACAACATTAGTTGTTTCAGAGATATCTTCACCTTCTAGAGAAAAAACAAAACGCTCATCTACCTGTAAACAAACACTTTTACATACTTGTCCAGTTAGTCGTAATGCTACTTGAGTTACCTCCTTGTTATTTAATATAATACGCTGCTTTAAGGTTGTTGAATTATCAAAATAGGTTTCATAAACTTCAAAAACATCATTGTATTTCTTAATTGTATCACTCTCTATGGCTTTCCCAACTAACTCGTAATCTGTAGTTTCAGTATCTTTTTCGATAAGTATAGGCAATGAACCGCCTTCTGCGGTATACTGAGAATATAAATGCCAATCTTTTTCAATTGCTGCATTTATAATTAAATCGTATTCTGTTTCAGAAATTCTTTCTACAGAAGTATTCCATTTTATGGGCTCAAGAATACCAATGGTTGGCTCATCACTTAGGTCTATTTTTAACTTACTAGGTTTTTCTATTTTAGTAGCGGCCTTTTTCTCGGGTATTTGATAAGTGAGGTTAACAGTGGTTGGTGGCAAACATCTAGAATCGTCACAAACCATAAAATCAACTGTTGCGTTTACAATCCTTGTACCGCTTTCAACTTTAACCTTTTGTTCAAACTGCGCTTTATCTCCAAAGTACGTAATCTCCATTTCAAAAATGGGATCATTGACTGTATAACCTTTGGGCTCTTTAGTTTCTCCTAACTTTTCGGCATTAGAATAATTAAAGGTTGTGGGTATTGGTCCACCATCTGGTACATGTTGGGAGTATAAGTGCCAACCTTCATCTATGGTAGCCGTGGTAATAAGTATATACTCATTTTCAGCAACCTCTTTTGTAGAAGTTTTCCATTTTACTGGTTCTAAAATTTGTGAAAAACTGTGTATTGTTGTCAACAACAAAAGGCATGTTAGCAGCTTTCTCATATATTATCTTAATTCTATTTTGCGATTTTACAAAATTATTGTTTCCAGCTTTAGTTTGGTGTTAAAAACTGTTATAATTTAAACAAGCACTAATTATTTTAAATAACTTAGTTTAGATTTTGTTTTAAAACCAAACTAATCAAATAACCCTTACATTTTGCAGTTTTACAATAATTTGTGTGATAAATTTCAGAAAAGAATTCAACTGTTAATTTATCTTTCCTTTATTCTTTTTTCTATTGTTGGCCTTAGTCAAGAAAAAAGTATTAGCATTACAGGAAAGGTTATAGAATCTTCAACAAATCAACCCATTGCTTTTGCAACAGTTTTAATTGTTGACCCAAGTACTTCTGAAAATATAAACGGTACAACAACAATGGACGATGGTGCTTTTAAATTAAACTCCAATATATCGAAATTCCATATTCAATTTAGCTTTATAGGCTATAAAACAAAAACCTTAAAAGATTTTGAAATAAAGCAGGGAAAAGTCCAATTAGGAACCATTTTTTTAGAAGAAGATTTAGAACAATTGGGTGAAGTTATCGTTGAAGCTGAAGTTTCTAAAACCCAATTTAAACTAGATAAGCGTATTTTTAATATTGGTAAAGATTTAAGCAGTACTGGCGCTAGCGCATTAGAGGTCTTAAACAATGTCCCTTCTGTAAATGTAAATATTGAAGGCGATATTAGTTTGCGTGGTAGTGAAGGTGTACAGATACTAATAAATGGCAAACCGTCTATTATTGCCAGCGACAGTGGCAATGCTCTTGGCACAATAACCGCAGATATGATGGAACGTGTTGAAGTTATTACCAATCCGTCGGCAAAATACGATGCGGAAGGTACCTCTGGTATCATAAACATTATTCTTAAAAAAGAGGAACGCAAAGGTCTCAATGGTTCAGCTAGTTTAAATATTGGCACACCGATAAATCAGAGTTTCGGATTAAGCCTTAACCGTAGAACTGAAAAATTTAATCTTTTCAGTCAATTGGGCGTAGGCTACAGAAAGCTACCCAATGATAGAAATACCATAAATAGGGATTTGACAAACAATTCTACCTTAACTTCTGAAGGTACAGAATTTAGAAATGAGAAATATTATAACATCGTTTTGGGTACAGACTATCACATTAACGAGAATAACGTGATTACCCTTTCTGGAAATTTTGCTTATGAAATTGAGGAACAGCCTTCTGAAACCCGTTTTAACTTCATTGACGATTCTGAAAACTCAAATTGGAGAAGAACTGAAGAGACAGAAGCAACCAATCCTAAATATCAGTATGAACTACAGTACAAAAAAGATTTTGAAGACCATAAAGACCACATGCTTATTTTTAGTGCTTTAGGCCGGTTTTTTGGAAAAGAACAATCCTCAGATTTCAATGATGAAACTTTATCTGGGACAAACCGGGACGCCGTACAAAAAACACGAACAGATTTTAAGGAAGCTAATCACACCTTTAAGTTTGACTATACTAAACCTTACAACGAAAAATTCACTTTAGAAACTGGCACCCAATATGTACTTAATAATGTTAGTAACGACTTTGAAGTACAAGATTTAATAAATGGTGTTTTTGTAATAGACTCCAACCAAACCAATGTCTTTGAATTTATTCAGAATGTACTTGGTGTTTATGGTACCATAGCATATGAAGGAGACAAATGGGGAATTAAAGTTGGCTTGAGAATAGAAAATACCGATTTGGAAACCCTGCTTAAAAATACGAATGAAAGCAATAATCAAAACTACTCCAATCTATTTCCCAGTTTTCATTCTTCTTACAAGTTTAGCGACAATTATTCGTTACAACTCGGGTATTCAAGGCGTGTTTACAGACCCCGACTTTGGGATTTAAATCCATTTTTCAATATTCGGAATAATTTTAATATTAGAACAGGTAATCCTGAGTTACGTCCAGAGTTTACAGACTCCTACGAATTAACTAATATTTACAGTTTAGGCAAAGCGACCTTTAATTTTGGGGTTTATTACAGATATACCACCGATGCTATAGAAAGACGTATATCAACTTTTGAAAATAATGTAAATACGTTTAAGCCATTAAACATTGGCACAACGAATGCTACGGGGATAGAATTCAACGGAAAATACCCCGTTAATAAATGGCTGATCTTTAATGGTGATTTTAACTATAATCTCTTTAACAGACAAGGTGATTTTAACGGAACTGCCATTGACTTTAATGCTAACCAATGGACCGGAAGGTTAACCTCTAAAATTAAACTACCAGCAGAGATAGACTTTGAGGTAACAGGCAATTATCAGTCTGGCACAGAAACCGTACAGGGAAGAGTTGCGGAAAATTGGTTTACCGACTTAGGTTTAAGAAAAAAAATATTAAAGGGTAAGGGCGTTCTCAATCTAAGTATTCGCGATGTTTTCGCTTCTAGAGTTCGCGAATCTGAAACCATTCAAGAGACCTTTTATCTTTTTAACAAAAGCCAAAGAGGGCGTTTTATAACCTTTGGATTTAGTTACGGTTTTGGAAAAGGAGAAGCTATGGAATATTCTGGTCAGCGCCGTCGTCGCTAAAACTTAAATAAAAGAGTATTCTTTAATTAGGAATAAAACTTTTATCTTTAGACAAAATCCATTTATCGAGTTCAAAACCATCTTCTCGCATAGAGAAAGAAACGATGTACTCCCCTTTTTCATCAAAAGCTAATGTAATCGTTTGTGGGTCGCCACAATGATTCTTAGGGACACGTTGTGCAGAAGACCAAGTCCACTTATGTTTTCCTTTACACAGTTGAATTCTTTGTCCGCTTTTTGGCCAAGTGCCGTTTACACCAACATGAATGCCGTTATCCTCAGGTCCTGTAGAAAATGCTCGTACCCAAACAAAATACGTTCCTGGATTATTAATCTTTACTTTGTAAGATACCATACCACCTATGCCTGGTGTTGGATAAAAGTTCTCGTGAACAATTAACTTATCATCATGTGTCACTCTAGTATCTGGAAGAGCCTTTAAATACGCTTTACCACTGGCCGTTTCGGTATGGTCATGCTCGTTCCCCATAGGTAAGGCTTCACCATGCTTATGTAATAAAAACTTTCTTGGACTTTCATTGTTAGTATTAAAATGAAAATCTTCGGCTTCAACAACAAGCAAGCCCTCCTTCTCTTCGAATGGATTTACTTGACTTAATTTATCTTTCAAATCGAAAACAACAGGTGTTAATTTCAATGATTTCCAGCGTCCTCTAGACCATGCAGTACCTCCTTTTTCAGGAATTTTACCATTGGTCACAGCTTTAGACGTTATTGTTATTTGATCTCCGGTTTTTAAAAAAACTTTTCCAATTTTTAAGGTAACCGCCATGAAAGATTCTGAAGTTTCTGGATTACCTAGAGATTTTAAAATTTTATTATTAACATAAAATTGATAAACAGATTCGCCATCATTTTCTGTGATTGTTTCAATTTCAGCAGAATAATATCCTGTTTTACCATTAAAAGTATGTGTTGCCCCTGCCCACTTATCTCTAAATTCAACATTAGCGGCATTAATAGCCAATGTACCTCGCTTTTTTTCTTGGTAATAACTTGCCTCTTGCGTAGTGTCAATTTTAAAATCTGTAATTCCGGAAAGTACCAAGATATCTGATATGTATGGTACTTGCTGCTTGGTTTCTTGAGCTTTTAAAAGTTGAAAACTTACACAAAAAACTAATAAGAGGTAATTAAAATGTTTCATTTAGAATATGGTTTAACAATAACGGTTATATGACAACAGGTGCATTAATCTCAGCAGATTTATAAACCGCTTCTTGAGCCTGTAAAGTCAATAAATAGTTCTCTCCACTGGTTTCAAAGGTCATGCCAGAATTCAGCTTATCTATAAAATCTCTTTGAAAAATATAGCAACAATCTCCTGCAAAGCCAATATCATTATGAGTATAATCATGCTTCTTTTCAGGTTCTCCTAACTTTTGAACCGTTATAGTACCATCTGAATACAATCTTATAGAACCTTGAGAACCATCTATTAGATATTCACCAAAAGTATAGCGCGACTTTTTAAAATTATTTTCGTTGTATCTATTAGCATCCCAAATGGCATGGGCATTATTTTCAAAATTTAAAACCATCAATCCAGAGTCTTCACCTTTTATCACCGGATTTAAACGCTTTAGAATGGCATAGGCACTTGTAACTTCCCCTGCATGACAACGGAATGTGTCTATAAAATGAACTCCTGTTTCGTAGATGAGTAGTTTTTTATAATCCCTAAAGTAAGGTTGTCTGGCTAAATAGGCATCTTCTCCCCAACCATCGCCCATTCTAGACCTAAAATTAAGGCTGAATAAGTTACCTATTTCATCTTGTTCTATAAGTTTTTTTATTTCCCTATGCCAAGGTTGAAATCTAAAATTTTCATGCACTACAAAACGCACCCCTTTAGAAGCTACATAATCTACAATTTTCTTGGACTCTTCGTAGGTGGGCGCTAAAGGTTTTTGACAAATAATGTGTACGCCGTTATCCGCCGCAAATTTACACATCTCAAAGTGTGTTTCTGGAGGTGTAATAATATCAACAAAATCGGGCTTTTCCTTAAGAATCATTTCCCTGTAATCTGTATAATGATTTTTCACACCATAGGGTTCCATGATTCCTTTGGCACGTTCCAAATTAGAATTACAAAGTGCTGTAATTTCAACTTCTGGAATTCGTGTCCAGGCTTCATATTGAAATTTACTAAAATAACCTGCCCCAATGGCAACGCCTTTTAATTTAGATGTCATCGTTCAACTTTTTATTCGGATTCATAAAAGACCAACAGAATATAGCAACCACACCTAATGCTGCTGCTATGTAAAAAAATGGGGCATCTGTACCTGTCCACTCACGTAAATACGGAAACGCTAAAGCTGTAGTAAAAGCGCCTAGATTACCAGCCATATTCATCATTCCAGATACTTTCCCGGAATTTTCCTCACCAATGTCCATACAAAAAGACCAGGAAGGACTTAGCGTCATATCGGCTCCAAAAATAGCTACTGTTAAACATAATACAGCACCTAAAGCCGTATCCATATATAAACTCGAAATAATGCCAATTACCACGAAAACAAACCCTATCGTTGCTGGATATTGTCTCGATTGTTTCCATTTTCCTTTTTTGTATATACTATCTACCATAAATCCAGATACCCAATTACCTACAGCACCTCCCAACAGAGGCAACATGGCATAGAATCCTGTAGTAACCAAACTTAGTCCATATTTAGCCTTTATGTAAGGGAACAACCATGTAAGCGTGAAAAAGAAAATAAAATTACTGCCTATATACTGAATCATGGCCAATATAACGTTCTTGGAAGTTAAAACCGTTTTCATAGGCAGGTTTCCACCTTCTTTCTCAACTTCTTGCTGACGATTTTTTACAATAAATTCTTTCTCAACATCAGATAATGCCTTGTGTTCTTCTGGTTTATTTCTAAAAAGTGTAAAAAACAACACAGCGAATATAATCCCTATAGCACCGAAGAAATAAAATATGTTTCTCCAACCCCAAGCATCTATTAAATAAGCTACTAATGGCAATGCAAAAGCAGCACCTAATCTTGACCCCGAAAAGTTTATACCCTGAAAAATACCGCGCTCTTTGGTTGGCACCCAAGAAAAAGCGGCCCTAGAAATGTTTGGAAAAGCACCGGCCTCACCGGCACCAAAAATAAATCTGAAAAACAACATTGATATATAATTCCAAGCTGCACCAGTTAGAGCTGTAAATATAGACCACAACACCATGATAGAGGTCATTACTTTTCTAACACCATACTTATCACCTAAAGACCCGCCAGGCACTTGAAACAAGGCGTAACCTAACGCAAAAGCACTGAGTACCCAACCCATTTCTATATCTGTAAGGTTTAAATCTGTTCCAATAGATTCTTTGGCAGAAGATATACAAACCCTATCTACATATAGCAAGAGGGTAATTAAAAAAGTTCCTAAAAAGAAACCGTATCTTTTTGAGGGGATGCGTTGGTTCATATTACATTAATTTAGTTATTACGTCTTTTAGTGTTTTGGTAGTTCCTACGTTGCCAGGAAAAACAATGTAAGGCAAATTAGGAAATTTAGTTTCGGTATCCATTTTCCAAACGGGAATACCTGGTTGTATTTGTCCGATGACTTTAGAACGGGTCATCTCTAAACCTTTAATTGCTAAGTCATGGGATGTAATACCGCCTTTGGCTATCAAGTATTTAGGCCTAACATATAGCCCATTAACAATAGATACCAAAGCATTTGAAATCGTAGCCGCAATGTTAATTGTTGAAGCTGTATCATCTCCTGTAACTAGTTTTCTACTAGTGAATACTATAGTGTCTTTTCCAGATTCGAGATTAGAATCAATTTGGTCAATAACACCTTTTAAATAGTTTTGGGATGCTTTTCCCAAAACTTGTTCAACATCAATTTCAAGTGTGGTGGTGGCATCAAATAATTGTAATGCCTCTTGAAGTTGTTCTGAAGATTTTTTTACATAAGACCCCACAATAGTTAATCCACCATGAGAAATAGGTGATGCTACTAAATCTTTGGAATCTAAAAGTCCTTTTGGTTCCAAACCAATATAGGATGGTACAAAAGAACTCGATGTTCTATATATTATTTGTTTACCTTGTTTTTCAGCTTTTAAAAGGGCGTTAGTGACTTTATCTAAATCTGAATAATTGATACTATTGAAAATACAGTAACCATTGGCTGGTAGCTCTAAAATATCTTCCGCGAGTTTATCAGTACTGCTTTCTCTAATATCGCTGAGAGAAAAAGAATTTACCTCTGATGCTTTAACAGCGCCTTTTGTTTTTTCCTCAATATAAGCTTTAAGGTTAGCATTGGTATATCCAAAAGAGTGGTCTTGAGCAAAAGGCGTTTCATTAACAGGAGTCAGAACATCTTCATCCTCAATATAATGGGTATCATTCAATGTTACGCGCTTACCTTCAAACATTACAGGAATAAAAACTGTAATGGCATTATTTAAGCCAAGACCATTTTTTAAAGTAGCAGGCTCTAAAGGGAAATGACCTCTTAAGGTAGAGTCACTTCGGCTAATAGTAGAATAATCTTTACCTACAATTTTTGAAGCCTGATAGATATTCTCTGCTATTTCCTTATATACTTTAGAAGTTTCCTCAACACTTAAACTTCTGGAGTTAGTCAGTATAAAAAAAACCGGGGAGTCCTTTAGTTCCGTCACTAAAGCCTCAACGCTCCAGCTTGTTAGCAAAGGAATACCATATACCGTTTGATTTCCCGTAGGGTCATCATCAATTACAATACAGGCTTTATTCAAATCTTTAAAAAGCCTATTGTTTAAGCTTCTGTAATCTGAATGTTCAACCTCTGGCAAATTTGCCAAAATACTGGATAAAGATATATGCATTAATATTTTTCTATAGCGATAACCCTAGCCGGAGCACCGTCGCCCCCACCAATTTTAAGCGGTAAGGCAATAAGTTCTACACAATTAGCGCTTAGTTTTTCTAAATTAGTCAATCCTTCGATGATAACCACGCCTTCTAATAAGATTTTATGGATTTTAGTCACTTCATCAATGTTATTAACATCGGCTACAGATGGTGGTTCAACACCAATCATCTTTACTTTGTTACCAATACACCAATGCGCTAATGCTTCGCTTATTCTTGGTAACTCATCTCTGTATTTGGGTTGATTTACATATTGAGACCAACCCGTTTTAAAAATCAAGCTGTCACCGGCAACATATTGCGATATTACTTCATCTGGAATATGCTCTGGGGTTATCAAACCTTTAGCACCTATATGGTTGGTATCGATTACCCAAGCTTTTCCAACAAAATCTGAAACAGGAATTTGATCTATGGTTTCATTTTTTACATCAAAATGAATGGGTGCATCCATATGTGTACCACAATGAGAGTAGAATGTTAGCGTACTAGCATTCCACCCATCATTTTCAATGGTTCTCGCAGTTTCCTTTGAGAACCCATTGAATTCATTTGTATAAGTTAATGTAAGATCAACAATGTTGCTCATGTAGCTTATAAGTTTTTAATCACTGCATCTGCAACATCAGTAGTACTGGCGTTTCCGCCTAAATCTACTGTTAAAACACCTTCAGAAGTACTTTTATCGATAGCTTCCATGATATTGTTAGCAGCTTCAACTTCTCCAATATGCTCTAACATAATTGCGGCAGACCAAATTTGTCCGTAAGGATTCGCTATGTTTTTCCCAGCGATATCTGGTGCAGATCCGTGAATAGGCTCAAACATAGAAGGAAATTCTTTTTCGGGATTAATGTTTCCACTACCACCTAAGCCAAGGCTTCCCATTACAGCTCCACCTAAATCACTTAAGATATCCCCAAAAAGGTTTGTAGTTAAGACCACATCGAAAATCTCTGGCTTTAATACGAACATAGCCGTAGAGTTATCGATATACATTTGCTCGTGTTCTACGTCTGGATATTCTTGTGCTACTTCTTTAATAACTCTATCCCAATAGGCTAAACTATTTATAAGTGTATTGGATTTAGTGATATGAGTTAATTTCTTCCTTCTTGTTCTCGCTAATTTAAACGCATAATGAGCTACACGCTCAATACCTTTTCTAGTGAATACACTAGTGTCAGTTCCCATACCATTTTCTTCATCTGGAAGGTATTGACCACCCATTTGCACAAACTCACCCTCTGTATTCTCTCTTACAATTACAAAATCGATATGTTTCTCTGATCGTAATGGCCTTTGCACACCAGGATAAGTTCTAACAGGTCTGTAATTCACATACTGATTAAAACCGGTACGCACCTTAAACGTATAATCTTTTGCCGGTAACGTATCATCTACCGCTGGAAGCCCAACAGAACCAAAGTAAACGGCATCAAAACTTTTTAATGTTTCAAGACCGCCTTCTGGCATGAATTCTTGATTTTTTAGATAATACCCAGCGCCCCAATCGAAAGATTCGGTATCAATTGAAAAACCGTGTTTTTCTGCTACTGCATTAATAACTCTTAACCCTTCTGGTACAATTTCATTTCCAATACCATCACCAGGTACAACTGCAATTTTGTAAGTTTTACTCATTAATCTAGATTTTCAAATTGCGCAATTATTTGCACAATTATAGTTGTTTTAATAAATTACAATGCAAATATAAGTTAAAATGATAAAAAATATTCCGTTATTTTATCTAAATACAAAATTATTTGCGCAAATTATTGCATTAGGTTTATTATATCATTAGTTTTGAGGTTTCTAAAACACCTTAATGAAAAAGAAAACCACACTACAAGATATTGCTACCGCATTAAATATATCTACTTCTACAGCATCTAGAGCTTTACAAGATAACCCTAGAATAAGTATCGGTGTTAGAAAAAAAGTTTTAGACCTTGCCAATGAGCTCAATTACTTTGATAAAAAATATCCCAATATCCCAATAACAAAAAAACTAAATGCTATTGGTGTTATTGTTCCCAAAATTGGTTACCACTTATATGCCCAAGCCATAAGTGGCATTGAGCTAGTTGCCGAAGAAAACGGTATGCATCTCATTATTTGTCAATCGAACGAATCGTATGAACGTGAAAAAAGTTTAACCCAGGAACTTTTAGATATTGGCGTTTCCGGACTGATAGTTTCTCTAGCAGGAACAACCAAGCAGTTTGATCACTTCTTACAATTAAAAAAGAAAAATGTACCACTTGTGTTTTTCAACAGACAATGTGACGAAGTAGAGACTGATAAAGTGGTTATAGATAATTTCAAGGCGTCGTATGATGCAACAGAACATTTATTATCCATTGGATGCAAAAATATTGCCTTTATAGGCGGACCGGAAATGTTGCAAATTAGTAACACAAGACTGGCTGGATACACAAAAGCTCTTGAAGATGCAAAGATTCCTATCGACCCTAAATTTGTCGCCTACTGCGATTTTAGCAAAGCGAGTAATTTAAGTGCTGCTCGTAAACTCTTATACTCACCTTCCCCACCAGATGGGATTATTGCGTTTAGTGACCAGGTAGCCATTTCGGCCATGCTAGCAGCTAAAGAACGTGGCCTTAATATCCCTGAAGACTTGGCTATTATTGGGTTTAACAACGAGCCCGTAGACGAATTACTGGACCCTTCGTTAACGAGCATAGACCAACCTGCCTATGTGATGGGCAAAGAAGCCGCTCAACTTATTTTTGAAAAGATAAATACCCCATCTAAAGACCATAGCCAAAAGATTCTAAAATCTGAACTGGTTATTCGAAACTCGACGAATAAGAATAAGGTTAAATTGTAGTATTAAAAATTAACTTAGTTAATCGTCTTTGTAGCTTATACGTTCTCTGATACCCCCTGAGGCTCTGTGAATTATTACATCAGCATCATAACGTTTAGCTATGGTTTTAGCTTTTCTTATGGCTGTGCTTTGTTTTTTGTGTTTTGAGGTAACGCGTTTATTACCTTCTCTACGAACTGCCCAGTCATCTTCATAAGGAACCACGTGTTGGTGCCAGGTGCGTTTTCGAGTCTTACTTCCATAACCTAATGCTTTGATGATGGCCTCAATTAGTTCTTGAATGATTTTTAAGGTATTGTTTTGCTTGGACATAATGCAGATAATAATTTATTTACTTTCCGATACAAAAGTTAGCAAAGATGTTACCCAATAAATCATCGCTTGTAATCTCACCGGTTATCTCACCGAAATGGTATAATGCCTGACGTATATCTATCGCCAGCAAATCACCTGACAATCCTGTTTCTAGACCATATTTTACTTTAGACACCTCTTCTAAAGCTTTTAACAAGGCATCATAATGTCTCGTATTAGTAACTATGGTATCATTGTTTTTTAGAACTCCTGTATTTACAAAACTCAAAAGTGTTTCCTTGAGTTGGTCTACTCCCTTTCCAGTTTTTGCTGATAATAATAGCGACTGTGACCCTTCAATTGTATTGAGGGCTACCTCTAATTCTGAAGATTGTTCCTGTGATAATTTATCAGACTTATTTGCAATAATCAACAAAGGTTTTTGAGGGTATTTGTTTTTAATCTTCTCAATCTCGACCTTGAGTATTTGAGATTTCTCAGAATTATCAGTAAAAACATCTGCTTCAAAAAGATATATCACTACTTGCGATTGTTCAATTTTTTCGAACGTTTTTTTAATACCAATACTTTCTACAACATCCTTGGTTTCTCTAATACCTGCTGTATCAATAAACCGAAAACCAATACCACCAATAGAAATTTCGTCTTCTATGGTATCTCGAGTCGTTCCTGCAATATCAGAAACTATAGCCCTTTCTTCATTAAGTAAAGCATTTAACAATGTAGACTTCCCAACATTGGGTTCACCAACAATAGCTACTGGAATACCATTTTTAATCACGTTCCCTACCGCAAAAGAATCTATTAACCCTTTTAAAACATGTGTGATTCTATCTATTAAATCCTTAAACTGAGTCCTATCTGCAAACTCTACATCTTCCTCGGCAAAATCTAATTCCAATTCTATTAACGAGGCGAAATTTAAAAGCTCCTCTCTTAGTTTAGCAATTTCGGTAGAAAAACCACCACGCATTTGTTGCATTGCTATTTGGTGAGATGCTTCGTTGTCGCTAGCAATTAAATCTGCCACGGCCTCTGCTTGACTTAAATCAAGCTTTCCATTTAAAAATGCACGTAAAGTGAACTCTCCCGCGGTAGCCATACGGCATCCCTTACGCAAAAACAATTGGATAATTTCCTGTTGAATATAACTGGAACCATGGCAAGATATCTCAACAACATGCTCGCCGGTGTATGAATTGGGGTTTTTAAATACGGATACCAAAACCTCATCGATGGTTCTTTCTCCATCCACGATATGGCCTAAATGAATGGTATGTGTGGCCTGTTCAAGCAGTTTTTTTTGACTCACAGATTTAAACTGAGCATCAGCAAGACGAATGGCATCTTTACCAGACAACCTTATAACAGCGATGGCCCCTGCACCAGATGGAGTTGCTAAAGCTACTATGGTATCTTGATTGATCATAACTTATAAATGCCATCTGGCTTTAAATCCACTTGTTTTTGTTTATATAAAGTCCCAATAGCTTTTTTAAAGCTCTTTTTACTCATTTGAAGCTGTTCTTTAATAGCTTCTGGATCCGATTTATCTGTTAGATTTATATACCCACTATTATCCTCAAGCTCTTCAAGTATTCGTTTTGCGTTAGGCTCTATGTTTCTATAACCAACTTGTCCTATAACGACATCTAATTTATTGCCTTCTCGAATCTTTTTTACGACCCCTTTAAACTTGTCCCCAACGTTGATATCGTTAAAGATAGTATCATTAAAAATTAAACCAGAATGTATTTTATTCACTATTACATTCCAACCCATATCCGATGGATGTGAGGCTATGATATCCACTTCATCAAATTGACCCACCTTTAATTCCTTGTTATCTAAAAACCTATTGGTTTTACTAGAAGCAACTAGCCTTTCGGTTTTTTCATCTAAATAACAATGCACTAAATACCAACCACCGGGTTTCATTTTAAATACTTGCTCTTTAAAAGGACAAAACAATTCTTTTACCAACCCCCAATCTAAAAATGCACCATATTCGGTAACCGCGCTGCATCTCAACAATGCAAAGTCTCCTAATGTAATATAGGGCTTATCTGTTGTTGCTACCAGCCGTTCTTCATTATCGAGGTAAACAAATACTTCGATTTTATCCCAAATTTTAAACGCATCTGGAACATACCTATTCGGAAGTAAAACTTCGTTGTTTTCTTCATCAACAAGATAGACGCCGTGGTCTGTTTCCCTAAGTATTTCTAAGGTATTTATTTGTCCTAACTTCATAATGCGGCAAAGGTAAAAAAACTTATCTCGCAAAGTCGCAAAGTAGTAAAGATATTGTATACAAGGTTCTCATTAACTATTTCCTTTTGTTTGTGGATTCCTGCCGTAGTTTATCTTGAGCGACAGTAGAAAGGCAGAAATGACAGAAAGAAAAGATTGTAACGGAAAGCCTGACCCGGTAGGGTAACCAGTCTGCGATACCACAGGTGGGCAGTCGCCCAAATAGTTACAAAGATTAATGCAAAGAAAAAGCGCTACAACATTGCAGCGCTCTTAATTTATTATAACGTCTTGTAGTTTTTAATAAACAGACTCTTTACCAAAGTGTTTAGTAAGTAAATAATAAACTACAGCTCTATATTTATTTCTGTTAGATTGTCCATATTGCTCCATTACAGCGGCAATAGCTCCATCTAAATCATCGCTTTCGCTAAGACCTAACTTTTTTATTAAAAAGTTGTTTTTTACTGTATCTAATTCTGATTGATCTGAACTTGAAACAGTTGATGCATCAGCATTGTAAATAGATGGCCCGCACCCAATAGTTACTTTTGTTAATAAATCCATGTCTGCCTCAACACCACATTTATCTTTTAAATCTGCAGCATATTTAGCAATTAATTCGTCACGTTTACTCATGATAAAATAATGTTTTAATGTTAGTAAAATACTTAAGTTGATAACTTTTTTAAAGATACTATATTTTAGACACAAGCAAACTTAAGTAAGTCACATTTTTATTTTATGAACTTAAAATAATCTAATAAAACCTCATCATTAAGATGTTTTGGGGTGAAAATTTCCAATAGTTTAGGTTTATCACCTTCAGAATAAAATGATTCTAACCCAGATTGCAACTTTAGTAGATTTGATGCAGTGATATATTCAAAACCAAACATGTTACACAAATGTTCTGCTGTTAAATTGTGGTTTGTTTCAAAAAAAGTATCGAAGTTCTCGGTATTCTTATGTCCGGGTAATATTCTGAAAATACCACCGCCCTGATTATTAATTACTATAATTCTGAAGTTTTTAGGAATGTATTTGTTCCAAAGGGCATTACTATCATAAAGAAAACTTAAGTCTCCAGAAATGAGGGTAGTTTGTTTTTTTGAAGCCACGGCACACCCTATAGCTGTTGATGTGCTACCATCAATACCACTTGTACCACGATTACAATAAACTTGTAGGGTCTTATTGATGTTGAATAATTGCACATAACGCACTGTTGAGCTGTTCCCTAATTGAAGAATGGTGTTATCTGGAATTGCCTTTAAAATAAAATCGAAAGCTTTAAAATCGGTAAACGCTATAGATTCCAAATAAGCTTTATGTTTAGTTCTACGTCTTTGTTTAACGGCTTCCCATACAGGCCTATAATTACTTGAAACAGCATGAGTTATGGAAAGTAGTTCCGTAAAAAAGTTATTGGGATGTGCTTCGATGAACTTGTTTAGAGCAAAAAAGGTGTCATTAGCTTTTTTGGTATCGATATGCCAATGTTGGTCAGGTTTATGTTTTCTTAAAAACGCCTTTATTTTTTTTGAAACGATAAGTCCCCCAAAGGTTAAAAGAATTTCTGGCTGTAAGGCTTGAAAATCTTCTTCCTTTAATGGCGCAATAAGTTTATCTATACTTGGAAAAAACCCATCATGGTTGATATTGGATGTTGTCTCTGTGAGCACAATAACGCTATCATCTTTCGCCAGAATATCGAGCCATTTTTGCTCAATTTGATTGGGTTGTTTTACCCCAACCAAAACCATCTTCCGTTTTGCCGCATTCCAATCTTTAACACAACTATCAATTATATCCAGCGCTATATCAACCTGTTTTTCTTTTAATGGAAAAATCACGGGATGAACCGATAGCTCACTTACTCTGTCATAAAGAGGCTCATCGAAAGGTACATTGAGATGAACCGGACCACTTTTTTGCAACGCTATATTTAGTGCCTTATTAATTTCATATTCATTAAACTCCTGAATAGATTGTTTCATTCCCAAAAGGGTTTCCACCTTGTTCTCTAAGGCTTTAAAGATTGGTAGTGCTTCACCTTCCAAACTTTCATCTTCTTTTAAATCCAATTTTAAATTGGCAGAATATAAAATATGGTTTTCAAAAACATTGGGCTGATTAATGGTTTGTCCATCACCAACACCTATTAGATGTTTTGGTCTATCGGCAGAAATAACGACCAACGGAATATCACTATAATAAGCCTCTGCAACTGCAGGATAATAGTTTAAAAGAGCACTGCCTGAGGTACAAACTACTGCAGTAGGTTCTTGTGTTTGCTGGGCAATACCCAAAGCAAAAAAAGCGGCACAACGCTCATCGACAATACTATAACTCTTAAAAAAACTATCATGAGAAAACCCAATAGTTAGGGGTGCATTACGGCTCCCTGGAGAGATAATTATATGTTTTATTCCTTTTGCTTTACAGAGCTGAACAACAGTTTGTGCTAATGGAATTTTGGGATAAATCATAAGCTTAATGACAGTATATTTGCAAAATTACGAAATCCGGCAGTATTAGATTTAAAATTCTAGGAGCAAATTATATAATGTCTCAGGAAAACTAAGGATACAAAACATTTTTTATGATTAGGGATTTCGCGACTGTTTCCTCCCACTCTTTTTCTGGAATAGAATTGTGTGTAATGCCCCCTCCAATGTAAATTATAGCTTCATCACCCTGTAATTGCATGCAGCGAAGATTCACATACAATTGGGTACTTTTTTTGGTTATCGAGTAAGCTCTGTTTTCAATATTACGCTTTGAAGATCTTGGTGCCATTTTAAAATCGTAATTCAACTCTCCCAAAAAACCAGTATAATAGGCCCGATGGTAGTTTTCGTGTTTAAGAATGAAGTTTTTAGCAGTTTGCTTAGGGTAACCACATACAGCTGGTGTAGGGTGAATTGTATTCAAGATCTCTTTTAATCTTGAAGTTGATTTTAATTGTGCCGAAATCATGGTCTTTAGGTGCAGTAAACTACCTGCTTTAACCGTGTTGGTGTTGGAAACCTTTATCTTTTCGGTTGTGTTTTTTAAACTCTCAACTATAAAATCGGTTACCACTTTTTGTTCTTGAATTTCTTTGTCTTCCCAATTTACGTCCAGCGTACCCTTATAGACTTGAGTTCCTGCCAATGCCATGATAGAAAATCGGTTAGCTTCAATTTTCAATAAAGTTTCTGGAGTAGCACCCAACCAAAGGCCAACTTTAGGGTGATACCAACAATACACGAAAGCCGAAGGATAGGTATTTAACAAGTTTTTGAAAATTGAAATAGGGTGAGTCTCTTTTAGTAAAATAGTTTCTTTTCGCGATAAAACAACCTTTTGAAAAGCACCTTCTTTAATAGCTTTTACTCCATTATTAACTAAATCAATATGCTGATTTTTGGCACTTATATCAGCTTTAGGATTCTTGGTTCTAGACTCTGATTTAGTTGGCTCAATAACATGATTATGTGAAATCTCCTTTGAGTCTTGTAAAGGTATCAAAACTGAATCCTCACGATCGTCGAAGGGTGAAAAAACGAATCCTTTTTCAGTAAACTCCTCTGTGATAATGAGTGTATCAGATTCTTGCAATAAACCCTTAACTTCTGTTGTGTTAGGTTTCTTGTAAATTACAAATGGTAATTGCGAACCATAGTGTTCAAAAACACTATTAAAAAAATCTGTCTTGGTCATACAAATTATTTGGTTCTGGGAAGTGAAACCGTTGTTAGTTTACAAAGCGAAATTAAATCGTCGGTATCGTTAGTGACTTTTATTTCGAATAATTGCGTGGTTCTACCCTTATGTATGAAAGTAGCTTTTGCATAAACAAAACCATCTTTTACACTTTTTAAATGATTGGCGGAAATCTCTATTCCGCGTACAAAAAAATTTTTGGTATCTAACAATAATTCTGCGGCAAAACTACCGCATGTTTCGGCCAAAGCTACGGTCGCACCACCATGTAAGACACCATCGGGTTGATGCACTTTTGGGGTAACTGGCATTTTCAATGTTAGAAAATCTGTTCCCAAGTCTATCAATTCGATATCCAATGTTTCGATTAAAGTATTTTTTGTGTGCGTTTTGAATTGCTCGATTATCGCTTCTTTAGTCAATTGCATGGGTAAAACCAGTTTAAATCTTTTTCTATGTAAAAATACGAAATGCCACCCTATTGAGAAGGCTATACCTCTGCAAAAATCAATCTAAGGATTCGACCCACAAATTTTTAAACTGAATCTTAGAGCCTTCAGCTTGTAAACCAATACTCCCCTTTATAACTGAACAATTAGTGGCAACATTTTGAAGTACACCATTTACAAATAATTCAATAGTATCATCTTTACAAACAATATCATAACTATTCCATTCGCCTGCTGGGTTTTCACTCGAATCTTTTAATTTTTGAATAAGTGGTTTATGTGCTTTTGTTGAGGTATAGGTGCTATCTGCCAGTGTTGCACTTCTTCCTACTCCGTGAACGATAAAATCTCCAGCATTTTCGTGTTTTAACTGTCCTTGATAATGTCCAACCCAAATTAAATCATCTCCAGTAGCATGAACAAAGACACCACTGTTGGTTGGTTTTTCTGGATAGCGCCACTCGACATGTAATTTGTAATTTGAAAATTCTTTGACTGTTCTTAGGTAACCTATCGGTTTTCCAACAGTTTCTATCATCCCGTTATTTACATAGAAAAATTCGGTTGGATTTATAGTAGAATCTTTTACAAAGATTGTCCAACCGGTTAAGTCTTTGCCATTAAATAAATCTTCTTTATTCGAGGTTTTACAAGAAAATAAAACTAAGCTAATAATTACGGTTGAAAAAAAAGTCTTCATAATTTAGTGGTGCTATTTTTGTTTAGTTGCTTCAATAAAATTTGTTAAATCTAATTCAATAAATCTTACTAAAAAAACATAACTAAAAGAAAAAAGGTTAGAATGAACTTCTAACCCTTTTTTACTTTTTATTACAATTAATTATTGTTTCATGAACTTTATGTCATGGCGCTCCCCTGTTTTATCGATTGCACTTAACACAAAGAAACCAGAGGCTTTGTCGAGTTTCATGATATTAATTTTTACAGGAGCTGAACTAACTTTAACATCGATGTTTTGCTCATATACCACCTTACCTAATAAATCATATATCTTAATCTGGTTTAATCCGAGCATGGTTTCTGGAAATCTCAAGTATAACGATTCGTTTACGGGATTAGGGTACAACGTAAACGCTTTAAAAGTATCTACTTCATTTCCCACTGCAGTTTCCGAAACCTTTTCTTTACTGGATTTTGAACTACTCCCCGGGCTATAACCAAAAAGAATGATCTCGTTAATGGCAGCAAAGGGACTATCTAACATACCAAATCTTAAGTATCTTGTTTCCACATCTACAGTATGTTCTTTCCAAACATTAAAACCGTTACAAGACTCTACGAATAGATTCGTCCAAGTACCATTGTCATCATATTCTACGTTAAAATCTTTAACATCATGCATATCGTGCATATAGATTTTTGTGAGATTATATGCTGTTTGCAAATCTATAGTGATATAATACGGTGCCATTGAATTATTATAATAGGGTTTCCATGTGTTACTTATGGCTCTATCATTAGCTACAGGGTCTAAAGTTTGTTCGTCAAATAAAAATTGAGCCGAGCTTACACTCCCACCGGAAACTAAATCTGTAACCATACTTGAGGTCACAACGATTTGTGAAGATTCTGGTTCTGGTTCTGGATCAGGCTCTTGTTCGGGTTCTGGAGCAAGAAGCGTCATGATAGGGTAACCGTTAAAAATAATTTCATTTATTGCCGCAAAAGGGCTTGATGGCATTTTTAAACGAATATACCTTGTATTTACATCAGTTTCATGTGTCTTCCATATATTGAAACTACCACAGGATTCTGTGAATAGTTCGGTCCAATTTTCACCATCGCCATATTCAACAACAAAGTCAAAAATAGCATGCATATCATGTAATTTTACTTCAGAGATATGGTAGTCTTGTCCAAAATCAATCAGCGCATAATACGGCCCTTCACTTGAATTCACATGGGGTTTCCACGATCCACTTGTTGGATGTTGATTAGCCTCTACATCTATATTCTGCTCATCAAACAGATTAGAAACCGGATAAACACTACCACCAGGGACCAAATCTGAATACATGGTTGAGTCAATAACTATTTGCTGAGATTCTTTAATAAGTGGGTATCCTTGAATCGTAACTTCATTTACTGCCGCAAAAACGTGGTCGTACATAGAAAAACGGATGTATCTGCTTTCAAAATCTGTGGCGTGGGTTTTCCATGTATTGAAATTTTCGAGCGAATCCACAAAAACAGTATTCCAGACTAAAGTTGAATCTAAATACTCTACCGTAAAGTTTCGTACATCATGCATATCGTGCAGATTAATTTCGGTGACTTTGTGTTCCTCTCCCAAATCTACAATAGCATGATATGAATCCTCATACATACCATAATCTGGTTTCCATGAATCACTCACAGCATGTTCATTAGCTTCTATATCCAGCCCCTGTTCATCGAACAAAAACAAAGGAGAACGCACACTACCGCCTTGTACTGAATCTATAACCATTTCAGGTGTTATTATGAGTTGTCTGGGTGTTGTAGCGGGATCATCATATTCCAACAATTCTGGACCACCAGGTGCTCCCATGTTTAAATACTCTGCAGCAGTTCCGGGTGCTAACGAGTAGTCGTTATTGGTTGGATCTGTAAATAGAATTTCAGATACCGTTGTTAAGGTGTTGTTATAGATAGTGTCATTATCAACACCTGTTTGGTCTAGATAAAATGTAATATTAGTATCGTACTTGTTTCCATGGGCAGTAAAATAATTAAGCTCGTTCATGTTCCTTATTATTTGGCCTCCACTAATAGACCTTAAATAATTATTTTGAAAATCTATTGGGGTTAGGGTATCTCCTAAAGGCCTGTTATCAATAAAAATACCTTGACTAGAAGCGATATAATTATTAGTGAAAGTACAATCGCCTTTTCCCATGCTAATAATCCCCCAAACAGGAGCATCCATTATAATGTTATTATATGCATTTACGACACTGTTAGTACCTATTTGCAAATTATTCATGTGGTAGATATCGCCATCTGTTCCAGCGTTTATCATTGTGTTGTTGTAAATCTCAACATCTTCGACCATATTGGCTATTTGTATAGATTCACGTTGCGTGTTACGAATAATATTGTTATAAATTTTAACGTGCTTGAATTCCATACCAGGAGATTTGGTCTCACCCAAATACATACCCTCTGATACATTCTCGATAAAACAATCATGAATAATCAAGTTTTTAAAAATTGGATATGGACTTGGTGGATTACCACCATAATCCTTCTTTGCCATGATACCAAAAAAACCATCATGACTTATTTTTAAGTTTTCAACCTCACAATCTGAACTCAATTCACTGAAAGCCAAACCACACTCAATAGCCTTTAATTCAAAACCGTACTTAAACCCAGGGTGTCCCGCCCCACTCACTTTGATGTATTTACAGTTTTCAAAGCTAAGCGCTCCCCATGTATTGGAAGGTACACCGTCAATCTTAACTTGTCCACCAGTGTTTATAACAACAATAGGATTTATGGAATCTCCTTCAATATTCTGAAACTTCAAAGGGAAAGTTCTGGTAGCAGATACAAATATGGTATCACCTCCAATGGGAGTTCTACCCAAAGTTTGTGAATTTACGTAATAATCGGCGCTTGCATCTAATGTTACATTCTGGTTTTGCGCATCGATTAAACCTGTAAAATAGAATAAAAATAGAATTGACATTAAAACTCTTGATTTGAAAAAAAGAGTCTTAAAAATTTTAACGACAAAATTCAGGTTGTAAAATAAAAAAAGTCGAGGGGCATGAGCGAAAATTGGTTGAGGTCTCATAATTACAGTGTTAGGATTAAAAAATATATGTTTATAATAATCTTACTAAAGCATGATGTAATCCCTCACTGTAAATGTAATCTATATAATTATGAAAAACCATACGTACTTGTACGTATTTATTCACAATAAAAGCGAGTTATGAACAGCATCCTTACAACTATATACCTGATAATTAGATTTAAAGGCTATATATTGTTTTATCGTCTTTATCGACGGGTACCGTCACAGTTATTGAAAGAAATTTTTTTCGAAAGAATATTGTCAATGATGCTTTACCATAGAAATAAAACACATGTGTTGTAATAAACAGAATCAAAATTTGTGCGTACATGATTAATTATGTATTCGTTAGTAAATAAACTTTTTGGATAATTAATTAATCTTTACAGAGGGAGGGAAATTTTAAAGGAAACCAAAATTTAAAATTGGTTAACACTTAAAACTTGTACGTAATTACAGATAATATTTAAGAGGCACTAAAAAGATCTTTAAATGCGCCATATATTCGTTGAGCAGAATTTAAGCTTCTATGAAATGCGATTATGTTTCGATGAATGGATTCTACAGAAATACAAAGGGTTTTGCGTCTGTATGCTTGTTAATACATATCTAAAATGCAAAAAAAGAGGAAAAGCTCCTATTGAATTATATTCTAAGCATGTGAATAAAGAATACTATAAGATAAAGAATGTGGTAAACCTATTATCAGGTGTTTGATAGGTGGTATTTAAGTTAATACCCGTTTAAGAGATGAGTCGCTTAACTATTTCAGATGTTGGAAGAATTTCTTTGGTATGCTCTATACTTGGTCCTGCTACCCAAACTGTTTTATATGTAGCCTTAGTAGCTGCGTTTTTGGTAGCATTCATACCTATTGAAAAACGAATCATTTTTACCCACTTCTTTAACTTCCTGTTTTTGTTTAGGAGATTTTCAATCCAAGTGGCCTTAGTTCCTATTTTTTTAACGTAAGGCGTGTTAATTACAGTACATGGAGTACCAGATATACGCTCTGTCATTACAATGTCTTCTGCACCATAATCTACACAAGCCTGTTTATACTCTTGGGTAACATTAGCTTCTATGGAGGCTATAAAAGGACTTCCTACAGAAACACCTGCAGCACCATAACTTAGCATATTTTCAACATCTTGCTTACACCCTACTCCTCCTGCAGATATTACAGGAATGTTACAATTTTTAACCAAATTGGTTATAAGTTCTTGAGGAGAAATATTACCTCGATGACCACCTGCTTCATTGTTAACAGCTATTATAGCGTCTGCACCTAGTAATTCCACTTTTTTAGCAAATTTTAAATCTACTACATCACAAAACACTTTTATGCCCACTTTATGAGCCTGTTTTATGGTTTCTTCTGGACTTCCCAAAGAGGTTATAATAAAATCGCAGCCTTCTTCACAAAGTACCTCTAACTGGCCTTTGTATTTAATATTAGACTTATTTACAATTAAATTAAACCCAAACGCACCACCTTCAACTTTAGAAGATTTTAAAACTCTTATGGCCAAACGTAATTCATCTAGTGTTCTGTAATTAAGAGCAGGTATACATCCGGCAATACCACTTTTCATGGCTTCTTCTACCATTGGCACATTAGATACCAAAAACATGGGCGCTTGGATAATAGGATGGTTTATGTTTAAAATATCTGTAAGTAGCTTTGCCATTTATATTGTGATTTTTACAAATATAAAAAATATTATGCACGCATAACAATATTGACCATTGATTATCATGTCACAGTATAATAAATTGATTTTATGACTTTTATCATTCTTTTTATTATGCACGCATAGTTATTTTTGATAAAATTATTTTAAAACCAATGTCATGAAAATTCCATTTACGCTTATTGTACTATTTTTAACTTACCTTACAACAGCTCAAACTATTGAACTACCTAATACGATAATCTCAATTAATTCTGATTATTATGCTTCTGTATCAGATGAAAACCATCCACAAATAATTAAAAAATTAGAAGCAGAAATCTTAAACTATAATTTTAAAGTGCTAAAAGATGAATTTGACAATCCTAAAGACATCTATCAAGTTACGTTTAAACTAAAACAAGGAAAGATTGAAGCTTTTTTTAATAGTAAAGGTAAAATTGTAAAAACTATTGAGCAGTATTATGATGTGAGGTTGCCAATGGATGTAATGAGTGCTATCTCCAATCAATATCCTAATTGGGCTATTGTTGAAGACCTTTGCTTAATTAAATACCATTGCGATACAGATATTGTAAAAAAAGAGTACCAAATTAAAATTAAAAACCTTGATCAGGTTCTCACTCTAAAAGCGAATCAAAACGGTACGTTTATTTAATCTTTAAATCGATAATAAGCACATTTTAAATAGGCGCCTTCTGGAAAGCCAACAGGGTGGTCTATATCGTGTTCAGTCTTTAGTATGTTACTAAACTGTCGTTTTTGAGCGGTTAAAACCTGTTTGTTAATGTCGAAAAAAGACTCGGCTTTAACTCTCGAAGAACACGATGCTAAAACTAACAATCCGTTTTTAGAGGTTAGCTTAACACCTAATTCTGCGAGTTGTGCATATTTCTTTTTGGCCAATGTAATTTCCGATTGCTGTTTTGCAAAACTCGGGGGATCTATAACAACAACATCAAATTGTTTATTAGCCTTTATTAACTTATTAAGCTCTTTAAAGGCATCTCCAGCGATAGTAAAATGTTTTCCCTTGTAATTGTTTCGTTTGCCATTTTCCAAGGCAATATCAAGAGCTTGTTTACTTATATCTAAACTGGTTACTTCTTTTGCTCCATTAAATAATGCATGAACCGAAAAACCTCCAGCATAAGAGAACACATCTAAAACTGTTTTGTTTTTACTAAACTCACCTACTTGTTTTCTATTATGCCTATGGTCTAAGAAGTAACCCGTTTTATGTCCTTTAATAACGTTTGCTGAAAACTTTACATGGTGTTCTACAAATTCAACCACTTCATTCTTTAAAGTACCAAAGACAACTTCACCGTCTAGGAATTGATGATTTTTAGATTGCTGAATTGTTCTACTCAATCTTAAAACAATGGTATTGACTTGCGAAACTTCCTGTAATCCTTTTAAAATGATATCAAAATAGGGTAACCAAATTTCGGAATATAACTTAACTACCAAAACATCACTGTAAACATCGGCTATTAAACCAGGAAATCCATCATTCTCTCCAAAAAGTAATCGATAACTATTAGTATTTGTTTTTAAAAGTGGCTTACGCTTATCAAAAGCTATTTCAATGCGTTTTAAAAAGAAAGATGCATTGATTTCAGCTGAAGCATAATGAATCATTTTTATTCTTATGGGAGAATCTGCATCATACAATCCAAGACCAATGACCTTATTTTTTCGCTTACCAAATATAATTGCCAAATCTCCTGTTTTTGCATTATCGCTAATCTTTTCTATACTATTGGAAAAGACCCAAGGGTGCTTGTTTAAAACTGACTTTTCGCCTTTAGCACTTAGTTTTACTGCAAGTCGTTTGGGTTGATATGAACTCTTAATCTGTTTGGTAAACAATGGTTATCGATATACTTTAAAAGCGCAATTTACGAACAATAGCTTTCCTAAAACACAAAAAGAGCGACATTTTACATCGCTCTTTTTGTTCTAAAGCTTATAAGTTTTGGTAAGAAGACACCAACCTAATAAACTCTACTCTATAACCTTGTTTATCTTCACCACGGCCTTTATTGGCTAAAGCAATAACATCTTCGATTTTAGAGTTGTTATGATACTTAGATTGTCTAAGCTGCATGCCAAATAGCGCCACTGCCGATGCAAAATTTAAATCTGATGTTGGTTCGGACACCTCATCCTTTTGCACATGTACCATTTCAATACTCTTTTGTTGGTCTGGTTTCTTATATCTAAACTTTACGGTAAAAAGTTCATTAGAAAAGTTATCTGATACTGCTGCTTTGGTATATTTTAGGTCTGTAACAGCTTTAATATAATCGGTTTTAACACCTTGGGGAATAACTTCGTACAAGGCTGTAACGGTATGTCCACTCCCTAATTCGCCAGCATCTTTTTTGTCATCGACAAAATCTTCATCGTTTAACATTCTATTTTCATAACCTATTAATCGATAAGCCTTAACCTTATTAGGATTAAACTCTATTTGAATTTTTACATCTTTAGCTATGGTGTATAATGTCCCTCCAAATTCTTTTCCAAAAACTTTTTGTGCCTCCTGCATGGTATCTATATAAGCATGATTACCGTTTCCTTTATCTGCTAAAGTCTCAAGTTTAGAATCTTTATAATTACCATATCCAAAGCCCAAAACCGACAAAAACACACCAGATTTTCGTTTTTCCTCAATTAATTTTTCCATAGCTTTATCACTGGAGTCCCCCACGTTAAAATCGCCATCTGTAGCTAGAATCACTCTATTATTACCGTTCTTCTTAAAGTTTTGCTCTGCTAGTTTATAAGCTAAGGTTATACCAGCACCACCAGCCGTAGAACCTCCAGCTTCAAGATTATCTAAAGCCTCTATGATTTTCGATTTGTTACTCCCCGAAGTTGGCTCCAGCACAACACCCGCTGCACCTGCATAGACAACTATAGACACTTTGTCTTTTTCTCTGAGTTGATTTACTAATAACTTGAAAGCCGACTTTAATAGTGGTAATTTATTACTAGCTCCCATAGACCCAGAGACATCAATTAAGAACGTTAAATTAGAAGGAGGTAAATCTGCACTTTCGAAAGTTTTTCCCTGAAGACCAATTTTTACAATTTTTGTTTGATTATGCCAAGGGGTTTTACAAACTTCTGTGTTGATAGAAAACGGATGATTCCCTTTGGGCTGTGGATAGTTATAATTAAAGTAGTTAACCATTTCTTCAATTTTCACCGCATCGGGTTCTACTGGCATACCATTGTTAATCATTCGTCTAACATTACTATATGAAGCCTTATCTACATCTATTGAAAACGTTGATAATGGCGCTCTTAAAGTACTTTCAAAACTATTTTCTTCAATAATGGCATAGGTATCATCATTATATAAGTTAAAATTTCCCTGCTTTGTATTGATTACAACACAACCGTTCTTAGCAACAGCTCCAAACTTTTTCTTGGCTTCTTTTCCCCTATACGATTTTTTATTTAGTATATCACTTTCACTTAACCCTTCTACAACATGGTTGTTTTCCTTTTTTATAGGGCTGCCATCTACAATGTACAAAGGCTGTTTTTGAACTTTTGCATAATTAGAGTTTGTCGAAATAATAATAACGCCATTAGCACCTTTACTACCATAGATATGAGAAGCCTTGGCATCTTTAAGCACACTTACGTTGCTAATATCATTTACGTTAAGATTATTTAAGGTATCATGGCTAACTGTAATACCATCTACAATAACTAAGGGTGATTTTGTGTTTGAAAACGTTGACATACCTCTGATGTAAATTTTACCATTCTGTTGGTTTAATTCTTCAGAATTTGAAACCGCTATACCTGTAACTTTACCTCCCAAAGGCTTAGATAAAGAAGACGACTGCAATTGGTTTGCAATACTATTGTGATATGCATTTGTATTTTGCTTTCTTCGCCTTGATTTAGATATCGATTCGGCTTGAATAGAGGTTACCGCCCCCACCACAGAGGACTTCCTTTGTACACCATAACCAACAACAACAACTTCGTCTAGAGTTTGCAAGTCAGGTTCCAGCACAACATCTATTGTAGCAGTCGTTCCAACCTGAACCTCTTTTGTTTTAAACCCAATATAGCTAAAGACTAAAACGTCTTTTTCGTTAACCTTGAGCTCATATTCACCATCAAAATCGGTTGTAGCTCCAGTTGTATTACCTTTGACAATTATAGTTACGCCAGGTATAGGAGTATTCGTTTGATATTCGGTTACTGTTCCTTTAACAAATTTTTCTTGAGCTTGAATTTGTACTAAGGCGCAAAAGACCCAAAAAAGTGTGGATAGTTGTTTCATAATAGCTGATTTTAAAGTTTATATAAAACTAAAACCAACTATTATGAAATAAAATCTGAAATGAGTGAAGTTACTTTTTGAATGAGTTAACTCACTAATTCAGTAATTCTAAAGTTTTCTGCCTATGGATTTTTCCAGAAAGTGTTTCAGCAAACTTAGGTATATAATACGTTTCTTTGGGCACTTCGTATTTATCTAAAACCTCAAAAATAGAAGTATCAATAGAGCCTTCTTCGCCTTCTACCAATAATACTAGTCTTTCACCAAGAACATCGTCTGGTTGAGCTGTCACAAAAAACTCGCCGTTTATTTTAGTTTGAAGTTTTTCTTCAATTTGTTCTGGATACAATTTTATCCCACCCGAATTGATTACATTGTCATAACGCCCTAACCAATCAAAAGAATTATCGGAGTACACTTCAACGATATCATTAGTGATCAACTTTTCATCTGTAAGACTTGGTGCCTCAATAACCAAGCAACCTCTTTCATCTTTAGATACTGTAACACCTGGTAACGTCTCAAAATATTTTTCAGATTCGTCTCCCGTGAAATTGTTTAGTTTTCTAACGGCGATATGCGATATGGTTTCGGTCATACCAAAAGTCTCATAAATGTTCGTTGGCTTATCTTTAATCAATTCCTTAATGTGAGATGATACGCGCCCACCACCTACAATCGCGGTTTTTAAAGATTTTAAATACTTAGCGAAATTTTTGAGCTGCATTGGTGTAAAAGCACAGAAATCGTATTTTTTGTTTAAATCTATTCTAGGTTCTACTGAAGGCTTTACCATATCTAGTTCTAACCCTAAAATAATAGCCCTAACAATCATCATTTTTCCTGCTATAAAATTAGAGGGTAAGCAACTTAAAACTTTTTTCCCTGGAGTTAAATTGAAAAAATCGCCAGTAGCAATCGCAGAATGTACCATTGCCTGCTTTTTAATTTTTATTTTTTTGGGTTTCCCAGTTGAACCAGAGGTTTGGACCTTTACATAGTCCTCTTTGTCTAACCAATCTAATAAAAACACTCCTAATTCTCTTTGGTAGGGTTCGCCTTCTTTTGTGAAACTATAGGCCACCTCCATAAGGTCTTCATAAGAGTAGTGATAGTTATTTAATTTAAATCTGTTGTGAACGTTTTTGTAGGTTGGTGTCATGTGTACTATTTTTCAGAATTAACTAATTGGTTTCTATATCTTCAAGAATTTTATAATCGTCGTTTGTTGGTGGTAATACCGGGCCAAATAATTTATCTTTCCAATTATTCCACTTGTACTTTTTAGATAAGATAAATAACAGTATGGGGAATATTACAAATACAGGCACGAAAATCTCCATTATGCCCATTTTCTCTGGGTCAGACATATCTTTTAAAACAGAATGAGTTTGGAAAGCCGTCCAGTCTGCTGTTACCAATAAAGCGGTAAATAAGTTATTGGCTGCGTGGAACCCTAGAGCTAGTTCCATACCCTCATCCATGAGCGTTATTATTCCCAAAAATAGACCAGTACCAATGTAGTAGACCATAATAACGTAACCCAATTGTTCAACTTCGGGATTGGCGATATGTAATAAGCCAAAAACTACAGAAGTTAGGATTAGTGGTGTGGAATTTCTTTTTAAAACCTTGTATAATAAACTATCCAAAGAGGAAGTAGTAAGGTTTTTTGTATTCAAAAGTAAAACTAGAAGACTTACCAATAATATAAATATAATTATAGCTTCCATAAAACCAAAATTATAAATACTGTCAAAATAGATATATCCAACAATACCAATTATTGTATAAATTATAGTAAAAGGGAACTTTTGATGAACAGAGGAAACCCCAAGACCTTGCATTAAATAACCCCTAAACAGGTATTCCTCAAAACTTGTTTGCATGGGTACCATGATAATAGCTATAATACAAAGAATTAAAAAGGGAACTGTTTTAAAGTTTAGCTCGTAATCCTCCGGAGCTATAAGAAAATAATCGATGAGTACAAAGCTACTAGATACAACGCCCCAAAGTATAAAAATAAACCAGAACCGTTTCCAATCTATCTTCTTACGGCTTGTTGTTAAGTGTGTTAGTGATTGCTTGTGCAAATATTTAGAAACCAATAAAACAGCAATTAAGCCAATGGCGAACATTAACAACAATAAGAATAAATTGAGGTTAGGTTCTAGCATAGAGAGCATATCGTTTGCTTCTAATTGACTAAAATCTCCACCTTCACTAAATACCTTGGCAAAAATAGCTATCCCCAACGGAATGGCTCCTAAAAGCTGCCAAGCTAAAATTATAATAATTAGTCCAACCAAATAACGCCACCAATCATGTAAAATATTAAACGCTTGTGCTATATACATAGTATTATTTTCAAGTTATTTTTTCTAAACTCCAGTCTTTCTCTTTTGAGTAATGCAAAGCCCCATCTTTTACTTTTAAGGGACTATCTATGTTGTTGGTAAATAAACCTCCTGTTCCCAAACCTTGCGGCATATTACTTCGTTTTAAATACGTATACTGCGCTATGGCATTTAGCCCAATATTACTCTCCAGTGCACTGGTAATCCACCATCTTGCTTGATTTTGTTCTGCAATATCTATCCACTCATCACTACCCTTAAAACCACCGACTAAACTGGGCTTCAAGATAATAAATTGTGGGGTTATGGTTTGTATTAATTCACGCTTTTTTGTTACAGAATAAACACCAATCAATTCTTCGTCTAAAGCAATGGGCAATGGTGTTATTGCACAAAGTTTGGCCATATCTGCTATTTGCCCCTGTTTTATGGGTTGTTCTATAGAATGCAAATCGAAATCTGAAAGTATTTTTAGTTTTTCGAGAGCTTCAGAAGGTGAAAAAGCGCCATTGGCATCTACCCTTAACTGTATTTCATCTGATGAGAAAGTAGTTCTTATAGACTTTAAAAGATTGCATTCGGTTTCGAAATCTATGGCTCCAATTTTCATCTTTATGCAATCAAAACCGGCTTTTATTTTATCTTCAATTTGTTGTTTCATGAAGCGTTCAGAACCCATCCATATTAAGCCATTGATGGCAATAGCAGCGTCACTGTTGGTGAATTTAGAGGGAAAAAGTTCGAAACCATCTTCAGAAGCCAACGACTTAAAGGCCATTTCTAATCCAAATTGAATACTGGGCCATTCTGTAAGATGAGCAAGAAGATTATCCAATCCCAAATTAATATTTTGACATGCCCATTCTAACTTTTCTTGGTAATTAGGTCTGTCATCTGCAGAGAGCCCTCTAAAAAGACCTGTTTCACCTATACCGCGTTTTCCTTGAGATTCTAAAATGATAAACCAAGTTTCCTTGGTCCTTAATATACCTCGAGAGGTACCACTAGCTTGTTTAAAATTTAAGATGTATTTTTTGTAAGAAGCTTTTAACACTGAAACATTAGATATTTAGATGCTTACACATTTTAGATTCCGTTAAAACAATCCATTTAATTTCAAAACAAAATATTACAACAACCAGTTCGTCTATAATTCAATAAACTCACCAATACCGAGCAGCATTAAATCCTTTCCTTTTTCAAAAAATTTCTTTTTAGCTAGGTCATGGTCTATTTCAATATAGCCGAAAGTATCGTAATGATATCCTAAAACTTTATCACATTCAATAAAATCGCAAGCAATAATAGCATCTTCAATACCCATTGTAAAATTGTCGCCTACTGGCAAAACCGCTAAATCCAATGTTGTTTGCATTGGTATCAATTTCATATCGAAGGTCAATGCCGTATCTCCAGCTATATAAATATTTTTATGTTCACCCTCTATTACAAAGCCTCCTGGTTGGCCACCATAAGTTCCGTCTGGAAAAGAAGAAGTATGAATTGCATTTACATATTTTACGGTACCAAATTCAAATTCCCAAGCACCACCATGGTTCATAGGGTGTCCTTCAATTCCCAAATTCCCATAATGTGTAACAATCTCGTAATTAGAAATGATTTTTGCTCCAGTATTCTTAGCTATAGCTTCTACATCTAGTATATGATCCTGATGTGCATGTGTGACCAAAATATAATCGGCCTTTAATTTATTTATGTCGATATGCGAAGCTTTGGAATTCCCAGTGATAAAAGGGTCTACAAGAATATCCACACCTTGTATTTCAATAGCTAAACTAGCGTGGCCCAAAAAAGTAATCTTCATTATTCTGAATGTTAAATTTAGAAAAGAAAATTACAAAATTTATCTATAATAAGTGACCGATACCCATCAGAATTGCAAGCAAAAACGTTGTTAAAGCTAATTTTTTTAATTCAGGATCTAAATCTTTTAAATCTTTTGTGTTAATAACCTTAACAAGATGTCGTATTAAGGGTATGTAAGCTATTACAAAAATGAAATTAAATGGCGATACATAATACAAAACACCAAAAATCGCCGACAACACCATAGCAAGTGATACGAGTACAAAATGATATGTTCTTACTTTTTTCTCACCTAATTTAATAGCCAAGGTAATTTTATTCGACTTCAAATCTGAAGCCATGTCTCTCATATTGTTTAGATTTAATACAGCGGTACTTAAAAGCCCAATGCTAATGGCTGGTAAAAAGACAACATGATCAATTTTTTTTGCATATAGGATATAACACCCAATAACACTCACTATACCAAAAAATATAAAAACAAAAATATCGCCAAGTGCTTTGTATCCATAAGCACGTTCACCTACTGTATACCTTACTGCAGCAACCACACTAGATACGCCTAGAAAGAAAAAAATTAAGGTGTACCATAAATGATAAACTCCAAAGGCAGAAAAAATTAGGAAAATGGCCAGGATTATAGCAATGAGAACGTTAATCTTTATGGCATTAAACATTTCTTCTGAGGAAATTCTTCCAGATTGAAGTGCTCTTTCAGGACCAACTCTATCCTTATTATCAGTTCCCTTAACACCATCGCCATAGTCGTTAGCCAGGTTTGATAAAATTTGGAAACTAAGCGTAGTTAAAATTGCTAGGATAAATACCCTTAAGTTAAAATAACCATTATATTCAGCCATACATGACGCCAAAATAATCCCAGACACAGACAACGGCAGAGTTCTTAGGCGCATGGCCGAAATCCAAATTGAAAATCGTTTCATATTAAGGAATCCACTTCTTTTCAAAATTTGGCGCTCGCTTTTCCAAAAAAGCATTCCTTCCCTCTTTGGCTTCTTCGGTCATATAAGCCAGTCTTGTCGCTTCTCCGGCAAATACCTGTTGCCCTACCATGCCATCATCAGTCAAGTTCATAGCAAACTTGAGCATTTTGATGGATGTTGGAGACTTAGCCAAAATTTCTTGAGCCCATTGATAAGCCGTATTCTCTAATTCTTCGTGAGGTATCACGGCATTTACCATACCCATTTCAAAGGCTTCTTGTGCAGAGTAGTTTCTTCCTAAAAAGAATATTTCTCGAGCCTTTTTTTGCCCGACCATTTTAGCCAAATATGCAGAACCATAGCCACCATCAAAACTTGTTACATCCGCATCTGTTTGTTTAAAAATAGCATGTTCCTTACTTGCTAAAGTTAAATCACATACAACATGCAAGCTGTGTCCACCACCAACTGCCCAACCTGGAACCACAGCAATTACTGCCTTGGGCATAAAACGTATTAATCTCTGAACTTCGAGTATGTTCAACCTGTGATAACCATCTTCTCCTACATAACCTTGATGTCCTCTGGCCTTTTGATCTCCACCACTACAAAAAGAGTATACTCCATCTTTGGTCGAGGGGCCTTCTGCGGATAATATAACAACACCTATATTGACATCTTCGTTTGCATCGTAAAATGCATCATAGAGCTCACTGGTTGTTTTTGGCCTGAATGCGTTTCTAACATTAGGACGATTAAAAGCTATTCTAGCTACGCCATTACATTTTTTGTATGTTATATCTTTGTATTCCTTTACTGTTATCCAATTGGGTACTTCCATACTCTCAAGTTTTTTCCAAAAATAATTTTATTTAAAGAACTATAAACACATATCCTAAAATTTTTAGTAACACAATTTCATAAAATTCAATAAACTTTATTACAGATATATCTAAAATGACTACTAAATATTAACTATCTAATAAAAGTGTAAAATAACTACAACAACAAAAGTTTTTGTAGTATTTTATTTCTTATTTTTGATTTAACAACCAATAATAAATGTAAAATTTGTATTTTATCATAAAATATGTATTTTGCCGACGTTTTAATCCCAAACGCCTATGTTACTAACAATTACCCTCACAATCACCACCCTAGTTATTTTTAATTTCTTGTTATTAAAATTTAGTGTCAACAAAATCGAATACAAGCCCAAAGTTAACAGAAAACCTCCTGTGATTTTAAATCCAGAATTAATTTCTTCTAAGGAAAAATTGACATTAGCGCCTACTGGCAGCTAATCGTTTTATTTTACCATGCTATTTTTGTAGAACCTATACTTTCTAGAATGGTATTGGATTTACTAAAATGCTTATTGCCAAACCAATACCCTCTGTTAGCACTTAAGGGAGAAGGATGACCCGAGGTTAGAACATGATGCTTAGATTTATCTATAAGTTTAGCTTTTTGTTTTGCAAACCCACCCCAAAGTAAAAATATGACGTTCGACTTTTGGTTATTTATAATTTTTATAACGGCATCTGTAAATTCTTCCCATCCCTTTTTTTGATGACTACCAGCATTATTAGCTCTTACTGTTAATGTCGCATTTAAAAGCAACACGCCTTGTTGGGACCACCTTTGTAGATTACCGCTCTTGGGGTAGGCTAAACCTAAATCTTTTTCAATTTCCTTGAAAATATTGATTAAAGAAGGAGGATGAGGTATATCTTCTTTAACAGAAAAACACAAGCCATTAGCTTGCCCCTGTCCGTGGTAAGGGTCTTGACCAATAATTACAACTTTAACATTGTTAAAATGACAGTAGTTAAATGCATTGAAAATTTCCTTTCCAGGTGGATAACAAGTATGATTATTATATTCTTGCTTTACAAAAGCTACCAATGCTTCAAAATAAGATTTATCAAACTCATCTTTTAAATAAGGCTTCCAACTTGGGTGAATATTTACTTCCATAAGTTAATTTAAAATAACTGCTAAAAGTTCCTTTAATAAATCACCATGAGAAACAGCATTGGCTCCCACCCCTTTGCTTTTCACATCGAAAGACCGTAACGATGCAACCACGGCACTTACTTTTCGCATTGGGTAATTCTTTGCTGCTGTTATATATTCATTAACAAAATATGGGTTTACTTTTAGAGCAGAAGCCACATTTCTTGGAGACTTATCGTTTAAGCCATGAAAATGGAGTAACTGTGAAAAAAAATTGAATAATAAAGAAACCGTAACGACCATAGGATTATCCTTTGGGTTATCAGCAAAATAATTAGCAATTCTATATGCTTTTAAACTGTTGCGTTCCCCAATTGCTTTACGTAATTCGAAATTATTGAAATCCTTGCTTATCCCTATATTTTCTTCAATATGCTCTGGTGAAATTTGAGTGCCCTGAGGAAGAATGATTTGAAGTTTTTCTAATTCATTATTAATTTTACTTAAATCCGTACCTAAAAACTCTACCAACATTTGTGCTGCTTTTGGAGAAATGGAGTAACCTTTGGGAGATAATACACGCCTGATCCAATCTGCTACCTGATTTTCGTAAAGCTTTTTGCTCTCATAAACAACGCCAGTTTTCTTTAACGTTTTATAAAGGGCTTTACGCTTGTCAATTTTTTTGTATTTATAATTTACCACTAAAACCGTTGTCGGTTGCGGATTTTCGGCATATGAAACTAACTTTTCAATGGTACGTGATAAATCTTGGGCTTCTTTTACTATAATGACCTGATGTTCGGCCATCATTGGAAAGCGTTTTGCATTTCCAACAATATCTTCAACCGATACATCTCTGCCATAAAGTACCATTTGGTTAAATCCGCGCTCTTCTTCAGATAGTATATTATCCTCAATATAATCAGATATTTTATCTATGTAATAGGGCTCTTCCCCCATTAAAAAATAAATGGGCTTGAGGTTTTTGTTCTTAATATCGGTTACTAGTAGTTTAACTTCATCCATTGAAAAAAAATCACCAAATTTGCGTAGTGCAAAAACTAAATTTCCCTACATATTCATTTCGATTCAAAAATAACGAAAATAAAGTTTCTATTTTTGATGGCATTCGTAAAAAATTTGTGGTTTTACAGCCCGAGGAATGGGTTCGACAACATTGTGTTCAATATCTAATTGAAGAAAAAAAGTACCCAAAATCGTTAATAAATATTGAAAAAGAATTACTTGTAAATGATTTGAGGAAACGTTACGATATCGTAGTTTTTAACCCCAACGGAAGTATTCATTTAATAGTAGAATGTAAAGCTCCTAAAGCAGCCATTAATCAAAACACCTTTGATCAAATTGCAAGATACAACCTGGTTTTAAGTGCAGATTTTTTAATGGTAACAAACGGATTAAATCACTATTATTGCCGTATGGATTTTGAAAGTGAACGCTATAATTTTTTGAGAGATATTCCTAATTACAAAGGATGAGAGTAGCTGTTGTTATATTAAATTGGAACGGTAAAGCGTTGTTAGAAGAATTTTTGCCAACGGTTACACAATACTCTACTGAAGCTGAAATCTATGTAGCAGATAATGCCTCCAATGATGACTCTGTCAGCTTTGTGAAATCCTATTTTCCTGAGGTAAAAATTATCGAAAACAAAAAAAACAGAGGCTATGCCAAAGGTTATAACGAGGCCCTTAAACATATTAACACAGATATCTTTTGTCTCTTAAACAGCGATGTACAAGTTACCAAAAATTGGTTAGCTCCAGTTTTAGAGTTGCTAAAGACTTATAGCAACACAGCAATAATACAACCAAAAATCCTAGACTATAATCGGAAGCAATATTTTGAATATGCTGGAGCAGCTGGTGGTTTTATTGATAAATATGGCTACCCATATTGTCGCGGCAGAATTTTTGATACCATTGAAGAGGATCACGGGCAATTTAATGATACCACCGAAATATTTTGGGCCTCTGGTGCTTGCTTATTTATAAGGAAAAAGGTTTTTGAGGAACTTAATGGGTTCGATGAATCATTCTTTGCCCATATGGAAGAAATCGATTTATGTTGGAGGGCAAAAAACAAAGGTTACAGCATAAAATATACCGGTAAATCTGAAGTTTATCACCTTGGAGGCGCTACCCTGAAAAAAGCAAATCCCAAAAAGACTTATTTGAATTTCAGAAATAGTTTATTTACACTTTGCAAAAATGCAGATGGCATAGTATTTGGTAGAGTTTTGGTCAGGTTAATTTTAGATGGTATAGCAGGAATAAAGTTTCTTTTGGAATTAAAACCAAAACATACTTTAGTCATCTTAAAAGCACATTTTAGTTTCTATAAAAATTTAAATAAAATATTGCTTAAAAGACAATCTGAAAAAAGAAGCGTAAAATATTATCAAAGAACATCTATAGTGTTTGATTATTTCGTAAATAAGAAGCGCTATTATGATAGTTTATAAATACTAAGTAAAAGTTTTGTTAACAGTAAAATATTAAATAGTTTTTTGTATACTTTTGCTAAATTGACTAAATAGTTTAATCCATATAATTCCTAATAATCCATTATGAAAAAAATCGTATTCTTAAGCTTATCTGCTATATTGGTATTAAGTTCTTGTGTATCAAAAAAAGAACACACCGCACTGCAAGAAAAACAAAAAGAAACTCAAGATTTACTAAATTCTGCTACCGTAAAGTTAAATTCTTGCTTAGAGGAGCGTGCAGCTTCTACAGCTAAAGCAAAAGTACTTGAAGACCAAGTAGATGGTCTAAGAAATCAAATAGACAATCTTCAAATTATTTCTTCTAAAAGTGCCAGTAGTATAGAAAAAACACTAGAAAGTTTAAAAGAGAAAGACCTTAAAATCACACGTTTACAAGATGCTATCACTAAAAAAGACAGTGTAACCCTTGCTTTAGTTACCAGTCTAAAACGTGAAGTTGGTATTAACGACCCAGACATTGAAGTAAACGTTGAGAAAGGTGTTGTATTTATTTCTATTGCCGATAAGTTATTATTTAAAAGCGGAAGTTACATTGTAACTTCTAAAGCTAAGGATGTTCTGGCAAAAGTTGCTAAAGTAATAAACAGTAAGCCAGAGTTTGAAGCAATGATAGAAGGGCACACAGATAATGTATCGTACAGAAAAGAACCATTGTTAGACAACTGGGATTTAAGTGTTAAACGTTCTACATCTATAATTAGAGTGTTACTTGAATTAGGTGTGAACCCAAAACAACTTATTGCTGCTGGACGTGCAGAGTTCGTTCCTTTAGTTGACAATGATACTGCTGAAAACAGAGCTAAAAATAGACGTACCCGAGTGGTTGTATTACCTAAAATAGACCAGTTCTACGACATGATAGAAAAAGAAATGAAAAACCTTTCTGCTGGTAATAATTAGACAACAACTTCAAAATATCAAAAAAAGCCCAACTTTTTGTTGGGCTTTTTTAATTAAAATATCTCAAGACTTCCTTTGCCTTCTCTTAAAATCTCAGGTTTATCTCCAGAAAGGTCTATTACGGTAGATGGTTCATTACTGCCATAACCGCCATCGATAACAGCATCAACTAAATTATCCCATTTTTCAAGAATCAACTCTGGATCTGTGGTGTATTCTATCACTTCATCTTCATCGTAAATAGAGGTGGAAATTATAGGGTTTCCAAGTTGTTTAACAATCTCTAATGCAATATTATTATCTGGCACACGAATACCTACAGTTTTTTTCTTTTTGAATGGGTTAGGTAAAGACCTCGATCCCGGAAGCACAAATGTATAGGGCCCTGGCAAGGCACGTTTTAAAATTTTAAAAATAGAATTATCGATTTGCTTAACATAATCGCTCAGATTACTTAAATCATGGCAAACAAAAGAAAAGTTAGATTTTTCGAGCTTTATACCCTTTATCTTAGCCACACGCTCTAGTGCTTTTAAGTTTGTAATATCACAACCTAAACCATAAACGGTATCTGTAGGATAAATAATTAACCCGCCTTTTTTAAGAATAGAAACTATTCTGTTAATTTCTTTTGGGTTAGGATTCTCCTCATAAATTCTTATAAACTCAGCCATAATAATTAAATTGCGCAAGCGTTTACAAATTAACCAATATTTTTATGAAACTACCCAGATTTATTTTTTTAAACCTATTTATAACATTTCTTTTTATTGGTTGCTCTACAGAGTCTGTTGGTACTGGAGAAGAAACTATAGAAATTCTAGATCCTACTAGAAACTACGAAGAACTTAATATTAGTTATGGCAACGACGCCAAACAAAACTTTGATTTATATCTGCCGGCAAACAGAAATTCTAATACCAAGACCATGATTTTAGTGCATGGTGGAGGTTGGACCTCTGGTGATAAAAGCTCAATGGATTATTTAGTTGATTTGCTACAGGTTGAAATTCCTAATTTGGCTATCGTAAACATTAACTATAGGTTGGCAGACAGTTCAAACCCACCATACCCCATGCAAATAGAAGACATCACTTCTATTATCGACTTTATTAAAGACAACAGAGCAAAATATTCTATTTCAGATAAAATGGGTTTTATAGGCACCAGTGCAGGTGGACATTTGGCACTGCTTTGGAGTTATGCCTTCGATACTTCTTCAAACATAAATATGGTGTGCAGCATCGTAGGACCAACAAATTTTACAGATCCCGCATACTTGAACAATACAGATTCCAATCTTCAAGAATTAATAAATATCTATGGTGAAAACCCTACTGTATCTTTTTTAGAGGAGGTTAGCCCTTTTCACCAAGTAACCGCAAATGCACCATCAACAATTCTGTTTTACGGCGGTCAAGACCCACTCGTTCCTTCAAGCCAAGGTATAGCCTTAAGAGATAAACTAGTTGATTTAAATGTAAACCATGAGTTTACACTTTACCCGAATGAAGGACACGGATGGACCGGATTAAACCTTTTGGACACTTGGACAAAACTTAAAGTTTTTATAATTAACAATTTATAGATTTATATTGTAACATTTGGTTTTTAAATTAGTCTTAGTAATATATGCTAAGATCTATTATTATACTTTTTCTTGCACTAAGCACCTATCCAACTCTTGCTTTCAATGAGGTTTCAAACTCTATACTTTTTCCCGAAGCTGAAAACATAAATAAACACACTACCAGAATACCCTTTAAACTTGTTGATCATTTAATCGTTGTAGAAGCCGAGCTATTAAATCAAAAGGGGAATTTTATTATTGATACTGGTGCTGAAAGTATGATACTGAATAAAGTTCACTTTCCTAATTTATATGCACATCAGAAGAAAACCAGAAACGCATCGGGTATATTACATTCGGTTGAGGATTCCTATGAAAAGAATATAAAGAAGTTCATACTTAAAAATTTTACATTAGAAAACAAATCCTCTGATGTCATCAACCTTTCTCATATAGAAAAATCGAAAAAAGTTAAAATCCTTGGAATTATCGGCTATGAAATTTTAAAGGACTACGAAGTTTTTATAGACATGCACCTCAACCAAATAACACTAACGAAAGTAGATGCCTTTGGTAACAAATTGAATAATCGCGTTTACATAGAGAAAATTGTTGACAGCCTAGACTTTAATCTAAAAAACCATACTATAGTGGTAAACGGCACTATTAATGACCAAAACATAAAATTTGGCATTGATACCGCGGCCGAGTTTAACCAGATAAACAAAAGCATTAACAAAAAAGCACTAAAATATTTTATTCCTAAAAAACGACTATCGTTAACCGGAGCCAGTAATAAGCGCATTGAAGTTTTGGCAGGAAAGTTGCACCGTGTTAAATTGAGCAACAGTATTTACTTTGGCCCCATGTATACCGTCTTAACCAATTTGAACAAAATGAATGAAGCTTTCGGCACCAGCTTAGATGGTGTTTTAGGTTATGAGTTTTTTGCGCAAAAGAGAACAATCATTAATTATAAAAAGGAAAAACTTTATTTTGTAAATTACCCAATAAATCTAAAGTGAAACGACTCATTTTACATATAACAGTCATTGCTATTACCTTTGTAAGCCTAGGCACATACTCTCAAAACAATGCGTTTAAGGGGTATACAATTGAAGGTGATTCGGTGGTATTTACCTTCGATGTTAGAGATTACTCAAAATTTACCCAAGAATATACTGGTCAAGTTCTTGATTTTACAGATTTTGAAATCGAAAATGTAGTTGTTTCAGGGGAATTCAACCTTTGGTCTAGAGACCATTGGAAAATGAATCGTGTAAACGAGCATTTGTATCAACTTAAAAAAAGTTTGCAAGATTTTGATGATGAGTTTTCATATGAATTCAAGTTTGTGATAAACAACGCCTATTGGGCTGAGCCTTCTAAAGAAGACCCAAACATAACCAAAGCTGCAAAAAACGGAAGAAAAATTAGAGACGTTTACAACTTGAAAATGTACACAGCTTTTCCTAAAAAGGATGGCAATGTTCACTTTAAACTTAAGGGCTATCATGATGCCAGAAAGGTTGTTTTAGCAGGTTCCTTTAACAAATGGCATGAGTCTTTGTTCAAGATGAAAAAAACAAAAGAAGGTTGGGAACTCACCTTACAAATGAAACCTAATATTTACCAATATCGCTTTATTGTGGACGGTCATTGGATGGAAGACCCTCATAACACCAATAAGACACCAAATGAATATGGTGAATACAACTCTGTAGTAGACATTAAAGAGTACACCGCTTTTAAACTAAGAGGCTATACAAATGCTGAAAAGGTAATCCTAGCAGGTTCTTTCAATAATTGGAATGAACATGAATTTGTAATGCGTAAAATGGACTACGGCTGGAAATATGTTGTACCGCTATCTGGCGGCAAACACCATTATAAGTTTATTGTTGATGGCGAATGGATTGTAGACCCCAATAATGAAGTTAAAGAATATGATGGCAACGGACATATAAACTCCGTTTGTATGGTAAAATAAGACTACCTAGGTCCTCCACCACCAAATCCTTGTCCGCCACCTTGAGAGCCAGACCTTTGCTGGTTACCTCCGCGTTGAAAATTACCTTGACCATTTCTATTACCAGCACCTCCGCCAGGTCTTTGAGGCCTTAATTTTGCCTTAAATTCCTTTATGTAATTTCTCCACCTTTTGGTTTGTTTCTCGTCTAGCAAGGCGGTAATCGTTGTATTTAATTTTCGCTCTTCCTCCATTACAGTATCCCTTACAGGCTTTATTTTTTCTCTTACAGAGGCTCTAACTTCTTGAACTTGCTCTCTACTTCCTCCCTCTAATAATAATTTTCTGGAAGTATTTCTCATGTAAACACCAAGTGTATCAAAATTAGCTTTATTGGCTAAGCTAATCTCCTTAAGACGTTTATTGTGATTTATTATGGCCTCCTCTACCTTTGCTTTTAAAGTTTTATCCTTTTTTATTTTTAGTTTTTCGATAACCTCAGTCAAGTCATGATATACAATACCAGCCATTTTATAAGGGTCAAATCTATTAGGTCTTTGTCCTTGTGGATTGTTCCCTTGTTCAGGCCTTTCCCCTTGCCCTCCACGTTGAAAACCTCCTTCAGGAGGCTGTGCGTTTAAACTTAAAACACTAAGTACAAAAACTAACGAAAAAATAGATTTCATTTCAACAATTGGATTTTAATTAATTCTTCTCAAATAAACATGTTGTAATTTGACTAGTATTTACCTTAAAGGTTTAATCAAATCACACCAAAAATAATGGAAAATATAAATTTGGAAATAAATTTATTTGTTTAAAAAATTAAATAATCACAAAAACATATGCTAGGAGACATTCGTTTAGTTTATTAATATGAAGACTCTACTTAATTACATTTAGATAAAGGATAGACTTAACCCACCACCTCCAACTTAGCAAACCGAAGCAAAAGCTTCTTGACACCAACAGTATCAAACTTTATTTCTGCTTTTATATCTGCTCCAGTACCTTCAATTTTTAAAACTTCCCCCGTACCAAATCGCATGTGTTTTACCATATTACCAGCTACTAGTTTACTATCGAATAAATTAGAATTGGTTTGGGACTTTGATACCGGTTTGAGGTTCTTTGGTGCAGAGGCCTGATATTTAACTGGTTCTTTTTTAGCAGCACCTTTCTTTAACACAGCTTGTTTTGCTGGCTTAAATCTAATTTTATTGGGTTCGGGGTCACCAAAAATATCGGCATCTAGCATAGGGTTAAACCTGCGTTCTTCGGGTGGTGTTAAAACTTCTAGATACTGCTCGTCAATTTCTTCAATAAATCTACTAGGTTCAGAATCAACGAGCTTTCCCCAACGATAACGGGATAAGGCATAGGTTAAATAGGCTTTTTTTTCGGCTCTTGTTAAAGCCACGTAAAACAACCTGCGTTCTTCTTCCAGCTCGCTTCTGGTATTCATACTCATGGCACTTGGGAATAAGTCCTCCTCTAGACCAACAATATACACGTAAGGAAACTCCAGGCCTTTAGCTAAATGAATTGTCATTAGAGCTACTTTATCGGCATCATCTTTATCATTATCCATATCGGTTGCCAGAGCTACATCTTCCAAAAACTCGGCTAGAGACCCCGTAGCGTCGGCGATTTCTTTTTGGCCTTCAACAAAATCCTTCATACCGTTTAATAGCTCTTCGATATTTTCCATTCTGGTAACACCTTCCGGAGTTCCGTCTTTGTTGAATTCTCGAATTAAACCGCTACTTCTCGTTATATGTTCGGCAAGTTCAAAAACATCGGCCGTCTGGTTCATGACTTGATAACTCTCAATTAACGTTACAAAATTTTGAAGTTTCGTTTTTGTCCCAGAATTAACCTTCACCTCAGTTTTATCGATGTTTTTCATCACTTCAAAAATGGAACGGTTATATCCATTTGCAGCGACTATCAACTTATCTACGGTAGTTTGACCAATACCACGAGGCGGAAAATTTATAACCCTCTTAAGGGCTTCTTCGTCTTTAGGATTTATAACCAATCGCAAATAAGAAAGCACATCCTTAATCTCCTTACGTTGGTAAAAGGACAAACCGCCATAAATTCTGTAAGGTATATCACGCTTACGCAGGGCATCTTCTATAGAGCGCGACTGTGCGTTAGTACGGTATAAAATAGCAAAATCGCTATTCCCTAACTGATGGTTCATTTTATTATCGAAAATGGTACTGGCGACATAACGGCCTTCATCGGCATCGGTTAACGATCTATGCACAATTATTTTCCCGCCTTCATCGTTAGCTGTCCAAACCACTTTATCTAATTTGGTCTGATTTTTATCGATTACTGAATTGGCAGCATTTACAATATTTTTAGTTGACCGATAATTTTGCTCTAATCGAAACACCTTCACATCGTCATAATCCTTCTGAAAATTTAGAATATTATTAATATTAGCTCCACGGAAGGCGTATATACTTTGGGCATCATCCCCAACCACACATATATTTTGAAACTTATCGGAAAGTGCTCTTACAATTAAATACTGTGAATGGTTTGTATCCTGGTACTCGTCAACCAAAATGTATTTAAAACGATTTTGATATTTGGCTAAAACCTCTGGAAAACGCGTTAACAGTTCATTTGTTTTCAGTAATAAATCATCAAAATCCATAGCACCAGCTTTGAAACAGCGGTCTACGTAGGCCTTATAAATATCACCCATCCTAGGTCTTCTGGCCATGGTATCTGCTTCAATCAGCTCTGGGTTTTGAAAATACGCCCTTACCGTAATTAGACTATTCTTGTACGATGAAATTCTGGACCGTATCTGCTTGTACTTATAAATATCCTTATCCAGATTCATTTCCTTGATAATGGAAGCTATTAAACGATCACTATCTTGAGTATCATATATTGTAAAATTACTTGGGTAGCCTAGCCTTTCAGACTCAATTCTTAATATTTTAGCGAACACCGAGTGAAATGTTCCCATCCATAGGTTTTTGGCTTCACTATCTCCCACAATACTCGCTATACGCTCTTTCATTTCACGAGCTGCTTTATTCGTAAAGGTTAACGCCAAGATGTTAAAAGCATCTATACCTTTACTCATCATGTAAGCTATTCTGAAAGTAAGCACACGTGTTTTTCCCGAACCAGCACCAGCAATAACAATCATGGGGCCTTCTATTTGCAAAGTAGGCTCTAATTGCGCATCATTCAACTGGCTTAAATATTTTTCCAAATCACAATTGTTTTAATATGTGAAAATAACCATTGTTAGCCTTTTTCTAAACGCTATTTATTAATAATTATAAACAATTAATTCTTCAACAAATTTTGAATATCTTTAAACTCAAAATTGTTATTCTAGTATCAATGGATGTAATACTCGATGTGATTTCTTCTTGGCCCTGGTGGGCTTGGGTTTTAGTTTTCTTAATAATTATTGCTGTAAGAGATGTTTTTTTCCAAAGGCAACATACTATAAGTCACAACTTCCCCATTGTAGGTCATTTACGATATTGGCTAGAGAGTATAGGTCCCGAAATGCGACAGTATTTTGTAGCCAACAACCGGGAAGAACTCCCATTTAACCGTATTGAACGTGGTTGGATTTATGCTTCAGCAAAAAAAGAGAATAACTACGAGGGCTTTGGAACAGATAGAGATATCTATGAGCATCAGCATATTTTTATAAATAATGCCATGATGCCTTTTAAAGTAGAACAAGACCACCCTCATGCTAAAGATAAAACGTTTCTACCCTGTGCCAAGGTTATGGGGCTTTACAACAAACGAAGAAAACCTTATCGCCCAGCCTCTATAATAAATATATCTGCAATGAGTTTTGGGTCTTTATCTGCCAAAGCAGTAGAATCTCTAAACAAGGGCGTTATACTGGCCAATGCTTACCACAATACTGGCGAGGGCGGTTTATCGCCTTACCATAGTCATGGTGGTGATGTCGTTTTTCATTTTGGAACGGGATATTTTGGAGTAAGAGATGAAAATGGCAACTTTTCTATGGAAAAAATGATTCGACTGGTAGAAGAAAACCCTTTTATTAGAGCTATTGAAATAAAATTGTCGCAAGGCGCAAAACCAGGCAAAGGTGGTGTACTACCGGGGAAAAAAATCACAAAAGAAATAGCAAATATAAGAGGTGTTGAAATAGGAAAAGATGTACTGTCTCCACCAAACCATTCGGCTTTTTCCAACGTTCCGGAATTATTGGATTTTATAGAAGCTATAGCCGAATCAACCGGTCTGCCTGTGGGAATAAAAGCTGCTGTAGGTAAACTGGAACAATGGGAAGAATTAGCAAATTTGATGTTAAAAACAGGAAAAGGTCCAGACTTTATAGCCATCGATGGCGGTGAAGGCGGTACAGGTGCAGCTCCTCCAAGTTTTGCAGACCATGTATCCTTACCTTGGGTTTATGGTTTTAGTGATTTATACAAACTTTTCAAAGAAAAAGGTTTAACCGAAAGAATTGTGTTTATTGGAAGCGGAAAATTAGGTTTTCCCGCTAAAGCTGCTATGGCTTTTGCAATGGGTGTTGATTGTATAAATGTTGCTCGCGAAGCCATGATGAGCATTGGTTGTATACAAGCCCAAATTTGTCATACGAACAGATGTCCTGCCGGTGTAGCTACACAAAGTAAATGGTTACAAAACGGTATTAACATACCTCTTAAATCTGAACGTTTAGCTCAATATTTTAAGACCTTTAGAAAAGAACTCATAGAAATTACCCATGCTGCAGGTTATGAGCACCCTTGCCAATTTAAAATGGGCGATATAGAAATAAACGTTGACGACCACAACTTGTCTAAGGAACTAAACAAAACTTATATGTACGAGAAAGATACTGTTCCTTTTAACGGTATGAGCGATTTAAAAGATTGTGTATATTTGGGAGGAAAAAAGTCTAAACCTTTGTAAATAATGGATGTAACAAGAATTTTAGATTTATTCCTATATACCATACCTGCATTGTTAACAGGTATGATTGCCTACTATTTTTTTAAGGAACACACAAAAAATGAAGATGGCAGAAGACGGTTTTTATTAAAGAAAGATCTTCAAGTAAATGCACTGCCGTCTCGCTTGCAGGCTTACGAGAGAATTGCTTTGTTTTTAGAGCGTATAAAACCTTCTAAGCTGTTGGTTAGAGTCACGCCCAATTCTGAAGACTTAGACACTTACGAGGCTTTACTCATTCAAAATATAGAACAGGAATTTGAACACAATCTTTCACAACAAATTTATGTTAGCGAGCAATGTTGGAGTGTTGTGATAGCCGCAAAAAATGCTACTATTCAGTTAATTAGAAGAGCTGCTTTACCAGATAAAACAGACTCGGCAAACAGATTACGAGAAGTTATCTTAACAGAAATGATGGAACGAAAATCCCCGAGTGATTCGGCGTTATCAATTATTAAAGAAGAAATTTCCAGTATATGGTAATTAATTGTCTTCCCTAAGCTCGTTAGAACTTGCTTCCTCACATTTTTTTCGAGCATATTCAAAACCCTGTTTCCACCAAGAAGTCATTAGTTTTTTATCGAAAATCAACGAGTTTTCGGTTAGCTTTGAAGGCATGTAATATAGATTGAGATTTACATTGTTTGTTTTAGCGGCAAGTTTCCCGATAGTAACATCATTACGTTCCATACGATCTAACAAATGCCCAAATAGGCTCACCATTAAAGAGAATGGATTCTTCCCTAAGACTTTGGTATGATCCATAGATTCAGATTTAAGTACAATAGCATCTACTTCGGTTGCACCACGTAATATAGCCTCTCGGATAGGTACAATACACCCTAAACCTCCATCGCCATATTCATGTCCATTACGTTTTACCAAAGACATAAAAGGAATATAGTTACAAGAAATCCAAATCCAGTCGCAAAACTCTTCGTAAGTACAAGTCTTTATAGACTTATACTCTACACTGTTTTTAGAAAGATTGGAAACCGTAACCACAACATCGTCCTTAGTTTGTTTAATCAATTGGTATTCTTCTTCTGTGAAGCGTCTTTTAATGAGTTTTTTTAGATTTTTACTTTCCCCAAAAGTTCTTTTCATTCTAATGAATTGCCAAAGTGTATTAATGAAATCAATTGAAACGAATTCGCGTTTCCCTTTTTTTCGAATCACAAAAGGATTGACACTAAAAATATCGCTTTGACTTACATTGGTATATACCTCATGAAGTTTGTCAATTCTTCCTGCTGCTAAATGGGGTACCAATAAACTCCCCGTAGAAGTTCCAAGAAACATATCGTAATCCCTACCATCTTCTTCAATAAGGTATTGTGCTACTCCACCAGCGTATGCGCCTTTACTTCCACCTCCAGAAATTACCAATGCTCTCATTTAATTGTTTTGATGTATAAATATAAATAATATCACCTTCCTTACCTTGTGTAAATGTGATAATATTCTGAAAACTTAAGTTTAGTTGCTATACAGAAAAAAACTACTTTTTTTTAAATGATTATTGTAAGATGTACAAAAAGAATGTATATTTTAGTGTTCCCATCAACCCTTGCCATTATTTATGACTAAAAGATTCTTTCTGGTCGGTATTTTTTCCTTTCTAATTATCGCCTCGTTATTTGCCTTCAATCGTATTAAAATAAACAACATAATATCTCCACTATACAATACACTTCTGCCTCCAAGCGCTAGTATATCAGGAACAACAGGGGTCTGTTTGGGAGATGCACCGGGACCAGCAGTAAGTTTTGTAGGTTCTGGAGGCAACACGCCATACACTTTTACATATACTATAAATGGTGGCGCCAGTCAAACCGCTACAACAACTGGAACCAATAGCGCACTCAATGTTTTTGCCGATACTAGTACAGCAGGAACCTTTGTATACGAACTGGTATCGGTCACCGATGGTTCTGGTTCTACAGACAATGCCAGTGGGTCAGCTACAATAACCGTTAACGATTTGCCCAGCGTAGATTTTACGTTTAATAATGATAATACATGTTCTGGCACACCTGTAAATTTCACATCAATTGTTTCTGGAGGAACTGCACCGTATTCATACAATTGGACTTTTAGCGATGGTAGTACATCAACACTTCAAAATCCCACACACGAATTTATTAATCTGGGTTGTGGTAGCAGAATTTTCAATGCCACTCTTGAGGTTACAGATGCGAATGGTTGTAGCAATACCTCATCCTTAAAGCCTATAACAGTTATAGACAAACCGTTATTGGAGTTTTACGACGTAGATAGCCGTTTTGACCCCTTTAATAATTGTGGTAATAATACATTAGACCCCTCTTACACTATTAATGTTGGGTTGGATAATGTTTCTCCTTGTGTAAACTCCTATGATGTTGATTGGGGTGATGGCAGCCCGATAGAGACAAATGTTACCTTCCCTGCTACCCATACTTATACGCAGCTTGGGTCTTTTAATATGGAAATTACCGGACGTGGCACAAACTGTGATAACACAGTAACCTATTTAATCAAAAACTCAAGTAATCCAACAGGAGCGATTGTAAACCCGGGTAATACCGTGAATTTATGTACACCAGTAAACCCCATAGAATTTGCAATTGGCTCTTGGGCATCGAACCCACCAGACACGAATTATTTTGTTGATTATGGCGATGGAACAACAGAAAACTATACCCAATCACAACTCGAAGCATCACCTTATTTCAATGCTTCAGACCCATTGAATTCACAAGATTTTCCTATCCCTCATACCTATACCGAAACCAGTTGCCCTGACTTTTACACCGTATTTTTATTCATTACGACCTCGTGCGGACAAACGAACTTAACAGCTGGTCCAATTATAATCTTGAGAAAACCTGAAGTAGATTTTGAAGACCCGCCAAATAGCTGTGTTAACACGCCCATTCTTTTTGAAAACACTTCATTGGATGGCTACTCAAATAATTGTAGCGTTAACGATGGGTATTATTGGGATTTTGGTGATGGCACTACTTCCACCGATAGAAATCCAACCCATACATACACAAGCACAGGAACGTTTAATGTCTCCTTATATGCTGAAAACTCCTGTGGTGTAACCGAAACTCTGACAAAAACGATTTGTATTGAACCCGAATTGATACCCGATTTTACACTTGACAGTAATAACGGCTGTTCTACTCTAAATGTTCAAGCTACCAATACAACCGATTTAACAGATAGCTGTGGAGGTGAAACTTATTTGTGGGAGGTGTTTTATTCTGCTGGATTTTGCGGAGCTGGAGTCCCGAATTGGGATTTCACAAACGGGACCGACGAAAACTCAGCGTCTCCGTCCTTTGAATTTATAAGCGCAGGTACTTACACGCTTCAATTAACGGCAACAAACACCTGCGGCAGCAATACAACATCTCAAACCGTAGAAGTAAAACAACCTCCAATAGCTTCTATAAATACCATTTCTGATTTTTGCGGAACTGCATCAATAAACCCAGTAGCGAATGTGGATACCTGTGCTCCAGCTTCAGAGACCATAACTTATAACTGGAGTTTCCCAGGTGGAACTCCCGCAACTTCCAATGTGCTAGACCCGGGAACCATTACTTATAATACGCCTGGAAATTATCAAATTACATTTAGCGTAACCTCAAGTTGCGGCACAATTACAGACACAGAAGATTTTGTAATCAATGAAATTCCATCGATAACCAATACAGACTTAAACCAAACGATATGTTCAGGGACAGAAACCACCGAAGTTGTTCTAACCTCCAGTATTAGTGGTACTACTTACAATTGGACAGCAACAGCACCTGCTGGTGTTAGTGGTTTTATACCTAATGGAAACTCAGGAACTATTCCCGTACAAACCATATTTAATTCCAACACCACTTCAGAAGATGTAGTTTATACGATAACACCTTCTAACGGAAGTTGTGATGGCGCACCAGTACTATTAACTATCACTATTGACCCTGCCCCTGAGTTTACCTCCCAACCACAAGATGAAACTATATGTATCAATGGTCCCATATCACCACTTAGCGCAACGGTTAACGGACCAGGAATACCAACATACCAATGGTATTCTAATACCGTTAACGATAATACAACAGGGACTGCGATAGCCGGGGAAACTAATACGTCTTATACTCCAGCGAATACTCCAGTAGGCATTAATTATTATTACGTTATTGCCTCTTTTACATCTGGAGCTGGTTGTGATGAAATTACATCAAATATTGCAAGAGTTGAAGTTGTTGACAATATTCAAATAGATACTAATCCTACAACTAGTCAAAGCATTTGTATTGGCGGTTCCATCAACAACGATTTAGAAGTAACGCATTCCGGAGGAACTGGCACCATTAGTTACCAATGGTATTCCAACACAGTTAATGCAAATACCGGAGGCACAATCATCCCTGGAGCAACTTCTATAAGCTATAATCCTCCCGCTTTTACAATTTCAGGAAACTACTATTATTACCTCGAAATTTCTGTGAGTGGTAGTGGCTGTAGTCCCGTTGTAAGTGAGGTGGCCGAGGTTGTGGTGGCTGATGACCCTATTATTACAAATCAGCCCATAACTTCTCAAACTCTTTGCCAAGGTGTAACACCTCAAAATCTAGAAGTCACAGTTAATGGTGGTTTAGGAACGGTTTATAATTACCAATGGTTTAGCAATTCTACTAATGCGAATACAGGAGGCGCACTAATTCCTGGGGCAACCAATGCCACTTACACCCCTCCTACAGCTACCGTTGGCACACAATATTATTATGTTGAAATTACACAACCCAATCCTGGTTGTAGTGTTGTTAGCGCAACCTCTGAAGTTATTGTTAATCAAGCGCCTACAATAACAAACCAGCCTACATCTGAGACCATATGTTTTGGAAATACATTCAATACCCTTTCGGTGGCGTATGCGAATGGCGTAGGTACACCAACTTATCAGTGGTACAGCAATACCGTTAACAATAGCACCACAGGAACTGCTATTGCCGGAGAAACAGGAACTAACTATTCACCACCATCTGGAACTGTCGGCACTATGTACTATTATGTTGTCATTACATTTTCATCGGGAGGCTGTACCGAAATCACCTCTCAAATAGCCGAAAACACCGTTAACGAGACTCCTAATATCAGCAATAAAACCGCAATCATTTGCAGTGGCAATGCTTTTAACATAACACCGGATAATACTGGTGGAGACCTTGCACCAACAGGAACAACATATACTTGGTCTAACCCAACAATCAATCCGTTGGGCACTATTACGGGAGCCTCTCAAGAAACCACACCCCAAAATTCAATATCGCAAGTATTAACTAACTCCTCTACACAACCGGCAACGGTAACCTATACGGTGACACCTACTTTAGGTATTTGTGTTGGTAATACTTTTGAAGTCGTTGTTACCGTAAATCCATCCATCAGTATTACTACTGTTCAATCTAATAGCCTATGTTATTTAGATAATGGAGGATCTTTAGACATTACCATTACTGGTGGCGTTCCGTTTTCAACAGGAAACCCTTACCAAATCAATTGGACTGGACCAAACGGTTTTACAAGCACAGACGAAGATATTTCGAACTTGGCACCAGGAGATTATACCGTCTCTATTCTAGATGATGGCGGATGCCCTTACAGTGATACTTTCACAATTACAGAACCCGATGAATTGATTTTTAACGCCATAAATTTCGACCCAGAGACCATTACCTGTTTTGGTGCTAACGATGGTGAAATCAATATTGAAATATCTGGTGGCACACAGCCTTACTCCTACAGTTGGACAAGAAATGGGTCGCCTTACGATACAACACAAGACCTCTCTAATCTGTCTCCTGGCGATTATGAAGTTACGGTTACCGATGCGAATAACTGTACCCCCATAACGCAAAGCTTTTCTGTAGTTGAACCTCCGGAACTACTTGCTAGCTTAGATTCTAAAGTCGATGTAATTTGTTTTGGGGAAGCAACAGGAGAAATAAACATTAATATTACCGGCGGAAGACCTTTTGAAACCGCCCCTGGAGTGTTTGACTATACTTATAATTGGTCGGGACCAAATGGATTTACAAGCACCAATCAAAATCTTTTAGGGTTATTCGCTGGAACGTATAATCTAACAGTAACCGACAGATCTGGATGTACCGATACATTAGACGTTATTGTTGATCAATCTGATGAAATTATTATAGATTATACGGCTACAGAAATAGAATGTTACGGCGATAACGATGCTTCCATAACAATAAACAATATTAGCGGTGGAAATGCTCCTTATACCGTTTCTTGGAGCAATTTGGGCTCTGGTCTATCACAAACCAACCTATCTCCTGGAACTTATGTCATTACTGTTGTAGATGCTACTAATTGTGAAAAACAAGCTACCGTAGAAATTGCCTCACCCCCAATTTTTAGAATTTCTCCAGAAGTGACCAATGTCTCATGCTTTGGCGAAAGCGATGCAAGAATAGTGCTTAATTTAGAAGGCGGAATTGCCCCTATTTATTTAAATTGGGCAGACGACCCAACCGCAGGAGTAGAACGTAATAATATAGGCCCGGGAACTTATACAGTGACCATAACAGACGGGAAACCCTGTGTGATTACAGAAACTTTTGTAATTACCGAACCCGCACCATTAGAACTATCTGGAACGACTATCGATGCGCTCGATTGTGACGATGCGAATACTGGAAGCATCAACCTTATTGTAACGGGCGGCACATTACCACTTACCTATTCTTGGTCTAACGGAACCACGACAGAGGACTTAAACAATATACCTCCCGGAGATTACACAGTAACCGTTATAGATGCCAACGATTGTGAAATCTCCGAAAGTTTCACCATCAATCGCTTTGAACCTTTAGCCTCAGATGTAGAAGTCATTACAGACCATGACTGTGTATCTAAAACCATTGAACAGTCCTTTATTGCAAGACCTAGCGGAGGCGTCCCACCCTATCAAATAAGTTGGTCTAGCGGAACAGTAAGTGGTGTTAATGGAGAAATAATGGAAACTAATGTTAACGGATTGGTCATTGTAGAGGTAACGGACAGTCTAGGCTGCACCAATTCTTTCTCCTATAATGTTGAAATTCCTGAGTTAGGAGACCCTGGTTTCGATATCACTTCCAATGCATTTTCGGGTTACGGGTTTTATTCCATAGAAGACGCTATCCAGTTCACAAATACTGCTACTGGAGATTACATAGGCGTTTCTTGGGACTTTGGAGATGGCGCTATTTCTAACGAAGAAAACCCCTCCCACATCTATAAAACTACAGGAAGCTATGAAGTTACCCAAACCGTAGTTTATCCTTTTAACTGTGTTTACACACAAACAGTAACACTTATAGTGCAAAAAGGATATAGTTTAATAACGCCAAACGCCTTTACACCCAATAGTGACATTATAAATGATTTTTTCTTGCCATCTCAAATCGGATTGAGCCAAATGAAATTTGCAATATACGACACTTGGGGCAGCATGGTATTTTCTGAAGAAGGAGAAAGCCTTACAGGTTGGGACGGTACAATAAACGACTCTGATGCCGAAAACGGAAACTATTACTTTACATTCTCTGGGGTAACGCTATACGGAAAAACAATAACGTCTAAAGGAGCTTTTGTTCTAATTAAATAAAATAATGAAGGTGAAATTATATTTTTCAGCAATATTTGTCAGTCTATTTTTTATTCAAGCCAAAGCTCAAGATCCAATATTTAGTCAGTATTACCAAGTTCCTGAAACCTTGAATCCTGGGTTTTCAGGTTTTGAAAATGCCTCTTACTTTGGTTTAATCCACAGAACCCAATGGCCCAATTTAGGGTTGCGCGTGGATACAGATTACGTGTTTTTTAATACTTGGGTGGAACGTATTGGCGGATTGGGTATAAGCATATTGAACCAACACGAAAACAGTACAAAATACAACCACCTACAAGGTAATGTGAATTACGCTTACCATGTGAGGCTAGCTAATGAATGGTATTTTAGACCAGCTATTGAAGTTGGTTTTGGCACCAAATCTTTTAATTTTAGTAATCTAGTACTATCGGACCAAATAAACATTGCATCTGAAAGTATAAACCCCAGCTCATCTGATGTTTTTGCTATGAACGCCAACAGAAACGTTTCTTTTTTCGATTTTGCTGTTGGTTTTGTTTTCGACAAAAAAAATACAAGCAGGAATACAGATTTATGGTTGGGAGCTTCTATTAAACACTTAAACAGACCAAATATTTCTTTTGTTGAAAACAACAATTTACCATTAGATATTTTTTATTCTATTCATGCGGCTTATAAATTCCCCTATTTTGATTATAATGATATCATGATATCGGCCAATTACATGCAACAGGGAGAGTTTAATAGGCTGGATATAACCTCTATGATTAAGCTGGAAAAACTTTTCCTCGGTGCAACAGCGGTTACCAATCCTGCCAAAAATAGTAATAACAGTCACTTGCTAACTTCCATAAACGCTTTTGCAGGATTAGAACTTGAACAGTTACGCTTTGGATTTTCTTATGACTTTAACACCTCTAATATTGGCAGGACCGACGGTGTTTACGAAATATCCATCACTTATTTATCTGGTTGTTTAATTTGTAGAAATCCGGCAAGACTGGAGCGTAGGAAGTAGTGCTCAGTAGGCAGTATTCAGTAGGCAGTGTTCAGTGGGCAGTAAGCAGCTGTTTTGTCATCGCGAAGGAGGCTCGACTGTGGCAATCTCCTTGAACACTAAAAAAATCATCAAATTTACTTCATGCTTTTGAGCAGCCCTTTGGCAAACTTTTTAAAGCGCCAGTTATGATGTGTTGTAGCTTGTTTTAAATTTTCTTTACAAACATCGTTACAAGCCTTGATTTGATGCAAATAAAAGAATGCATTCTCACGAATATCCGAGGCGTATCTTGGGCTTGTATAATCCATCAGTTCATTATAATACTGTTTCTTGTTTTCCAGTTCGTAGTCTTTAGTTAACAATGCCAACGCCAACCATGGTATTCTGATGTTTTTATTATTTAGACCTGTGATGTTCTTTGTTTTATCGAGATACTTAGATTGATTCTCAGGAAAATTAATCCATAAATTAACCAAAGCTGTTTCAATAGTTATATAGGACTTATCATCTAAGAGGGATTCGTAGTCGGCTTTTAATTCCAGAGGAATATCAGGCATATTTTTAGCAATGGCTTGTCGCACTTTGATATCTTTTGAAGCAAAAGCTATTTTGTGAAATTCCAACAATTCGCCATTTTTATAATCTATCGAACTAGAATGAATACTTAGAGCTCTTAAAATAGGTAGAACTTGCTTTAATTCATCTGAATTCGATACAATATCACTTGTTTCAATCTCTATTTTAAGCTCATCAAGTGAATTTAAAAACTCTATTTTTCTGTTTGAAATAATCGCTCTTATCATGTCATCATAAACCAAACTAGGAGACTTAAGCCATTTTTCTACAAACTCACTCAAATCTACTCCACTAGACTTCTCCACTTCACTTATAAAGTCATCGGTCTCTACATTTTTAAATTGATGTTTCAACAAATAATTTTTGACGGCTTCCCTAAAGGGCTCCTCCCCGACCTGTTCTCTTAGCATATGCAATACCCAAGCCCCTTTTTTATAAAAAGTGGTACTACTTGATTTAGGATTTAACAAAGAGGTGCTATTTCCCGCTTTGTCCTGTTCCAAAAGCTCTTGGGCGTATTCATACAGCTGCCAATAGTAATAATCTTCTCCAAAGACCTCTTTTTCGGCCAATAAAGCGTAATACGTAGCGAAACCCTCTTGGAGCCAATGGTGAGTCCCCGAAACTTCGGTTACCAAATCCCCAAACCACTGGTGTGCTAGCTCGTGGGCATTTATGTTTACAAAATTTCTATCTACAAAAGCTGTAGAATCTACTACAAAAGCATCGGAATAGATATTAAGACTGGTATTTTCCATACCGGCATACAAAAAGTCCTTAACAGGAAGCATTTTATAGTTTTGCCATGGGTAAGGTACTCCTATTTCTTCTTCTAAAAAATCGAATATTAGTTTGGTGTAACGGTAAGTAGGCTCAAATTTCAAGGAATCTTCGGGATAATAGTACATCTCAAGAGGAATTCCAGATTTAGAATATTCAACCTTTTTATCATAATTCCCAATAGCCATGGCTACCAAATAGCTGGACATAGGTTTTTGCATATCGTAATGCCAAGTGATTGTGGAATCGTTGATTTGCTTATTTGTTAAGTGGCCATTGGCGATTACTTCATAGTTTCTTTTCGAAGTTATTGATAAATCGAATTCTATTTTATCGTTCATATCATCGATACTCGGTAGCCAGTTACTGGTATATTTCCCTTGTCCTTGGGTCCAGACTTGGTTACCTTCATCCTTTTCAATGAAATAGAGTGCTTTTTTTGGTTGAGTATACCAACCAATATGCAGTTTATGCTTTTCTCCTTTTATGAATTTATGTTTAACAATAAAGTGTTTACCATCGTAATCATGATAAATTCTTTCATTAAGCAAGCCTTCAATATGTCTAAACCCTTTGGCATCTAAGTAAATAGAATCAATATCTTTTAAAATTTCGAACTCATAAACCATATTACCACCAATCCCTTTACAAGCAGTATCAACCATTAATTTACTGACCTTAGCTGTCTTAAAATCCACATACTCCGTTTGTTGCGGAAAACAAAAGTTGACCGTAAGAATTAATACAATGAATAGTCTAAATTTCATAAGGTGAATATAGCAAACTTTAGTCCAAATTGCCATTTGCAATTCATTTCAAAAGAATTATTTTAGTTTCATGAATACTGCTTTTTTACAGACTCCTATTGACTACCTTAAAGGTGTTGGCCCCAATAGAGCCGATTTACTTAGAAAGGAGCTGGGTATTCATACTTACCAAGATTTATTAAACCTTTTTCCTAACCGTTATATTGACCGAACACGGTATTACAAAATCAATCAAATTCAGCAAAGTAATGCAGAAATTCAGGTTGTAGGTGTAATTAAAGGCTTTAAAGAAGTTGCTCAAAAGCGAGGGAAACGTCTGGTCGCCACGTTCCAAGATGATACGGGAACTATGGAATTGGTTTGGTTTAGAGGTCAAAAGTGGATTAGAGAAAGCTTAAAACTAAACACACCTTATGTTGTTTTTGGAAAGACCAATTGGTTTAACGGTAAGTTTAGTATGCCTCACCCTGACATTGAAACTACCGAAGCACATAAAAAAGGGTTAAGTTCCGGTATTCAACCCATTTACCCATCAACAGAAAAACTAACCAATAAAGGCATTAACAATAGAGTCATCAGCAAAATAGTGCAACAGCTGTTCTTAGAAACCAAAGGACGTTTTACGGAAACATTATCTCCTATAATTATTTCTGAATTGAATCTCATTTCAAAAAGTGATGCACTCTTAAATATTCACTTTCCCAAAAGTCAAGAACTACTTTCTAAATCTCAATCACGATTAAAATTCGAAGAATTATTTTTTATTCAATTGCAATTAATTCTGAAAAACCTCATTCATAAATCTAAAATCAAGGGACATAATTTTAGCAAAGTAGGCGATTATTTTAACACCTTTTTCAACGCACATTTACCTTTTAATTTAACCAATGCACAGAAGCGTGTTCTCAAAGAAATAAGACTGGACTTAGGCAGTAATGCACAGATGAACCGACTTTTACAAGGTGATGTAGGCTCAGGGAAGACCATAGTAGCGTTCATGTCAATGTTAATGGCTCTTGACAACGGTTTTCAAGCCTGTTTAATGGCTCCTACTGAAATTTTGTCAGTCCAGCATTATAACGGATTATTAGAATGGTGTAATTCATTGAATATCAGAATAGAATTATTAACCGGGTCAACTAAAACTTCAAAAAGAAAAGAAATCCATAATGGTTTAGAAAATGGTGATTTAAATATACTTGTCGGCACCCATGCCCTTTTAGAAGACAAGGTGAAATTTAAAAATTTAGGTTTAGCCATAATTGACGAACAACACCGTTTCGGTGTTGCTCAAAGAAGTAAATTGTGGAGAAAAGGCCCTCCTCAATCCTCCCATGGGGAGGAAGCTCAAGCGGTACGCAAAAAATATATGACTGCTCGTCCTTCTGCTTATAAATTGCTCAAGGAATTACAAATTGAAAACAAAAAGCACTCTACAGAAGCAGAACGTATTTTATGGGAATGTTTGAGAAACAAAAAACTTGACCATAAATTCAGACGACAACATATTATCGATGAATTCATAGTAGATTTTGTTAGTATCGAAAAGAATTTAGTAATTGAAGTAGATGGCGGCTACCACACCACGATAGAACAAAAGGACGCTGATGAACTTCGTACCAGAATTTTAAATGAGATAGGTTTTAAGGTTATTCGCTTTACAAATGAACAAGTCATAGGAGATATAGATAACGTTTTGAGTTATATTACGAAATCCTTAGAAAGCCTCCCCTCCGGGGAGGTTGGTGGGGCTTCCGTCCCCCCTCACATTCTAGTCATGACCGCCACTCCTATTCCGCGCACCTTGGCCATGTCTGTTTATGGTGATTTGGATATTTCTGTAATCGACGAATTACCACCAGGAAGACAAGCCATAAAAACCGTGCACCGCTATGATAAAAATCGACTTCAGGTATTTAAATTCATTAGAGACGAAATAAAAAAAGGGAGGCAAATCTACATCGTATATCCGCTGATACAAGAAAGCGAGAAAATGGACTACAAGGATTTAATGGATGGCTACGAAAGTATATCGAGAGATTTTCCTTTACCAGAGTATCAAATCTCTATTGTGCATGGCAAAATGAAACCCACGGACAAAGATTATGAAATGCAACGTTTTGCAAAAGGGGAAACACAAATTATGGTAGCCACCACCGTAATTGAGGTTGGCGTTAATGTGCCTAATGCCTCGGTTATGATTATAGAAAGCGCCGAACGCTTTGGCTTGTCGCAACTACACCAGCTTCGAGGCCGTGTAGGGCGCGGCGCCGAACAAAGCTACTGCATTTTAATGACCAGCTACAAACTGAGCAATGACAGCAAGACTAGGCTAGAAACTATGGTAAAAACTAACGACGGATTTGAAATTGCAGAAGTAGACTTAAAACTTCGCGGACCAGGAGATGTTATGGGTACTCAACAGAGCGGTGTTTTAAACCTTAGGATTGCGGACATTGTAAAAGACAAGGACATATTGCAAAAAGCCAGGTATTACGCCAAAAAAACCTTAAGCGACGACCCAAGGTTGACTAAAAAAGAAAATGAAAACATTCTTTCTACTTACACGGCGCTTTCAAAATTTAAAAACATCTGGAACTATATAAGTTAAAACCCAACCATAGTAATGATTGGGCTTCACTTAACTGTTTGTAGTTTGATTAATGTTCTAGTCCGTAGTTTTTTATTGCAATTTAGCCAGAAACCAAAGAGGAGACGTTAGAATTTTGTTAAAGAATAGAGGCGCTTTGTTAATTAACATTTTTTAAGAGCAACACAACACCGTACAGATCTCTGTAGATTGTTTAAATTTGCTATCCTTATCAAAATCTAGAATGATAAACATTCATCAAAAAACATTAGAGGATTTAGAATTTCCAACCGTGGTTGAGCAGGTTAGCGAACATTGTATTACACCGCTGGGCAACGAAAGAGCACTACTTATCACGCCTTATAAAAACAAGCAGGATATTTTAAATGCATTAGCGCTAACTAACGAATATCTCTCCTCTTTTGACAACGAGAATCGTATCCCCGGACACCGATTTGAAACCATAAACAAAGAATTGAAGTTATTAAACATAGAAAACACATACTTAGAGGTTTACAGTTTAAAAAAAATAACTTCAATATCTTCAACCACTAATGAAATTGTACTTTTCCTAGAAAAGTTTAAAGCGTACTATCCGCAATTAAATGAGTTTGCCTCTAACATTGAAGTTAACAAAGATGTTATTCAAAAAATAGATAGTATTGTTGACCGCTTTGGAGATATTAAGAACGATGCCTCGGCGTTGCTTTATCAATTAAGACAATCTATAAATACCGTTAAAGGCAAAATAAATCAGAGTTTCGCAACTGCTCTAAACCTTTACCATGGTCAGGACCTTTTAGACGATATCAGGGAATCTGTAGTTGAAAACCGCCGTGTATTGGCCGTAAAAGCCATGTACAGAAAGAAAGTACGTGGATCTATTATGGGAAGCAGTAAAACAGGAAGTATCGTTTACATTGAACCCGAAACCGCATTACAGCACACCAGGGAACTTCAAAATTTAGAGTATGAAGAAAAGGAAGAAATCATACGTATTTTAAAAGACGTTACTAATTTTATCCGTCCGTTTACACCATTATTAAAAGATTCTCAAGAGCTGTTAATTAACATGGATGTTATTGCCGCAAAAGCGAAATATGCACGCTCTATGAACGCCATTCTTCCTGAAATTACAGAAGAACGTAGCATGTTTTTGCGTGACGCCTTTCATCCATTACTCTATTTAACCAATCTCCAAAAGAACGAAAAAACATTTCCGCAGACCATTACCTTAAACCAAGAAAGCAGAATTATTGTAATTTCTGGACCAAATGCCGGAGGAAAAAGTATTACCCTAAAAACCATTGGTCTGTTACAAGTTATGTTACAATGCGGCATGCTTATTCCTGTTCATGAACGCAGTAAAGCCCGTATTTTCGATAGGATTCTAAGTGATATTGGAGACAACCAATCTATTGAAAACCATTTAAGCACATATAGTTACAGGCTTAAGCAAATGAATTATTTCCTTAAGAAGTGCAACAAAAACTCCCTGTTCTTAATTGATGAATTTGGTACCGGTAGTGACCCAGAACTTGGAGGTGCATTAGCAGAAACTTTCTTAGAAGAGTTTTACCACCGCGAAGCATTTGGAATTATAACCACCCACTACTCTAATTTAAAAATCTTGGCCACGGAGTTACCTTTTATGATAAATGCCAACATGCTGTTTAATGAACGAACTCTTGAACCCATGTTTAAACTGGTTGTGGGGCAAGCAGGAAGCTCCTTTACTTTTGAAGTAGCTCAAAAAAACGGTATTCCTTACAGCTTAATAAATAGAGCTAAGAAGAAGATAGAACGCAGTAAGGTAAGATTTGATGCCACTATAGCCAAATTACAAAAAGAACGCTCTAGATTGGAAAAAACAGGGCAATCCTTAAAACAAAACGAAAGGAAAAAGAGCGAAGAAGCCGAAAAGCTTGAAGAAATAAATGCCCGAGTTCAAAAGAAACTGGAAAGCTATCAAGAATTATACGATAGCAATCAACGCTTGATTTATTTGGGCCAAAAGGTTAACGATTTAGCCGAAAAATACTTTAACAATAAGCAGAAACGGGAGTTAATGTCTGAACTCTTTAAAGTAGTTCAGATTGAAAACTCTAAACGTAAACGTATTTCGGCAAAACAGAAAAAAGTAGAAAAAGCTAAAGAAAAACAGGTAAAACAAGAAGTTGAAAAGAAAGTAGCAGTCATAAGAAAAAAGAAAAAAGCTGAAAAAGAAGAAAAGGCGAAACAACCTCCTAAACCAAAACCTATTTTAAAAGTGGGTGACCGCGTTAGAATGGAAGATGGACGCTCTGTTGGTACCATTGACAAAATTGAAAAAAATAAAGCCGTTGTAAATTATGGTATGTTTACCACTAATGTGAGTATTGACCAGCTGGAGTTGGTGGAAGCTAAAAATTAGATTACAAAACCGTACCTTTACAACGTCATTCTGAGCTTTTGAAAAAAGCGCGAGAATCTGTATAATAAATTGTAATTATAGATTGCCACGTCATACTTCCTCGCAATGACGCATTGTTATGATAGATATACCAAAAAACAAAAAACTTATTCTATTCGATGGTGTTTGCAACCTTTGCAACAGTTCTGTGCAATATGTTATTAAGCACGATAAGAAAGACCTTTTTTTGTTTGCACCACTGCAAAGCGACATAGGACAAAACATCATCAAGCATTACAATATTGACACCAACACCATAGACTCCATTCTGCTATACACTCCAGAACAAGGTATCACTTACAAATCTACTGCAGCGTTACAAATTGCTAAACACTTAGGTTTCCCTAGAAATTTAGCTGTTATCTTTTTCATTATCCCAACCGTTTTACGCAATTGGGTATATGACTTCATTGCTAGAAACCGTTACAAATGGTATGGCAAAAAAGAGGCTTGTATGATTCCCACTCCAGAATTGAAGCGTAAGTTTTTGGAGTAATTCATGTTGATAACTTTTCTTTCAATACACGTTGTAAATATTGACTTTTTATTTTTAAAATTTTAACTTCGTTTATCATTTGATATAAATCATTGAAACGGATTTATATCTATTAAACCGATAAACGTAATCAAAACCTACCTCACCTTCAAAATATTTCGTAAACAATTATAAACCATTTGTTCCATTTGGTGTAAGTTGCCGTCTGCAAATGCCATTAGTTTAATGTCTGCGAATAAATCGGCCAAATCATTTCTATAATAGTCATGGGCTTTTACAGCTTCAATAATGTTTTGAATGCTTTGATAATCGTTATCTTTTTCAAATTGCTCGTGCATTTGCTGGTATACACACTTTTCAACTCTACGCCATATGTATTCTCGTTCGTTCCAAGATTCATTTAAATCTAAATTGGAAACGTAAATAAGTATATAAGCTAGCAATTGTTCTTTTGTCCATTTACTGGGATGTTCCAAACGCCCTGAATTTAAAGTTCCCCACTCCGTCCAAGACCCATCATAAACCGATAGATTATCATATCCAGACATTTCGGCTCCTAACGCCAAAACACAGGCCGTAATGCCAGAGCCACAGGAAAAAATAGTAGGTGTGTCTTTGGTTTCGATGACTTTGCCAAACAAGGTTTTCACATCGTCTTCCGATTTAAACACGCCATCCATGAGTAAATCGGTAAAAGGTAAATTCACCGAATTCGGAATAGTTCCACTACGCAACCCCGCGCGGGGTTCTGGAACTTCGCCATTAAACCGTCCGCTGGAGCGCGCATCAACAATAATATGAGAGTTGCTAGCCGAGGCTTTTTGTACGTCCTCAAAAAACATCATGTATCCTTGTTGAAGCTTTGCTTCAAAATCACCTGTTTCTCCTTTAAACTCACTCATGGTTTCTGTAGGATAACCTGATTTTATCCACTTAGGAAAACCACCATCTAAAACGGCCACGTTAAAGTGACCAAAAGCTCTAAATAGCCACCAAACCCGGGCACAGGAATAAATACCTTTATCGTCATATACCACAATAGTGCTGTTTTTATTAATACCTAATTTTCTGGCTTCCTCCTGAAATTGTTCTTTACTGGGGAATGTACTTGGAAATTCGCCCGAGATATCACTAAACTTAAGTTTTATATCAAAAAAGCGTGCTTTAGGAATCTGCTGTAGATTAGTATCAAAAGTCTTGTTGATTGTACCATCTAACACAACAAGATTTGGATTATATAGATGTTCGTTAAGCCATTGTACGGAAACTAAAGGTTTATCAATCATTGTTTTTCACCTTTTAAAATATTATAATCGTTACTAAAAAAGTCCAAAATCTCTTTTGATGCAGGCATTTCTGTTTTAGTCATACCACTTTCCAAAATAATCGGCCGGATGTCTTGAATTTTATGTTTATACCAAAAACCAACTTTGGTAAACCCTATAGCGTAAATTTCGTTATTTCTCGTAAAAACCTGCCGATGATACACCCAATGGTCATCCCAACCTTCTAGTATTAGGGTGATGTTAAATTTAGTCCAACGTTTTAGAGGTTTTTTATAAATTATTTTTTGGCCACCAAGTACAGGAAATTTTCCTTTGTTTACAGTATGCTTGTATAAATTGGTTCGGAACATAATTTCGAACCTAATCAAATCCATGTAATAGAAATACTTGGAGTTTGCCATAAACCGAAAGGCCTCGCAATCTAGAATACTTACACGACGGCTTCTGGTAAGATTGGTCGCTAAATCGACCTGTTTCCAAAAAAACTTGGAACCTAGAAATATAAACGCAAGATGCAACCAGTAATATAGCATGATAATTCAATTACCTAAATAACGTGAGTTCGTTATAATTTTGCTTTTATTTAATTGAAAATAACAAGTTATATCCTGTTGTCAGGTTGAGCGTAGTCGAAACCTAGTTAAAAAACGCTATTTGTATGCCTTTCGACTAGCTTCGCACGGTACTTTCAATGAAAATATATTTCATTTCAGTGATGTTCAAGGTGACAAGCTCTTGTATTATTAAAGTTTTGGTTATTCTCTAATAAGGATTTATAGCGAACTAATGTTAAATATAATCATTAAATAGGTAACCTCCATGTTAGCCCTTAACCCTAGCCCCGATTGAAGTATTTGTTGGAGCTCCTCCGATACTACATCGGAAAGCAACTACTGAAAGCGGGAAACAGCTCCTAAGAATATATCTTATTGATTAAGTGAAAATCTGCTAAAACCAATGCTGCCATGGCTTCTACAATAGGTACAGCTCTTGGCACAACACAAGGGTCATGACGCCCTTTACCTTGCATTTCAACAGTATTCCCTTCTTTATCTATGGTTTCATACTTTTGAATAAGCGTAGCAACCGGTTTAAAAGCCACGTTAAAGTAAATATCCATACCGTTGCTTATACCGCCTTGAATTCCGCCTGAATAATTGGTCTTTGTAGAACCGTCGTTATTAAAAGCATCGTTGTGGTCGCTACCATACATGGTACTACCATGAAAACCGCTCCCGTATTCAAACCCTTTTACAGCATTTATAGAAAGCATGGCTTTCCCTAGTTCGGCATGTAATTTATCGAAAACAGGTTCTCCTAGTCCAACAGGAACATTTTTTATAACACAACTTACAACACCCCCAACAGTATCGCCTTTACTTCTTACGTCCTTGATATAGCTTTCCATTTGAGAAGCCATATACATATCTGGACAACGTACAATATTTTCTTCGGCTTTAGATAAATCCAGTTCAGTATAAGGTTTATCTAACTTCATGGTGCCCACACTAGATACATAGGCTGTAATCTCAATATCTTTTAAAAGCTGTTTAGCAATCGCACCAGCGACTACTCTACATGAGGTTTCGCGTGCAGAACTGCGTCCGCCACCACGATAATCCCTAAAACCATATTTTTTATCGTACACATAATCGGCATGACTTGGCCTGTAGCTATCCTTAATATGCGTATAATCGTGAGACTTTTGGTTGGTGTTTTCAATGACAAAACCTATTGGTGTACCCGTAGTCTTCCCTTCAAAAATACCAGAGTGAAATTTAACAGTATCAGGTTCCTTACGTTGTGTTACAATGGCAGACTGCCCTGGTTTACGCCTATTTAACTCATGTTGTATGGCTTCTAAATCCAGTTCCACACCAGAAGGGCACCCATCTATTACGCCACCTAAAGCTGGACCATGAGATTCTCCGTAAGTCGTTAAATTAAATAGTTTTCCAAAGGAATTTCCTGCCATGTCTAAAGTTTTGCGCTAAAATAATTCTATTATCACATATACGAAAATTAAACCGCTGAAATCATACCAAACAGGCCGTATCCATCACCTTCCACATAACGTTTGCTTAACAATATTCTCATATACAGATAATTATAAGATAATGTTTACATAATAGTAAAAGTGGTTATTTGCATAAACCTTGTTGTACCCTAACATTGAAGATTAAAAGAAAAATAGAAGTTGCCGTAATATCTGATGTGCATTTAGGCACCTACGGTTGCCATGCCAAACATTTACTAACCTATTTAAATAGTATAGAACCCAAAAAATTAATTTTGAATGGTGATATTATTGATATTTGGCAGTTTAGTAAACGGTATTTTCCGAAGTCGCACTTAAAAGTCATCAAAAAGATTATGGATATGGCTGCCGACGGTGTAGAAATACACTACATAACAGGCAATCATGACGAAATGCTTAGGAAGTTTAGCGGTACAGCTATTGGCAATATCGCAATAAAGGACAAACTTGTTCTTGATCTTGATGGGAAAAAAGGTTGGTTCTTTCATGGCGATGTTTTCGACGTATCCATACAACAAGCCAAATGGCTTGCTAAGCTTGGAGGTTACGGGTACGACATATTAATTTTACTGAATCGTTTTGTTAATTGGTTCCTTGAAAAGCGAGGAAAAGAACGCTACTCACTCTCTAAAAAAATTAAGAATAGCGTAAAAAAAGCAGTTAAATTCATCAATGATTACGAAACCGTAATTTCCGATTTAGCCATCGAAAACGGTTATGACTATGTGGTATGCGGACACATACACCAACCCAAAATGGAGTACAAAGAGAATAAACATGGTAGTACCATGTATTTAAATTCTGGAGACTGGGTTGAAAACTTTACAGCCTTAGAATATCAGTTTAGACGTTGGAAAATATACAACTACAACAAAGATAAGCTAGCTCCGTTTTACATAGACGATACCATGGAAGATTTAGAAGTAAAAGATCTTATTGCCGCCATTACCATTGTTGAGAAGCACGAAAAAAAATAACACCTCTTATTTCAACAAACCACTGATTATCAAATCAGTTACACTAAACAACAAATATTCTTGATACAAGTATAAATATTATAGCGCTTTTGGCGTTATTTTTGTTATACATCTGAATTATCATTTATGACGTATTTATTAAATAGTGTCCAACGTTAACAACAAAAATTAATCTTATGAAAAAACTTTCTTTATTAGTAATGGTGTTTTTTGGTTTTGCCCTAACCATGAATGCTCAAAACATAGCCGACAATGCAATTGGTTTAAGATTAGGAGATAGTAATGGTTTGGGTGCCGAATTATCTTATCAAAGAGCATTGGGAGAAAACAACAGGTTAGAGGCAGATTTAGGATGGAGAAACGCCAACGACTTTAACGCCTTTCAACTAACCGGGTTATACCAATGGGTCTACCCTCTCGACGGAGGATTTAATTGGTTTGCCGGTGCCGGTGGTGGTATAGCAGCATTCGATGGAAAAAACAACCTTGCCAACACAAATGAAACCGAAATATTTGTTGCCGGAGATATAGGTATTGAGTATGATTTCGAAATACCACTTATTCTTTCGCTTGATTTTAGACCAACTCTGGGCTTTGGTGATTTTACCGATGGGCTAGATTTCGATATCGCACTGGGTATTCGTTATCAGTTCTAAAACATATTAAAGCGCCAAAACGGCGCTTTTTTTATTGAACTCATCTTGACTTTTAGTTTTAACCAAAATCAAGATGAGTTTCTTGTATAAAATAACTACTCGAAAAATTTCGAACTATAGCTTTCTTTATATTCTTTATCTTTCGGGAATAAACTTTATAAGAGATTAAAGATGCACTGTAAACTCGCATATTACTTTTTATTGCTCACACTTTTACTTGTTGGCTGTAAGGCTAAAACGAAATCGGTAAAACCTGAAGCAAAACCAAAATTAAAAGCGCTTATCATAGATGGGGAAAACAGTCATGGTATATGGCCGAAGAGCACTTTTATGATGAAAGACTACCTAGAACAAACTGGGCTTTTTGAAGTAGATATAAACCGAACTAATTTTAATTGGATTGGCCCTCATCACAATGAAGTTGAAGGCATTACAGATATTAAAGAACTTATATCACTATATCCGTTAAATGATGGTAAAGAAAGACAGGTTGTAGACACTCCAAAAATGGACCCAAATTTTAGTCCCAACTTTAACAATTACGATGTGGTTATCTCTAATTTTGGTTGGAAGTCATCCGATTGGTCTGAAAGCACTAAGGTAAATTTTGAAAACTACATGAAAAACGGGGGCGGTTTGGTTACTGTTCATGCTGCCAATAATCCGTGGGGCAATTGGCTTGAGTTTAATAAAATGATAGGCCTAGGCGCCTGGGGAGGCAGAGACCACACCTCGGGGCCTTATGTGTATTATAATGATAAAAATGAAGTAGAATTCGACGAGTCTAAAGGTATATGTGGTTCTCATGGCAAACAGCAAAACTTCTTAATAAAAACAAGAGAAAAAGACCATCCAATCATGAAAGGGCTTCCAGAGGAATGGCTCCATGCTAAAGATGAGCTTTATGAGCGTATGAGAGGGCCTGCAAAAAATATGACTATACTTGCCACGGCTTATTCCGATGCTAATGAAGACACCAAACGAACAGGCCGACACGAACCCATGCTTTTAACCATAAACTATGGTAATGGTAGAATTTTCCATTCTACGCTTGGGCATATGGATTACTCTTTTGAATGTTCTGGTTTCATTACTACTTTCCAACGGGGCGCAGAATGGGCTGCTACCGGAAACGTAACTCAAGACATCCCAAAGGATTTCCCAACCGCCGATAGTACGAGTTCACGTAAATGGATTTACAAACCTGAATAAATGACTAACTATAGAACGTGGTCTTTTAGATTTTTGATATACCTTGTTGTTCTCAATATACTTGTTGGTTACATGATAGCAAACACCTCAACTCTTTTAATAGAAGCTGAAGGCATTGAAAAACCTACGGATTACAATAGTATCATCATGGTCATTTTAATGGGATTGACCAACATTTTACTAATCTCTAGAATCGCGCTTACGGTTTTATGTGTCATCAAAAAAGAAAAGAAAGATTACAAATATATTATCTCAATAATTGGATACTCCATTTTCATATTACTCGCAGTAATTTCACTAATATAAATACCACTTGTTTTGAAATTAATCTCCAATCCGAAAGTTGAACATATTTTTGAGAATTATCCCAATTCGGTAAAAACCCAGATGTTGTTTCTTAGAGATTTAATCCTCGAGACAGCAAACGAAATGGAAGAAATAACACAACTAGAAGAAACTCTAAAATGGGGAGAACCAAGCTATATTGCTAAGCATGGGAGTACCTTAAGAATACATTGGAGTTCAAAATCTCCCAATCAATATGCCATGTATTTTCAATGCACAAGCAGACTGGTAACTACATTTAGGTTAGTATTTAGAGATACATTTTCATTTGATGGCAAACGGGCTATAGTTTTTAAACTAGGAGATTCCATAAATGAAGAAGCTCTTAAACAATGTATTAAAGCTACTTTAAACTACCACAAAGTAAAGCACCTTCCTATGCTAGGTATATAATTTGTATCTTTAGAAAAACTCGTAACATGAAACTAGGCGCTTTTTCTGTTAGTCTTGCCGTAAAGGATATCCATAAATCCAAAGCATTTTATGAAACCTTAGGGTTTACGGTATTTGCTGGGAATATTGAACAAAATTATCTCATCTTGAAAAATGAAAGTACCATTATCGGACTTTTTCAAGGCATGTTCGAAAACAATATCCTAACTTTTAATCCCGGTTGGGACGAAAACGCTAATACTTTAGAACAGTTTGATGATGTTAGAACGATTCAGAAACATTTAAAAACTAATAATGTTACCCTGCAAAGTGAAGCTGATGAATCTACAAAAGGCCCTGCAAGTTTTGTAGTACTAGACCCCGATGGCAATGCTATTTTGGTTGACCAGCATGTTTAGATGTAAATTTTCTAAACCCAACACTAAATACTGTAGACCAAAAGTTAAAAATATTTTTAATATCTCTTTATCGTAACAGCCCTTTAATCTTTTGATTACATCTCGCTCTTGTTTATTTCTCCTTTTAAGTCAAAATCTGAAAAATGAAGTATAAACCCATTAATATCTTTTATTACAAACTCTTTTGCTCCATTATAGTCAGTAATTCCAAAAGGTCTAATCACATCAGTCTTATCTTTAACCTCTTCATACCATTTAGAAATATTATCTACTTGAAACCATAATGTTAATGCTCCCCCATTGCTATAGCTTTGTAACTCTGGAAACTCTTTAGTCAGTGATTCTTTACTTTGAAAGAATAACTCAACATTGTCCTTCTTGATATACGCCCAGTAGGCAACACCATTTTTGGCAGATTTATACACGATATTAAACCCTATACCAGTGTAAAAATTAAGAGTCTCATCTACATTTTGAACCATTAAATTGTTTGAAATGGACTTTAGAACACTAGTTTCCTGTTTTTCTTCAATCATTTTTCAAGTTTTTTTTAAAATCTTATATATAATTTCTCTGTAATGTCACGTTACTCCCATCAAGCATAATGGAAGCTCTTTTAGATTAAAGTACCAAGCACTTCGTTAGCGTATCTTCGTAAATGGCCTCGTATTGGGGAACAATAGCATGTATATCAAATTTTAGGGATTGGGTACGTGCGTTTTGTTTAAATTGTTTCAGTGTTTCATCATCACTTAAAATATGAAGTGCATTTTTCGTCATATCCTCAATGTCACCAACATCACTTAGAAATCCTGAGAAACCGTGAATATTAACTTCAGGAATACCTCCTGTGTTACTAGAAATCACAGGAACTCTAGAAGCCATTGCCTCTAAAGCAGCCAAACCAAAACTTTCTGTTTCTGATGGTAGTAAAAACAAGTCACTGAAACAAAGAATCTTGTCTATTTCGTTACTCCTTCCGAAGAAAATCACTTTATCTGTAATGCCTAGTTCAGCACACTGTCTTTCAACAGCCTCTTTATCGGGACCTTCCCCAATAAACATAAGCTTAGCCGGCATTTCCTTTTGAATGTTATAGAACACACTAATAACATCTTGAACGCGTTTGACAGGCCTTAAATTACTAATATGCGTGATGATGCGTTCTTGCTCGTTTGCCATCATACCCCTTTGGCAATCTGTAAAACTATGGTTGTATTTATCTAAATCTATAAAGTTAGGGACTACATTGATATCGTTTTCAATATTAAACAATCGTAATGTATCGTCCTTTAGATTTTGAGACACCGCGGTAACCGCATCAGATTTATTAATACTAAATGTAACAGCGGGTTTATAAAATGGATGACTTCCAACAAGTGTAATATCGGTTCCGTGAAGTGTAGTAACAATAGGGACATGAATCCCTTCTTCTTTAAGCATTTGTTTAGCCGTGTAAGCGGCATAAGCATGAGGTATTGCGTAATGTACATGAAGAATTTCAATATTATGCAACTTTACCATATCAACCAACTTACTGGACAACGCTAATTCATATGGCTGATAATGAAATAATGGGTATTCTGGCACATTAACCTCGTGATAGTGCACATTATTACTAATGAGCTCTAACCTAACGGGTTGACGATAGGTAATAAAATGTATTTCATGACCACGTTTAGATAACTCTAGACCTAACTCGGTAGCTACCACACCACTTCCCCCAAACGTGGGATAACATACAATACCAATATTCATATATTAAGTTTTAAGTGCTTTATTCCTCTATAGCTTCATAGATAAAGCGCTGTATTTCAGTTCTTATATTTTCTCTTAGCAATAGGTTCTTTCCTGCTTGAGGATACGTTCTATTTGCCAAAAACACATATACTATTTCTTCTTCTGGGTCTGCCCAGGCGTAAGTTCCTGTAAATCCTGAATGCCCGAAACTTGTCATGGAAACACAACCACATGTTGGTCCTTCATCTTCTAATTGAGGTTTATCGAAACCAACACCTCTTCTATTGTCTTTCTCACAATAATAACAAGTATTAAACTTCTCCATTGTCTCTGGCTTAAAATAGCGCTTACCTCCATAATAACCTTTTTGAAGGAACATTTGCATTATTTTAGCGACATCATTGGCATTACTAAACACCCCTGCATGGCCTCCTACGCCGTTTTGCATGGCAGCTCCCATATCGTGAACAAAGCCATGTACTTTTTGATGCCTGTAATAATCATCAATCTCAGTGGGCACTATCTTTTTGTTGCTAATTTTATAATACGGATTATACAACGTATAATTAGCTCCTAAGGATTTATAAAAATGTTCTTGAACTAATGCTTCTAATCCTTTGTCGTAATGGGTTTCAATAAATTTCTTTAAGATATAATACGGAAAATCACTGTATCTATATCTTAGATTATCGAGCAATTCAGATTCTCGTATTATTTTTTGAATAGAATCTTGATAATCAGACCTCAAAAATAAATTTTTGGTTACGGCGATATTAAACTGTTCACTTTTAGTTCGTCTATAATATTTTTCACTTGGCTTTTTAGTTACCGTATCTAATGTATGATAGTAAAAAGGCTCCCAAGGTCTTAACCTTGCATAATGCGACAACATACTGCGTATGGTTATATCTGCTTTATTAGAATCTTTATATTCTGGAATAATATCAGAAAGTTTACTATCTAAAGAGATGAGGCCTTGTTCTTCCATCTCCATCAAAAGCGGCAAGGTCGCCAATATTTTTGTTAAAGAAGCCAAATCGTAAATATCATCGAAACTCACTTTTTCTTTGCCTTCATAAGTATGCTTGCCGTAGTTTTTATTGTAAATAACCTTTCCCCTTCTAGCGATTAACAATTGAATACCTGGTGTCATTTTAGATTTCACGGCATAATTGGCAATAGAATCTACTTTTTTAAGTTTTATGGTACTCATGCCTACACGCTCTGGAACGGTGTATCCTAAACGTTTTAAACTATTGAGTTGTATACCATCTCCTAGTTTAAAACTATCGCCTGCAGAAACAGGCAAACTTCCCTTGGCTTCTAGAGCCCCGAAAATCATTTGAGCCGACTTTTGTTGTGCAATATCACTGTTTTGATAACTAACAATAATACTTTCTATATTTTCAGTATGCTTTACATCTATTAAGGCGTATGGTCTTGTAAAAATATTTAAAATAACATCGTGACTCGTAGCGATGTCTTCTAACCAAATTAGTTCTTCTTCTGTAAACTTATAGGATTTCCAAGGGTTGGCATTCGATTTATGAAAACCTATCACAACCGTGTTATAGGCCTGCAACTTACCCTTTAGTGCTTCTAGTGTTTCTGCTTTAACGTGATGAATCTTTGTATATTTTTTCAATTCATCAAAAAACACAGCACCAGAATCGTCTCCCATTTGAACATAAGCTATCTTTTTGGTTTCTAAATGTCTAACCGGCAATAAATTTGCTTTGTTTTCGACAACCGTTATGGCGTTTTCAATAAGTTCTTCGTACAAGATATCATCTTCTAACCTATTCAAATCGTCCTTTAGATTATACAGACCGATAGGAGAATATGTATTTAGACCTACCTTGTATTTAGCTTGAAGAATCTTTTTTACTGAATGCGCCAACCTAGCCTCGGTTATTTCGCCATCATTATAAGCTCTAACAATTTTTAGTATGCCTATTTCTGGATCTTCAGACATTAACATAACATCATTTCCTGCTTTAAAGGCTGCAACATCTATGTCTCCGGTTAAATCGAAGTCGGCTGCACCCTTCATGGTTAAGGCATCTGTAAAAATTAATCCTTTAAAACCTAGGGTTTCCTTTAAAATATTGGTTACTATATTTTTCGACAAAGAAGAAGGATAACCTGGTTTGCTTTCTAAACTCGGTACATTTAAGTGTGCGACCATAACACTAGAAAGCCCCGCTCTTATAAGCTGTCTATATGGATATAATTCAACAGAATCAATACGTTTTTCATCAAACGTGATTGTGGGTAAGGTTTTATGGGAATCTTGACTTGTATCACCATGTCCCGGAAAGTGCTTGGCATTGGCAAGAACTCCAGCCCCTTGCATGCCTTTCATAAAAGCTAATGCTTTTGCCGTAACGTTATCTCTACTTTCTCCAAAGGAACGGTTTCCTATTATAGGATTTTCAGGATTGGTATTGATATCAACTACCGGAGCAAAATTAAAATGAACACCTATTCGTTTACAGTGTTCCCCAATATGTTTTCCAGCTTTCTCTATTAATTTATTATCGCTTATTGCTCCCATAGTCATATTCCATGGGAAAGCATAAGTAGAGTCCAATCGCATACACAACCCCCACTCGGCATCCATGCCAATAAGTAACGGTGTTTTAGAAATAGCTTGTAACTCGTTATTTAACTTGGCTTGTTTAACAGGGCCGCCATTAGAGTATATAATACCTCCTATCTTTTGATTTTTGATGAGATTTACAATCTTTGTCTTAGTCTTACTGTCTTGATTCGACATGACCTGAACCATATACAATTGTCCCACTCGCTCCTTTAAGGTCATGGTATTGTATATACTATCTACCCATTTCTTTTGGGCATTGACATCTTCAGCAAGCAGCGGATTAGAAACAGTTTGCCCTAAAGTTATATTGAAAACAGAAAGCGCAAGAAATACAAAACAGATTTGACGCATAAAAGATTTATTAATCATATTGATATAACCTATCAACACTAATAATCATGCCAAAATACTACATTTGCTAACAAGAAAAAAAGACTTTAAGATAGTTTTATAAAGAAGAAATCAACTAAAACTATTCCAATAAATCGATATGTCTGTCGTGGTATCCAAGTAAATACAACACACCATCTAAGCCAATACTAGAAATAGAACTTTGAGCACTATCTTTTACTTTAGGCTTCGCATGAAACGCGATACCTAGACCAGCTAGATTGAGCATCGGCAAATCGTTAGCACCATCACCTACAGCTATAGTTTGTCCGATATCTATACCCTCTTTTTGAGCAATCTCCCTTAAATATTCTGCTTTTTTCTCACCATTTACAATTTCACCTAAATAGTTTCCGGTTAAAGCGCCATCTTTAATTTCTAACTGATTGGCGTACACATAATCGATACCAAGTTCTTTCTGTAAATAATGGCCAAAATAAGTAAACCCTCCAGATAAAATAGCCGTTTTAAAACCATAGCTTTTTAGGGTATCAATAAGCCTTCTAGCACCTTTTGTTATTGGCAAATTAACAGCTACATTTTGCAATACTTCTTCACTTAAACCTTCTAGGAGTTTCATTCGTTTTTTAAAACTCTCGTTAAAGTCTATTTCACCTTGCATGGCCGATTCTGTAATGGCTTTTACTTGTTCACCAACTCCAGCTAGTTCTGCCAATTCATCGATAACCTCGGTTTGGATTAACGTAGAATCCATATCAAAACAAACCAAACGTCTGTTTCTTCTATAAATATTGTCTTCTTGGAACGCTATATCGACATCCAATTCTTGTGAGATTTGCATAAACTTGGCCGTCATATCTGCTTTATTATCTATTTTTCCACGAATAGATAATTGAATAGAAGCTCTTGGGTATTCTTCTTTTTTAACTAGAGACAAACGTCCCGTAAGGCGTTTTATAGAATCTATATTTAAATTTTTATCTGAAATGATTTTTGTGACTTCAGAAATTTGTTCGGCAGCAAGCTTTTCACCTAATAACGTAACTATGTAGCGGTCTTTTCCTTGTAGATTCACCCAATCCTCATAATCCGTTAAAGAAATCGGCGTAAACTTGGCTGATATTCCCAATTCATAAGCCTTGAACAACAAGTCCTTTAGCACAGCTGCAGATTTCTTACCAGACTCAATTTCAAACATCATTCCCAAAGACAAGGTATCATGGATGTTAGCTTGACCGATGTCTAACACTTTGGCGCCATATTCTGATAAAACTCCAGTAAGCGCAGAGGTTAAACCAGGTTTATCTTGTCCCGAAATATTTAATAAGAAAATTTCTTTAGCCATTTTTAGGTTGATTTTTAAAAGCTGTAAAAATGATTAATCTATTTGGAATATGAAAGATAATCGTGTGAATATTAATTTAAGAATCTATTATGCCAGCTCTCGCTTGCTGGAATTTCCCAGTTATCATTGAACTCTGCAATATTGGTCACCAAGTTGTTAAAAACTATCGTATTCTTTGATACCGCTCTGTCTTTTGCCATTTTTTTGAAGTCTGACAAAGACTTATAAGCGATGTATTCACCTTGTTTATAAGATACATTCATTTTATCCATTAAGTCTACATTATAGGCTTTTTCTAATTGCTGAATGAAGTGAACAGATGCATCAATAGAACATCCAGTAGCCGCATTTAAATCTTGGTTTAAACCAATGATGATAAACCTTTTGTACTTAATCTGGTAACCCGAATGCAAATCACTGCCATGGGCTGTCCAGTTTTCAATAAATGTATCCAATTTAGACTCTATCTCTGAAATTTCTTGTTCGGTAAACGAACGATTGGCTTGGTAAATCCAAACCCTTGATTCTTCGGGTAATGTTTTAAAATCTACTAACATTGTTTTAGCTACGATTTATAAATTTTCTGAATTAGCAATCAATTCGGCTATATCTAAAACTGAAATCTCAGATTGTTTTTCTTTAGCTTTAACACCATCGGTCATCATCGTATTGCAATAAGGGCAACCTGTAGCGATAATATTTGGCTTGGTTTCAATAGCATCCTCGGTGCGTAAAATATTGATATCCTTATCGCCTTTCTCTGGTTCTTTAAACATTTGCGCACCTCCAGCACCACAACATAAACCGTTACGCTTACTTCTTTTCATTTCTACAAGATTGGCACTTGTAGATTGAAGCACGGTTCTTGGCGCATCGTATTCTTCATTTGCACGCCCGAGATAACAAGGGTCATGGAATGTGATACGTTTCCCTTTGTATAAGTCTCCCGAAACATTTAAACGTCCAGATTGAATAAGTTCTTGAATAAACTGAGTATGATGGTATACCTGGTAATTACCACCTAAACTTGGGTATTCATTTTTTATACAGTTAAAAGAGTGCGGGTCACAAGTTACTATTTTCTTAATCTCATAAGCATTAAGAACCTCGATGTTCATCATAGCTTGCATCTGGAACAAAAACTCGTTTCCTGCTCTTTTAGCAACATCTCCAGTACAGGTTTCTTCAGTTCCAAGAACAGCAAAATCAACATTGGCCTTATTTAAAATCTTTACAAAAGCCTTGGTTATTTTTTTTGCTCTGTCATCGAAACTTCCAGCAGAACCAACCCAAAACAAAACCTCTGGCTGTTTGCCTTCTGCCATAAAATCTGCTATTGTTGGCACTTTTAGTTCTTCACTCATCTTAGTTAGGTTTATTTTGAATTATTCATCTTTCCAGTTTAGACGATCCATTTGATTGTATGGCCATGGCGCTCCATTATTTTCAATATTGCTCATCATATTGTTCAATTCGGTTGGAGCAGCACTTTGTTCCATAACCAAATAACGACGCATGTCTAATATAATAGACAACGGATTAATACTTACCGGACATTCCTCTACACATGCATTACAAGTGGTACACGCCCAAAGCTCTTCGTTTGTTATGTAATCTCCCAGCAACTGCTTGGCATCATCTTTAAAGACGCCATTATTGGCATCTATATTTTTCCCAACCTCTTCTAACCTGTCTCTGGTATCCATCATAATCTTTCTAGGGGAAAGCTTCTTTCCTGTTAAATTCGCTGGACAGGCCGAAGTACATCTTCCACACTCCGTACAGGTATAGGCGCTTAACAATTGTACCCAATTTAAATCCTGAACATCGCTTGCTCCAAATTTCGCGGGTTCTTCCTCTTCTGTATCTGCTGCTGGTGTTGCGAAAGGATCTGCATTGGGATCCATCATAAGCTTAACTTCTTTGGTAACCGATTCTAAATTGTTGAATTGCCCCTTAGGTTTTAAACTACCATAATAGGTATTTGGAAATGCCAACAGAATATGTAGGTGTTTCGAGAAATACAGATAATTCAAAAAAACTAAAATCCCAATAATGTGTAACCACCAAGCGCCGCGTTCTATAAAATGCAACGTGGTTTCCGGTAAACCAGAAAACCATGGTGCTATAAATTGGCTAACGACGTTACCACTACCCATACTTTGAAACGATGTATCGGTGGCATTCATTACTAAAAATAAAGTCATTAAAACGACTTCAAAATATAGGATAATATTACCATCGTTTTTTGGCCATCCTTTCATTTCACTCTTCAAAAAACGCTGTAGTTTAATAACGTTCCTTCTCATCCAAAAGATGATTACTGCAACCAAAACCAGACAAGCCAATATCTCGAAAGTACCAATCAAAAAGCCATATAATTCTTCAGGAAGCACCTTTAAACCTATGCGATGGGTACCGAAAATACCATCTATGATAATCTCTAGGACTTCAATATTTATGATGATAAAACCAATATATACTACAACGTGAAGTATGCCGGATATAGGCCTACGAACCATTTTACTTTGCCCTAAGGCAATCATGGCCATATTTTTAAAACGTTCTTTTTTATTATCGCTTACATCGACATCTTGCCCCAGCTTGATATTTCTGATAAGTTTTTTTACGTTTTTTACAAAATATCCTATCCCAAGAATCAATAGGATTGCAAAAAGTATATTTGGCAAATACTGCATATTAATTATTTTCGTCTTTGGAGTATGGAATCTCCTTTTTAGATAGTATTCTAAAGTAGCGTTTAGGGTGGAGTTTTATATCTTCTAACAATGCTTCCAGTTCACCTGTTGCGCCTTCAAGATTATTGTAAAGTCCGTCTTCCTTTAACAATTTACCCATAGAGCCTTTACCGTTCTCCATATCGGATAATAATCCATTAAACTGCGCTAAGGTAGATTCTAGATTTCTTATGGTTTGTCCAATATTGGTATTTGCTATTGAATCTGACACTTTTGAAAAATTACTAGAAAGATGTTCAACATGAGATAAAGATTTATTCAATTTACTATCGTTGTCACCCAATAAAGAATTTAGGTTAATAGCGGTAGTTTTGAATTTGGAAATAGTTTCATTCAACTCTGAAACACTACTTTTAAGCTTTTCTTTTGTAGGTTCGTCAAATACGTCGTTTAAGTTGACTAGGGACTTCTTTGTACTTCCTAAAACATTTTCAAGTTTCTCAAAAAGTGGGTTCAGTTTTTGATTTATCAACTCGGTTAAACTTGCTTTTACCGTTCCTGTTAGTGTGTCTCCACTTTTAGCATTTTTTTCCCCATCAAAAGCTGGAATAATAGCAACTGCCTTTCCTCCAATTAATCCTGTTTCGTAAAGTTCAGCCTTACTATTTATTGAGAACTCAAAATCATTATCAATTAGAAGTTCTACTTTAAGTTTGGCAGAACCATCATCTTTAAAAGTAATCTTTGATACTTTACCAACAGACAAACCATTGATAGTTACCGGCATTGAGGGCGTTAAGCCTTCCACATTGTTGTATTCAGTGTAAAAAGTACGGGAAGAATCTAGTAGGTTTTGGCCTTTTAAATAGTTAAACCCAAAAATTAGCAATATAATTCCTGATATGACTAACAAAGCCGTTTTAACTTCTTTCGATATTTTCATTTACTCTTGGTCTATTTTATAATTTGGGCGAATTGAAAACCGTGTCTCAAATCCAATTTGTTATTCATCAAACATGTTCTGTGATGACTTCAACATAAACTTGTTTTAAACAAATTTAAATAAATTAATACGAAATCTGATTAATTGATTTTGGATATTGTTTTTAAGGCTTCTTCTAAAGTAATCTTCTTGCCATTTTTAAAAGCAACAACAAAGCTCGATGTGTAACCTTGTTTTCTAGCATCTGCTTCTAATTGTTTTGTGGTACTGTAATCTGAAGTACTGCCGTAGAAGTATTTATATAAACTCCCTTCTTTAATACGAGTAATATTATTCAGGCCTTTAAAGTTATAAGGCTTTGTTTCCAAGGCCTTAGAACTAGCGGCTATCTGTACCTTAAATTCAATATCACTAGATGTTGTTTTAGGTTTGGGCGTATTATCTATAAACACTTCTGTCTCAGTACCTACATTTAGATACTTTAAATACTTTTCAACAGCATTAAATAATGACTTGGTCATTAGCGCCTTGCCACGTTTTGAGTTTAGGAAATCTTCTTCTTTTTTATGAGTTAAGAACCCTAATTCTACTAGTACACTGGGCATGTAGGTGTATGCCAAAACATAAAATATATTTTGTTTAACACCCCTACTTCTGCGCTTTGCAGTAATTTGAAATTCATCTTCAATGTACCGAGCTAATTTAATACTATGGTCTAAGTATTGCTCTTGGGCTATCATAAGCCCTAACACAGACTCTGGTGAATTAGGATTAAAATTCTTGTATACCTCTTTGTTGTCTTCTAGGGCAATTACACTGTTCTCTCGCTTTGCTACTTCTAGATTTTGTTTGTTTTTTGTTGTACCCAGTACATAGGTTTCAGAACCATAGGCGGTTCCCTTTTTCCCGGGCTGTGCGTTACAGTGTACAGAAATAAACAAATCCACATCTTTTTTATTGGCAACGATAGTTCGTCCGTTTAGCGTAGGATAAACATCGTTACTCCTAGTGTAAACCACTTTTACATTAGATAGTTTTTGCTTTATCATATTGCCAAGTGCCAGAGATACATCTAGAGCAATGTCTTTTTCTGTAGCCTTGTATCTTCCCGTACCGGGTGTTCCAGAATCCTTTCCACCATGTCCTGGATCTATCATAATCACAAATTCGTTGGATGACGATTGTCCATAGATAGGATTACCCAAAAAAAATGTTAATGATATAAGAAAAGATACGAAAAGTGACTGAAGATACGTTTGCATAACTATTATAAACGGATAAAAAACTCGGTTTATTACTCAACTATTTTGTGCTTAGATTTATTTTTAAGTTTTAAATCATTCACACAAAAAATATATGTAATTTTGGCATTTCAAAAACCGAGCCATACTTTTACAAAAATACACCAAAAGCGTTGCACACAAACAACTTTAAAATACTTTTTGCTCTAAGTTTTACAATGTTTATTAACACGTTGTGCCATGGTCAGGACATTAAAAAAAATGTAACTCCTATCGGTGTAGTTGAAAATGACTCCTTGGTAACAGATACCGAAAAAATCCTTAAAAGTGAAGTCGAAGATTCTGAGAAGATTCAGGATACCACGGTTAACGACAGTATAAAACCCAAAGAACTCTTAGAATTTACTGTTAAATATTCTGCTACAGATTACACAAAGTTTAATCATAAAAAACAGAAATTATACCTTTATAATAATGCTTCGATTGAATACGGAGATATGAATATCAAAGCAGGTAGTATAACTATTAATTACAATACAAAGAAAGTTTACGCCAAAGGAATAAAAGATTCTATTGAAGGTTACACTCAAAAGCCTGTTTTCACACAAGGGAGCAATGTTGTTGAACCAGACTCCATTATATTTAACACAGACACCAAAAAGGCCTTAATTTATAATTCGGTGACCCAACAAGGTGAAGGTAATGTAATTGCCAGCCTTACTAAAAAGGAAAACGATTCGGTTTACTTTATTAAGGGAGCACGATATACTACTGCTCAAGATCTAGAAGACCCCGATTACTATATTCTTTTGTCTCGCGCTAAAATTGTTCCGGGCAAAAAGGTAGTTACCGGTCCGGCTCAAATGTTTATTTATGACGTTCCTACTCCAGTTTGGATGCCTTTTAGTTTTTTCCCGCAAAGTGAAAAACACACTTCGGGTATTATCATTCCAACGTTTGGTGAGCAAAACGATCGTGGATACTTTCTTCAAAATGGGGGCTACTATTTTGCTATTAACGATTATGTGGATTTAGCTGTTCTTGGTGATTATTATACAAACGGAAGTTTTGGTTTAAGACTAGAAAGCACCTATGCGAAACGTTATCGCTTTAGAGGAAATTTAGCATTTAGATACGAGAACTTAATTAATAGTGAAAGAGGTTTTCCCGATTACTCACGAAATACAATTTATAACATAAGATGGTCGCACAGTCAAGATTCTAAAGCTAACCCCAGTTCCAGGTTTACGGCCTCTGTTAACCTTGGTAGTAGCACCTATTTTAGGAACTCGCTAAACCAAATTAATGCAGGAAGCAATTTCTTGACAAATACTTTAGCATCCTCTGTTTCGTATTCAAAAACATTCAATACAGAACCTCAAATTAATTTTAGTTTAACGGCGTCTCACTCCCAAAATACAAATACGGAGACCATTAACATGACCTTACCAACCTTTCAGGGTAGTATTGGTAGAATGTATCCTTTAGCTTCTAAAACAGGATCAAAAAAAGGGATTATTCAAAATATTAATTTACAATATAATGTTAGAGGTGAAAACAGGATACAAACCACAGATTCACTTTTCTTTAAAAAGGAAATGTTTGATGACGCTCGAGCCGGATTCCAACATACTATTCCACTAACGACTAACTTTAAGATATTCGATTATTTTAGTGTTAGCGCCAATACCAATTACAACGAAGTTTGGACTTTCAACACCATTAAAGAAACTTACGATTTTGCAACAAGAGAGACCATTACTGAAGACCTAAATGGTTTTGACTCTTACAGAACCTATAATTTTAGTACAAGTATTGGTACTACACTTTACGGTATGTTTAATTTTGAAAAGGATGGTAAAGACACTTGGTTAAAAGCTATAAGGCACGTTATGCGCCCCTCGGTTAGTTATAATATAAATCCGGCTTTTGACAAGTATTATGAAACTGCCGAAGTCATTAATGCTGACGGACAAACCGTTAACGACGTAGACTTAGAATACAGCCGCTTTGATGGCTCTGTTTTTGGTTCGCCCAATAGGAATTTTTCGAGTTCGATGAGTTTTTCGCTTGCAAATAATTTTGAAGCTAAAGTAAGAGATAAAGACACTACAGCTACCGAGGCCAAAAAAATCAAACTGTTAAATAACTTAAACTTTTCGACATCTTATAACTTTGCTGCAGACTCTTTGAAACTAAGTCCAATTCGTATGAATGGTGGCACACAACTTTTCCAAAATAAATTAAGCATAAACTTTGGAGCAACCTTCGACCCTTATGCCCTTGATAATAACAACACTAGAATTAACAAGCTGAATGTAGATAATGGAGGAAGTCTTGTAAGGTTAACAAGTGCCAACTTAACCGCTAGTTGGTCATTATCTAATAGTGGAGAAAAGAAAGACAAAGACAAAGGAAACGCTGATACTGTAAACAACGATGACCCCAACGCTGTATTACCCGAAAACTTAGATTTTTCTAACCGGCAAATTAATAGGGAAAGAGAAAAGAAAAGCGAAACCAAAGAAGAGTCTACAAAATTTTATAACCATAAAATCCCCTGGAATCTTCGTTTGGCCTACACCGTTAATTACGCCAACAGCAGGAGGCAAAATGAAATTTCATCCCATTCCCTTATGTTTTCAGGTGATATTGAATTAACCAGTAAATGGTCTATTGGAGCTTCTTCGGGTTACGACATTAAAAATCAAGGTTTTACATACACGCAATTTCGTTTTTCAAGAGATTTACAGAGTTGGGATATGAATTTTAGCTGGATTCCTTTCAGTCAAAATAAATCTTGGAACTTCTTTATTGGTATTAAGTCCAATATTCTAAAAGACTTAAAATACGAACAGCGTAGACAACCCGATAGACAATTATAAATTTTTATCATGAAAAAAGTTATTTCTACAACTAAAGCACCTGCCCCACTTGGTCCATACAACCAAGCTATATTAAATGAAAATACATTGTACATTTCTGGACAGATCGCAATAGATGTTGAAACAGGAAGTCTTGTTTTAGAGGATATAACCTCAGAAACTCATTGTGTGATGAAAAACTTAAAAGCCATTTTAGAAGCTGCTGAAATGACTTTTGAACATGTCTTAAAGTCGTCGATTTTTATTAGCGACATGAACAACTTTAAAACCATTAACGAAGTTTACGGTAGTTATTTTGACGAGACTACTGCTCCAGCTAGAGAAACCGTTGAAGTAACAAGATTGCCAAAAGATGTTAATGTAGAGATTAGTATGATTGCTTCGAAATAGGTTCCCTACTCGGCCATTGTTTTATTTTTCGAATATTTAACCAATAAATCCTTGAGTTTTTCAACTTCTATTGGTTTAGATAAGAACTCATCAATACCACTAGACTTAGCATGTTCTAAGTCTTCCTCGAATGCACTTGCAGAAACTCCAATTACTGGAATTTTATGAGACAAATATTTTTGGGTGCGTTTTATGGATTTGGTAGCCTCATAACCATCCATATCTGGCATGTAGATGTCCATAAAGACCATATCAAAATCCAATATCTTGTATAGTTCTAGTGCTTCTAAACCATTTTTAACAAAAGTACAGTCTGCCCCTTCTCGTTCCAGTAGAAACTTAATAACCTTTTGGTTCATTCTGTTATCCTCGGCAACCAAAACATTAAACTTTTCCTTTAAAATTGGGTTAAATTCTTGCTCAGCTGTTTTCAAGCTCAAGGTTTTCTTTAACTGTAGGCTAAAATAAAATGTAGACCCTTCATTCTCTTTGGTTTCTAATTTCAACTCCCCTCCCATTAAACCTACTAATTTGTGCGATATTGAAAGTCCCATGCCACCACCTCTGTAGTCTCTGGTTATAGAATTTTCAAGCCCCTTATCTGTATCTGCAAAAATACTCTGCACCTCTGCTTGTTTCATGCCTACACCGGTATCCTTTACATAAAATGTGATGATTTGTTCGTTATCAATACCAATACTTTGATCTACTATTATAGATATTTTACCAGAATTGGTGAACTTAATAGCGTTATTAATAAGGTTAATGAGTACTTGCTGAATTCTAGCTGTATCCCCTATAACTAAAAACTTATCCTTCTCTTCTGCCAAAAATTTAAATTCAAACTCCAAACCTTTCTCCCAAGCTTGATATTCTAAAACTTTAAAAAGCCTTCCTAAATCTGTTTCTAAATCTATGGTTTGCATATTGAGTTTAAAATCTCCCGCATCAACCTCAGAATTATCTGTGACCATATTTACAAGCTGTAACAAATGCATAGAGGAGTAAGTGGCTATTTCAACCTGCGCACTTTGATCTTCATCTAATTCGGTCTGCTTCAGCATATTTAACATACCAATTACGGTATTAAGTGGTGTTCTCACTTCATAACTCATATTAGCTAAATACACAGATTTTTGTTCAGCTAATTTTTCAGCCTTCTTCAAAGCAAATTTTAAATCTACAACCCTATTATTTAAATTCAATCTTGTAACATCATTTTTTAGCTGATTCTTTAGGAAATATTGCAGTATGAGAATCAAAAAAATAGCAATAGAAAATAAGGAAACGATTATTGCCTTTACCTCAAATAAATTTTCCAAAAAAGCATAAACCAAAAAGAGTATGGAAGCAACAGAAACAAAAACAACAACAGATAATATCTTTTTAGTATTAGATCTTAAAAACTTAAGTAGGATATTCATTTAATTTAGGTGTTTAATAAACATCTCATAAATATAACAATAATCTTAACAAAAGTCTGAATTAATAAGATTGAAAAAAACGGATATTACTTAAAAAATCGTAATTTTATTTTAGATAATTTTAGTAGACTATGAGAATTGAATATGATATAAAATTAGGGTTTAAAGACGTTATGATTCGTCCAAAACGATCTACGCTTAAAAGTAGATCTGAGGTAAGTTTAGAAAGGGAGTTTAAATTTCTTCACAGTCCGTTTTCTTGGAATGGCATACCAATTATGGCAGCTAACATGGATACCGTTGGAACCTTTGAAATGGCTAAATCTTTAGCTCAAAAAAAATTATTTACAGCAATTCACAAACACTATTCTGTTTCAGACTGGAAAGCTTTCGCGCTAACCTTACCAGAAACAAGCTTCGATTATATTGCTGTGAGTACAGGAATAAGCGAACAAGATTCGAAGAAACTAGCCCAGGTTTTAGAATATAATCCACTCATAAAATTTATTTGTATTGATGTAGCTAATGGCTACTCTGAATACTTTGCCGATTTTGTTAAACAAACTAGAGCACTTTATCCTGATAAAGTAATCATAGCAGGTAATGTAGTCACTGGAGAAATGGTTGAGGAACTATTGCTCTCTGGGGCAGATATTGTTAAAGTTGGTATTGGCCCAGGATCTGTCTGTACCACACGAGTTAAGACTGGAGTTGGTTACCCCCAACTATCTGCTATTATAGAATGTGCCGATGCTGCACATGGTTTAGGTGGACAAATAATTAGTGATGGTGGATGCTCCATCCCTGGAGATATTGCCAAAGCATTTGGAGCAGGTGCCGATTTTGTTATGCTGGGCGGTATGCTTGCCGGCCATGATGAAAGTGGTGGAGAAACCATAGAAAAAAATGGCAAACCTTATAAGCAGTTTTACGGTATGAGCTCCTCCACAGCCATGAACAAGCATGTTGGAGGCGTTGCCGAATATAGAGCTAGCGAAGGTAAAACTGTCGAAGTGCCATACCGTGGCGAAGTTGAAAATACGTTACAAGATATTTTGGGAGGACTACGAAGTACATGTACTTATGTTGGTGCCCAACGATTAAAAGAATTAACTAAACGTACTACTTTTATTAGAGTAGCCGAACAGGAAAATCAAGTTTACAACCAATAAGTTGCATATAAGTTTTCCATTGAAAAATGTTGGTGAGTTTTAAATATTAAAACCAATATTTAACAATTCCCTATTCAAGGTTTCTGTTTCTTTGCAAAATCACAATTATTAAAATTTTGATGACAATAATCCTAATGAATATAGTCTGAACAGTTTATTATTAGTACTTTTCTATTTAAAATAGCTTAAAAAGAAACCTGCAATATGGCATTAAAAATTGTTATTTCTCACAAAACAAAATATAAGTACGACAGACTTGTTTCTTTATCTCCTCACATATTTAGATTAAGACCTGCACCCCATAGCAGAACTCCTATTGAAGCATACTCAATAAAAATAAAACCAGAAAAACATTTTTTCAATTGGCAGCAAGACCCTTTTGGTAACTATTTGGCACGATTAACATTTCCTGAAAAAACTAAAGAACTTAGTATTGATGTAGAGATTATAGCCGATTTAAAAACTATAAATCCATTTGATTTTTTTGTTGAAAAGTATGCAGAAGATTATCCGTTTCAGTATGTAGATACTGTAAAGAAAGAACTATTGCCTTATTTAGAAATAACCGATAATGGTCCGTTGCTCAATGAATTTCTAAAAACTATTGATCTTTCTCCTAGAAAAACTATTTTTTTTCTGATTGATATAAATCGGAAAATAAACGAATTCTTGAATTACAGTATTCGCTTAGACCCGGGCGTTCAATCCTGCGAAGAAACATTACATTCTAAAGTTGGTTCTTGTAGGGATTATGCTTGGTTGTTTGTTCAGGTTATGAGGCATTTAGGTTTTGGAGCTAGATTCGTTTCTGGGTATTTGGTGCAATTAAAATCTGATGAAAAATCATTAGATGGTCCGTCCGGTCCTGAAGAAGATTTTACCGATTTACATGCTTGGGCAGAAGTTTACGTTCCAGGAGCTGGTTGGATAGGTTTCGACGCTACCTCTGGACTTCTAGCTGGTGAAGGTCATATTCCTTTGGCTTGTACACCCTCCTTTGAGAGTGCGGCACCTGTTACTGGAATGACTGATATTTGCGAAACAGAATTCTTCTATGAAAATACAGTAAAACGCATTTTTGAATCGCCTAGAGTTACAAAACCTTATACCGACGAGCAGTGGAACGCAATTTACAATCTTGGTTTTAAAGTTGATGAAGAATTGGAAAAAGACGATGTTAGATTAACCATGGGAGGTGAACCTACATTTGTTTCTATTGATGATATGGAGTCTGCACAGTGGAATACAGATGCCGATGGCCCTCACAAACGAGAACTTGCTAAAAATCTATCAGCTAGATTGTATGATGAATTTGGTAAAGGTGGTGTTTTGCATCAAGCACAAGGTAAATGGTATCCCGGTGAACCGCTACCCCGTTGGTCTATTGAGATTTGTTGGCGAAAAGACGGTAAGCCTATATGGCAAAACAAAAAGCTACTATCCCTTTTTTCAGAATCCGAAAAATTACCAAAGGACGCCGATAAAAAGTTTCTTAAAACATTAACCAAATATTTAGGTGTTTCAGAAAAGTATATAAAACCCACCTACGAAGATAGTTTTTACTTTTTGTGGCAAGAAGGTCAAATGCCTATTGATGTTGATCCCACAAAAGAAGATGGAAACCTATTGGTAAAAGAAAAACTTCAAAATATTTTAAAAGAAGGAACTACAAAACCTGTAGGGTACGTTTTACCACTCAACAATTCCAAAGGCACATGGTATAGTTGTGATTGGACATTTAGAAGAAAACATTTGTTTCTATTACCAGGGAACTCACCTGTTGGTTTAAGATTACCTTTAAATTCATTAATTCAAAAACCTAAGCAGAAAGAATTTCCCATCTTCCAACTGGACCAATTTTCTAAACAAGACAAATTACCAACTTATTTTGATGCAGTTGAAAAACGTTATAAAGAGCAAAAAAAAGCTTCAAAAAATGATTATTTTATACGTACTGCTTTGTGCATTGAAATTAGGGATGATAAACTTCATATCTTTTTACCTCCTTTAGATGCCATAGAGTATTATTTAGATTTAGTAACCGCTATTGAAGCTACTTCAAAAGACTTGGATATTCCAGTTGTTTTTGAAGGCTATAACCCACCATTTGATAACCGCTTACAATCACTAAAAATAACACCAGACCCTGGTGTTATTGAAGTGAACGTACAACCGTCGAAAAACTGGAGTGAATTAACATATAATACGCTCTCACTCTATAAACATGCTAAGTTATCGCGCTTAGGCACCGAAAAGTTTATGATAGATGGGAAGCATACAGGTACAGGTGGTGGAAATCATGTAACCTTGGGCGGTATAACTCCTGCTGATAGTCCGCTTCTTAGAAAACCAAGTTTATTAAGAAGTTTATTAACCTTTTGGCAACATCATCCGGGGTTATCATATTTGTTTTCAGGTGCGTTTATTGGAGCTACAAGTCAAGCACCACGTATTGATGAGGCTCGTATGGAAAACCTTTACGAACTAGAAATTGCCTTTAGTAAAATTCCTAAAAATGGTGACGTCCCTTTTTGGCTAACAGATAGGTTATTTAGACATCTTTTAACCGATTTAACAGGGAACACACACCGAGCAGAATTCTGTATAGACAAATTATATTCACCAGACTCAACCTCAGGGCGTTTAGGTATTTTAGAATTACGAGCTTTTGACATGCCTCCGCATGCTCAAATGAGTTTAATGCAAAACTTATTAGTACGTACACTAGTTGCTTGGTTTTGGAAAAAACCTTATGAACATGATTTAGTTCGTTGGGGTACAGAATTACATGATAAGTTTTTAATTGAACACTTTGTTAGAAAGGACATAAATGATGTTGTTAAAAAACTAAATAAAGCTGGATACGCGTTTAAAGAAGATTGGTTTAATCCATTTTTTGAATTTAGATTTCCGCTGCATGGTATGGTTACGATAAACGATATTCATATTGAGTTGCGCGCTGCCATAGAACCTTGGAATGTTTTAGGCGAAGAAATGAGTGGTGGTGGTACTGCCAGATATGTAGATTCGTCTTTGGAACGTATTCAAATTAAAGTTACTAATTTTACAAATGAAAGGTATGTAATTACTTGTAACGGTGTAAAAGTACCTTTAAAACCAACTGATGTTAAAGGTGAATTTGTTGCGGGTATTCGTTACAAAGCTTGGAACCCCTATTCTGCTCTACATCCTACTATTGGTGTAGATGCGCCATTAGTTTTTGATGTTGTTGACACCTGGAATAAACGTTCTATAGGGGGATGTACTTATTTTGTTGCGCATCCCGGAGGACGTTCATACGAGTCCTTTCCTATTAATAGTTTAGAAGCCGAATCTAGAAGAATAAATCGTTTTTGGAATTTTAATCACACCCAAGGTGATATTATTCCAGATAAACATGATGTAATTAGTAAAGAGGAATTTAAAAAGATTAAAAAACAAATTAATCCAAAGCAATTTAAATACAAAGAATTGGAAATTAACAACGAATTTCCCGTTACTTTAGATTTAAGAAAGAAGTAGACAATGCCCATGCATTCTAACATACTATTTCAAAACTATTTCTCCGATTTCAAAGACTACGATGAAGTTTTGAAATCCGATTTATCCATTAATCCTAATTGGGGAAAATTACTTAAAAATTTAACCCAATACGGAAACCAAGGATTAATTGATAAACAAAACGAAATTAATTGGCTTTTAGAAGAGAATGGTGTTACATACAATGTTTATAATGACCCGAAAGGAATGCAACGCTCATGGCGATTAAACATTGTTCCCTTTTTAGTTCATCAAAATGAATGGGTAACTATAGAACGTGGTATTACCCAAAGAGCCGAATTATTAAACCTTATTTTAAATGATATCTACGGTAAGCACGAGCTTATTAATAATGGCATTATTCCTCCAGAAGTTATTTATGGACATAGAGGATTTTTAAGACAGTGTGACCAAATTCAGTACAAAACTGCAAAACAATTATTAATATATGCTGCAGATTTAGCACGTGGACCTGACGGCCGTATGTGGGTTGTTAACGACAGAACACAGGCTCCTTCAGGTATGGGATATGCCTTAGAAAACAGATACTCTTTGAGTAAAATGATGCCCAATCTGTTTAAGGATATTAATATTAAACAGCCTACCCAGTTCTTTTCGGAGTTTAATCAAATGTTAATTGATTCGGCGCCAAATAACGTCATAAACCCTAATATTGTTATTTTAACACCAGGGCCCTTAAACGAAACATATTTTGACCATGCCTATATGGCATCTTTCCTAGGATATCCGCTAGTTACCGGAAATGACCTTGTAGTTAGAAATGGAAAAGTATGGATGAAAACCCTGAAAGCTCTTAAGCAAGTTGATGTTATTCTAAAACGTGTTGACGATGCCTTCATGGACCCTCTAGAGTTAAGAGAAGATTCATATTTAGGAGTTGCCGGTTTACTAGAAGTAGTAAGAAACAATCAGGTTGCTATTGTCAATCCCATTGGTGCTGGCGTTCTTGAAAACTCCGGTTTAATACCTTTTATGAATGGTATTTGTAATTATTTCTTCAACGAAGACTTAATATTGCCACAAATTGCTTCCTGGTGGTGCGGACAAGAAAGGGAACGCAATCATGTTCTCAATAATATGAGAGAATTTGTAATTAAAAATATCGACCGCTCAAATAGAGAATATCTTCATTTTTGTGAATTTTTAGATGACGCATCGCTAAGTACATTAAAAGATGAAATACTGCTAAATCCATATAAGTTTGTGGCCCAAGAAAAAATTTCGTTTTCAACGGCACCAGATTTTTTGAATGGTACTTTAGAACCCAGAAAAGTGATGTGTAGAACATTTGCCATCGCAAATAACAGTACTTACAGCGTAATGCCAGGTGGTTTGGTAAGAGTAGCCGCAGAAAGGGAAAACTTGTTTGTATCTAATCAACGAGGAGGTATAAGTAAAGATTTTTGGATTATCTCTGATGAGTTTCAATACAATATTCAAAGTTATTCTTGGAATGATAACAGCAGAATATCGGTATCAGACATTAATCATTTGCCAAGTAATACGGCCGAAAACCTGTATTGGTCTGGAAGGTATTTAGGTAGAGCTCTCACAACTGCTCGTTATTTGCGTATGGTTTTAAACCGAATGAATAACGAACAATATAACAACCAAAATGCCGAATCTAGAAGTTTGGTTTATCTGTATAAATCCGTAACTAATATTACCTCTACGTTTCCAGGATTTGTTGGTAAAAATTCAGAAAAAACGTTACAAGACCCAATAGAAGAGATTTTGTCTTTACTTTTAGATGAAAACCGAATTGGTAGTTTTGCTCAGACCCTTTCAAGTTTTAATCATGCTTACTATTCTTTACGAAACTTATGGTCCAGAGATATGTGGCGTGTATTTGATAGCATAAAAAAATTATGGGATAAATTTAAAGAGAACGAAACCCGTTCTATTCCAGACCTCACAAAACTACTTGATCGTGTTATAACTAGACTCATAGCGTTTATGGGGCTTATTGAAGAAAGTATACTAGTAAGCCAAGGACTTTTATTATATTTTATAGGTTTGCAAACCGAACAAGCCATGATGCATATTGCAAAATTAAGAGCACTTTTGGTTTTTAATTATTCTGAACAGTTACAGTATGAAATTCTAGAATCATTTTTAACAAGTCATGAAAGTCTAAATATTTATAGGTACAGCTATCGTTCTTATTTAAGTGTGGAAAATGTGATTCGTTTAGTTATGCTTGATGCCGAATATACCAAATCTCTAACCTACCAATTTAAACGTATTCAAAAAGACATACAAAAGCTTCCACAACTTGAAGCTAATTCATCGGTAAACAACTACTATAGCACGTATATTTCTGAGGCTATTAAAATTATAGAAAACCTAGATATTATCAAGTTACTAGAATTAAATGGAACAGAAACTTTGCGTCAAAATCTTGATGAGGTTTTATCAGAACTTAGTAATTTATTACACAAAAGTAGCATTGCACTATCTGATACTTATTTTAATCATGCTTACCAACAAAAACAATTGGTTAATCAAAACTTTCCATTGGCTTAAATGATTTATCAAGTTTTACATACTACCACATACAATTATGAGCATGGAGTGTCATTTTGCCATAATATAGCCACTCTTAAGCCTAAAGATGTTGTGGGACAAAAGTTACTAGATTATCATTTAGATATTAATCCCATTCCAGAAGAAATTTCGGAGAAAATTGATTTTTTCGGAAATATCATTACAAGATTTTCAATTCAAAAACAACATTCAAAATTAAAAGTTACCGCTAAGAGTAAAATTTTAAAAGAGGCTCATAATATTCCTAGTATTTATAACAATCCTGATGCCCAAAAAATCACATTACAACAAGCATTATTGCATTTAAAAAGTAATTCTTCTGAAGTACGTCATATCAAACAATTTTGTTTAGAATCTGTTTTAGTGGCTAATATAACATCTAATATTAAAGATTATGCCGAAGTTTCATTCAAACCAAATAGATCAATTTTTGAAGCGGCTTTTGAATTAATGCAGCGTATTTATACAGATTTTGAATTTAATCCTGAAGTTACAAATGTAGCCACACCCATTCATGAAGTCATGATAATAAAAAAGGGAGTTTGTCAAGATTTTGCCCAAATAGCCATTGCCTGTGTGCGTTCTATTGGTTTACCTGCCCGCTATGTTAGTGGGTATATAGAAACTATACCACCTCCAGGCAAAGAAAAACTTATTGGAACAGATGCTTCTCATGCTTGGTTTTCAATATTTATACCATATTTTGGGTGGGTAGATTTTGACCCCACAAACAACCAAATACCATCAAATCAACACATAATAATTTCTCATGGTAGAGATTATTACGATGTTCCTCCATTAAAAGGTGTTATTTATAGTACTGGAAAAAATAAAATGAAAGTATCCGTAGATATTAGACCCATAGAGTAATATTTATAGTTTATTTAAAAATTCTTCCCGCTTTTTATGTTGGCTAACTAATTTAAAGAGAATGCCACAATCTTGTTTCCAATAGGAGCCCCAAGCTTTTCACCTCCGCAGGCTATAGCTATGTATTGCTTGCCATCAACCTGATACATAGCTGGAGTAGCAAAAGCAGGCGCAGGCAATTTATATTCCCATAATAAGGCTCCTGTAAACTTGTTAAACGCTCTAAAGTAACCATCTTTTGTTGCGCCAATAAACAGCAAACCATTTTCAGTAACTACAGGGCCACCATAATTCTCACATCCCGTTTGAGGATATCCTTGTGCTTTTAATTCTGGTGTATCCCCTAAAACAATTGACCAAACGAAATCGCCTGTATTCAAATTAATTGCGTGCATGGTTCCCCAAGGCGGTGAAATAGCAGGTCTTCCCTTGCTATCTAAAAAGCGTTTATAGCCAGCGTATTTATAAGCTAACGGATAAATTTTTTTAGGATTCTTAGGCATAATGGTATCGGGTTCATCAAACAAAAAATGCATTAAAGCTTCCTTTTCTTTAGGTGTAATCTGAGGAAATCCAGTCATCATACCTTTTCCAGATTTTATTAATAGAGCTACCTCATTTTTAGATTTTTTATTTTTTAAGTCTATTAAGGAAGGAAAGCCACTTTGAACTGCACCACTTCTATCTTTTTGATGACAGGTCACACAATACTGAATATAGGTTTGTTTGCCTAAAGGATAATTTTTTACCGTAGTATCATTCTCCTTCATTTGAATAACCCAAGGTGCCTCTTGGGAGTTTATATAAACAATCCCCTCTTCGGGGTCTGCAGCAGTTCCGCCCCACTCTGCAGCACCATCCAACCCAGGAAAGAGAATCATTGGGTCTAGACTTGGTGGTGCATATAACCTTTTATCCGATTGTTTTAAAAGTTCTAAAAAAGCTTCCCTATTTTCGGCATACGGACTTATGTCATCATCGGTTAATTCAGTTGATTGTCTTGCAAAAGGTTTTGGCTTTACCGGAATGGGTTGTGTTTTCGAAGCTTCCTCTCCATATAACGTGGAAGCTGGTACTGGTACCTCTTCAATATCAAACAAAGGCTCTCCAGTAACACGATTAAACACATATACATAACCCTGTTTTGTGGACTGCGAAACCGCTGGTAGTTTTTTACCATTTCTTGTAATGGTAATTAAATTTGGTGGTGTTGGTGGGTCTCTATCCCATAAGTCATGATGCACCATTTGAAAATGCCAAAGCCGCTTTCCCGTATTAACATCCAAGGCCAAAAGGCAATCGGTATATAGATTGTCTCCTTTACGAATACCGCCATAGAAATCTGGAGCAGCCGAACCTGTAGGAATGTAAATGATACCACGTTCTTCATCTAAAGCCATTCCGCTCCAATTATTTCCTGCACCAATCAACGGATTTATATGAGAATTCTGGTCTTCCCATGTTTCAACACCTTCCTCCGAAGGCAAAGGTATAGTATTAAAAGTCCATTCTAAATCACCTGTGATAACATTAAAGGCCATAATGTTTCCAGGAAGTGCCCCAATGTCTTCAGGAACACGAATGGGCATGACAATAATATCTTTGTATACGGTACCCGGCGTATTGGATACAAGAAAACTTCCCTTAGCAATTTCACCTAAACCACTGCTTAGGTTAACTTTTCCGTTATCCCCAAAGCTCTCAATAGACTTTCCTGTTAATGCGTTAAGTGCGTAAAGGTAAGGGCCTGAAGTATATAATATGCGTTTGTCATCGTCTTTCTCCCAATAGGCAACCCCTCTACTGGTTGATGCTCTTAATTTTAAAGAATCACCAAATCTCCAAATTTCCTTTCCCGTTGCAGCGTGTAAAGCAATAGCTCTAAGCCTAGAAGTAACCCCATATAAAATAGTATCAATAATAATGGGGTTCATTTGCATTTGTCCGAAATCTGACGACTCGTAGGTCCAAGCTACTTTTAAATCGGTAACATTATCTAGTGTGATTTCTGATAACGTAGAATACTGATTTCTGTCTGGCCCACCTTGATATGACCTCCAAGTGTTATAATCTTTAGGTTGAGAAACAGAATCTTGTTGACAATTAAAGATGGATAAGAAGGCCAAAAAAAGAGCCAGGTGAAAAGCATTGCGCATGGACTGGTTAAAATGTGGATTCATCAGTTTAAATATAATGAATCTAACACGATTATTTTACAACCCTTCCAATAGAACCTTTTTCATTAGGAATAAGCTCATATATGTAATCTGGTGCTAGCCCAACTTCATGACGATGGGAAACATATAAAATAGCAGTATCAGTTTCTTGGGCAATTTTATTCACTAGTGTAGAAAACAGCTTTGCATCAACATCATCTAAACCGTTTGTAGGTTCATCTAAAATTAAAAGTGGAGGTTGTTTAACCATAGCTCTAGCAATGAGCACCAAACGCTTATGTCCTTCGGAAAGTGTAGTAAAACTATTATTCCTAATACTGCTCATTTGCAGTACCTTTAACCATTCCTGTGCTATTTTAATTTGAACTTCGGTTGGAAACTTATAGAGTCCGATAGAATCATAAAACCCAGAAATAATCATATTTTCTATGGAATCTCTTCGTTTAAATCCAATTAGCATATCTGAAGAAAAAAAACCAATGTGTTTTTTGATATCCCAAACGCTCTCTCCACTACCCTTTTTCATATCAAAAAGCACCATATCTTGCATAAACCCTTTTGGATTATCACCAGATATTAAGTTCAAAATAGTGCTTTTACCAGAACCATTAGGTCCCATAAGTTGCCAAAATTCTCCTGGTTTAATATCCCAATTTATGTTTTGCAGTATAGGGCGGTCTTCATAACTCAAGTTAATGTTGCGCAACCTTATTAGCTCTGAAAAGCTAAAACCTTCGTTGGCTTGCCTTTGTGGTAATTTATGCGTAAAATATGATTTTACTGTGGCATCGTTTTTAACATCTGTTTTAAACTTCGTCCATTTTGTACCATCAAATTGCAATCTATTCCCAATGAATTCTAGAACATCACGTTTTCTATTACATATTTGAATTATCAATGTGCTATTACTCAATTCCAGCAAAGCTGTTTTAATAGTTTTTTGTGTGTTTACATCTAAACTATCAAAAACATTATCTACAATAATACAATTTGGTTTTTGGGCAATAATATGCTTCAATAAAGCCTTTCTACGTTCGCCTTGCGATGCATGTTGAAGTTTCTTTTGGGAAAGGGTCGACAAAGCACTTTTGCCATGTCTGCGCTCTTCAGATATTAATTTATCTATGGTTATATCTGAAAAGAGGATATATTCACCCAAATCGATTTCAGGTAATAATTCCCCTGAAACTAGACTTTTTATTAACTTGGGCTTATTGTGCTTATTCGAAATGTAAAGTGCCGTGTGAGGTCTCAATAATTACTCAAGGTTTTTTATGTGGAAAGGTACCAAACCGTCTATAGGTCTTCTAACAAAGTTACCTACTTTAAACCCCATTTCTTCTGCTACTTCCTTAATCTCGTTTTGGGAGAAAAAAGCGATAGACCCAGCAAAATGAACCGGAACAGTTTTTAATTCTTCCTTAAATTGCATAATCATATTCTTTGCAAAAAGCCTAACACCATTTTTTATTAAATCTATGGTATATTGAGAATCTTTTTGTAAGAACATAAACTCTGCAAAATTTGCTAAATAAGCGTTTGGGTTAGGCTGTTTATAAATATTATACTTTATATAATCGGCGTCCAAGTTATATTTAGTTTCAAAAGCAATTTTAATATTTTCAGGCATGTTATTAAAATAATAATCACGAAGTAATTGTTTGCCAAAATAATTCCCCGAGGCATCATCCATGACAATGTAGCCTAGAGACTGTACTTCCTGGTGTAACTTAGTGCCATCATAATAACTACAGTTAGAACCAGTTCCTAAAATACATACAACAGCAGCCTCCTTATCATGATTAATCGCTCCATAAACAGCTGCAAGGGTATCTTCCTCTACAGATATTTTTGCCGTATTAAATACTTGAGACAAGGCTTCAAACACCATTTCCTTGCCACGGTCTGTACCACAACCTGCTCCATAAAAAAACACATGAGTAACACTTTCTTTATGTTCCTTTAAATCGGGGTGTTTTTTAACTATTTTAACCATTTTCTCTTCGGAAATAATTTCTGGATTTAAACCCTTTGTGCGTATTTTTTCCAGAAGTTTATTCCCGTCTTTATCTACTGCCAACCAATCTGACTTTGTAGAACCACTATCAACAATTAAAATCATAAATTCAAAGATAAAAAAACTCCACAGTCTTAAATGTTAAACACTTAATACACTGTGGAGTATTATAATTATTATTAATTTATTTTACAGATGCAATGTATTGAGCTAGGTCAACTAATTTAGTTGAGTAACCAAACTCATTGTCGTACCAAGATACTAACTTAAAGAAGTTATCATTTAATGCAATACTTGAACCTGCATCAAATACACTTGTTAAAGGTTCTGAAACGAAATCTTGAGAAACAACTGCTTCTTCGGTGTATCCTAACACACCTGCTAATTCGTTTTCAGAAGCTGATTTTAAAGCAGCTTTTACGTCATCCCAAGATGCAGACTTTTCAGTTCTTACAGTTAAATCAACAACAGATACATCTGGAGTTGGTACTCTAAATGCCATACCTGTTAATTTTCCGTTTAATTCAGGAATTACCTTACCTACAGCTTTAGCAGCACCAGTAGATGAAGGAATGATATTAGCTAAAGCACTTCTACCACCTCTCCAGTCTTTCTTAGAAGGACCATCTACAGTCATTTGAGTTGCTGTAGTAGCGTGAACTGTAGTCATTAAACCTTCAACGATACCGAAGTTATCATCGATAACTTTAGCTAAAGGCGCTAAACAGTTAGTTGTACAAGACGCGTTAGAAACGATTGTATCGGCAGCAGTAATTTTTTCATTATTAACTCCCATTACAAACATTGGAGCATCTGCAGAAGGAGCAGAAATAGCCACTTTCTTAGCACCAGCAGTAATATGAGCTTGTGCTTTATCTAAAGTTGTGAATATACCAGTACAATCTAAAACAACTTCTGCACCAACAGCATCCCATTTTAAATCTTCTGGGTTACGCTCTGCAGTAATTCTAATTTCGTTTCCGTTTACTACTAAGTTTCCATCTTTAACATCCACAGTACCGTTAAATCTACCGTGAACAGAATCATATTTTAATAAATATGCTAAATGCTCAACATCTAACAAGTCATTGATTCCTACTACTTCAATATCATTAGGTCTAGAAGCTGCTACTCTAAAAGCAATTCTACCAATTCTACCAAATCCGTTAATTCCAATTTTTAATTTTGACATATCTAAGATTAATTAGTGTTATGTGCTCATGATGTCTGAGACACGTAATAATTCTAAATTTATTTTTGTTTTTCCTTTAATGGCATTTTCTAATGGTGTTAATTCCATTTTCCCGTTAAGTAATCCAACCATATAGTTGCTCTCTCCGTTTAATAAAGACTCTACAGCTTTAACGCCCATTCTACTTGCTAAAACCCTATCGAAACAAGATGGAGCGCCACCACGTTGCATGTGTCCTAGTACAGAAACACGCACGTCGTAACCTTCCATATTCTCATCAACATACTCCTTTAATTGGAAGATATTCTTACCTATCTTATCCCCTTCTGCAACAACAACAATACTGGATGTTTTTCCTGAGGTTCTACTCTTGTTTAATGATTCTACAAGCCTATCTAACCCTAAATCTTCCTCTGGGATTAAGATTTCTTCAGCACCACCAGCAATTCCGCAATTTAAGGCAATATGACCAACATCGCGTCCCATAACTTCAATAAAAAACAATCTGTTATGTGAACTCGCTGTATCGCGTATTTTATCTATGGCATCTACTACTGTATTTAAGGCAGTATCAAAGCCTAGAGTGTGTGAGGTTCCAACAATATCATTATCGATAGTTCCCGGAATACCCATTACAGGAAAACCAAATTCCTGATTAAAAACCAATGCACCTGTAAACGAACCATCTCCTCCAATTACTACAAGTCCATCTATACCTTCCTTCTTTATATTTTCGTAGGCCTTTTGTCTACCTTCTACAGTTCTAAATTCTTTGGAACGTGCCGACTTAAGCATTGTTCCTCCTTTGTTTATAATTCCCCTAACGCTACGAGCATTTAAAGTGGTAAAATCACCTTCAATCATACCTTCATATCCTCGATAAACCCCAATACATTCAACGCCATGATACGCACATGTTCTTACCACAGATCGTACTGCCGCATTCATGCCCGGAGAATCGCCACCTGAAGTCAATACTGCTATTTTTTTCATTCCGCTTTGCATATCTTTAATTTGAAGGTAAAATTACTAAACAAAAACAATATAATCATAGCTTTTATGCCATTTTAATGCATACTCAGCACTATAACGTTTTAGTAAATACATATTTTGTTATCGCTCTAGAAATGAAAATAATAAGCATCAAAAAATAGTCCTTTTTTAAGGTTGCTTATTGGATTTATGTGATATAAAATCCGGTAGCGAAGACGCAGTACTATTTTGGTCTTTTTCCTCTTCTATATCTTTAGCTTTTTCTTTCTTTTTAAAAAGGTTTTGTAGAAGTTCTTTAAAGGTATCGAAGTCCACATTATAAGACAGACCAATACCTTGGGTATAACCAATAGCTTCACCAAAATTTCTTATGCTATTTTCACGGTTGAAAACCTTAGCAATTAATGTTCCTTCCTCGTTTAGTAAAAAATCTATTTGAACATCACCAGCTACAACAGTATTGGCCGCATCTGCTCCTCCAATAGGAACAGCTAGATTACCATTAATTAACACCCTGTCACTTATCTGGGTTTGTAAAGTTACCCCAACACGATCATTGGTTTGGTAATCTGGGCGGTTTTGTCCTGGGTCGTAATTCACTCCAAAATTAAGCCTCCCATCGCCGTTAGAAAATATGTTATTAATAATACCATTAAGCCGTTCGGCAATAGTACCTGAAAAATTCAACTCATCTAAACCACCTGCAAAAGACCCTGTAGATACTAGATATAGTGCTTGATTTTCAACTTCATCAGGTGAATCCAATCTATATTGAAGCTCTGATTTTACAGCCGAATTTACATTAGGGAATTCAAAACTAAACTCTGGAACCGGCTGTTGTAGTTCCCCTGTAAGGGCTATATTTAACTCTACTGGAATACTTCTGTTAATGGGATTATCTAATAATGGAGATGGATTGGCCTGTGTTTTATAAATGGCCAACATATCTATTTGAGCCTTTAGAGGGTCACCTTCCCAGTTAATAGTCCCTCCAGGTTGCACTACAAACTGCTTTTGAACCAATCCTCCATAAGCAAAATTGTAAATTCCTTTAAACACCGAGAAATCCCCCCACATATCAAACTTACCGTTGGTGTTTATTCCTACCAATATACCTCCTCTACCACTACCTTTTAGTGAATGCCCAGTATTTTTATCTATAATGATTTCTAAATCGGCATCTTCAGTAATATCGATTTCAAAATCTAATTCTAAGCCCTGAATATCCTGAAAAACAATTTCTTCGCCCTTTTCTTTCGCTTCCTTTTCTTTTTTACTTAAAAAGCGGATAAATGTATTATCGCCAAAAGACTCTGTATCGTTTAAAGGTATTTTAAATATAGTGCCAGGTTTAGTCTCTGCAGTAACATCTATTCTTAGTTGATCCGTAGGTCCTTTTATATTGGCTTCTCCTCCCATAAAACCTGTTCCGTAATAAGGAGTTTCCCCATCATCCTGTGTATCTAAGATTAAGAGACGGTTGGTATCAATTCCCAAATCCATACTCCAATCTGAAAGGTTTACATGACTCAGCGAACCGTTAAGCAATCCAGTAGAATTGTACTTGGTATCTGTAAGCTGAATATTGTTGAATACAAAACTCTGCTCTTGTAATGTTACTGTGCTATTATTAGAAAAACCATAATCTACGTTTAAATAAGGTATGCCAAAACCTCCTTCCTTTAAATTGAGTTTCCCTTCTATACTTGGCCTTGTAAGACTACCTATTATATTGGCATTACCATCTACATTTCCCCTAATATTAGAAAGTACATCGTACAATAACGGATTTAGAGGTTCTAAATTAAAATCGTTAAAAGTAAGATCTACATCAATTTCTGATTGTTTATCAACAACACTTATACCTCCCTTGGCAGCAAAAGATTTTGAAACATCATTTTTAATAGTAGCATTTACATCGTAATAGGTGAGGTTTTCATTTCCTTTAATATCGGCATCTAAATCGCCTAGTGGAAACTTGTTGATTTTAAAGTCGTTTATAACAATAGTTGAATTAGGTAGATAGCTACCATTTTTCTGAAGAATATCCAGTTTCCCATTTACGCGTCCGGCCATGGACAAACTATCTATATCGGGTATAATCTTTGCCAGGCTTACATTCTTGAAATTTAATTTAATATCTTTTTGAGTGGAGTCCTTTAGGAAACCGGACAATCTGACTTCTTCGTTTTTGTGGTTTATCTTAAAGGCATCTAAGTTGAACTTCGTTAAAGCTTTATCGAAAGATAATTTATTAAACCTATCGTTCTTTTCATTAACAGACCATGTTCTATCCTTAATCGTAAAATCTGATTTTTTGAAACCAATTACAGATTCCTTAGCTGTATTAATAGTATGATAAAAACTAAGGTTATAGCTATCGTTGTTTCGTTTTCCTCCAGTAAACTCAGATCGCATAAATAACGTGTCGTTTACCGTAACATTGATTAAATTGAACTTAGAGACATTATAAAACTTTGTGTTCAAACTGTCTATTTCCACATAGGTATTAAAAAGCGGATTGCTATTATCTACCTGCAGCTCAATATTATTGGCAAAATAATCATACACCTTAATTTGCGGCGATTTAAAAGTGAGTTTAAACTGCGCTTCATCACTTTCTACGCGCCCCCTAATAAATGTGTTTTTACCTAATTCTATTTCTGGAAATATAACCTCGGCAATCTTATTGTAAATTTTAAAATTGAAATCGATACTCTGGTTTGTAGTTACTTCGTGAGGTATGTAGTTTGTATAAATGTAACCCAAGGAGTTTTCAAATAATTTCTTTAAATCTTTAAATAGAAAGTTCCCTTTTAGGCTCCCCTCAACAATATCTGGAGATTTAAAGTCTATATACCTTATATTATCCTTAAACCTTGAAGTAATATCAAAAGTCTTGAAATAATAGTCGTCGTGTTCATTTTTGTACGTAGTGTTACTAAAAGAAATACGCCCCACAGCATCATCAGCACTACTGCTATTCATATTCATTTTAACTCTACTTCTAAAAATTGAAATACTATCCTTTTTTATGAAATTCAAAATATTTAAATCGGCATAATCTACTTTGGCCTCGAAATCGTATTTCCTGATATCTTCCGAAAAATCTACCAATCCATTAAAATTAAACTGAAGATTACGGTCGTTTACTATTAGGTTCCCATCAAAAATTTTATTTCTTACATTTCCGGCAACTTTTATACCCCTATAATTATAATTGTTGTAGACGACTTCAAAAATATCCCCTTTTACTTGGGTATTTAAATTTTCAGAAACAAAACCATTTCCATTCACATCAAAATTTAAAGAACCAACACCAACTTTAGGATCATTCAAGAAAATACCAAAATCAAAGTTTTCAAAAACAATTTTTCCTTTATACGAAGCATTATCAATATCGTTTACTTTGGTAATCTCCAGATTAGAATCCACAAAACCTATTTCGGTATCTATTTTAATATCTGCAGTTACATCTGCCGATGTAATTTGAGTATTACCAGTAATGGCAAATCTTCCTAATCTTTCAAAAGACGATGGAATAGCATCGCCTAAAACATTTGGTAGTAAGGACTTTAAATCGGTGTAAGTAGATGTTAGATTGGTAAAATCGCCATCCATGTAAAAGTTATTCTCTTCCTTATTGAAGAGGTTTTCAAATAAAAAATCGCCTTTTATCTTGGTGTTTAGGCTCGTTCTTAAATTAAGAGACTTTGCTTGTAGTTTGTTCAAAGTTCCCGATAAATCCACATCAAAACGTGCTCGCTGATTCGCTCCAAATTCGTTGTAAATTATATTCAGTTCATCAAGTAAAACACTAGAATCTTTAAAATTGGCCTCTACCCTTACTTTATCTGTAAAGAATTGCAAATCTTCTCGCTTGTAAAAAAACTTCAACCCACCCTTTAATTCAGACTCTGGTGTTTTTATTTTCAAATCATCGAACGTCATTCCCGTTAGCGTATATTTAAAATTGGTGGTCATGTTTTTAACAGATAAACCACGACTATCTAAAAACGAAAGTGTATTGATTCGTGCACTTACATCACTCCCTTTAATGAGGAAATTGGTAGCATTGATATTCAAGTTACTAAAATCCAAACGTTTGGCTGTCTCCCTATTCTCATCTACGAGTTTAAAAACACCATCGTAAATTGAGACATCACTGGAAGACAACAAAAAGCTACCATCGCCTTTTTTTGGGTTTTCTCCTTCTAGTTTAGCAACAAATATATCTAGGTTAGTGTCACGAGAACCTTTGTAAGTTTTAATGTTAAAAAATAACCCCATAATATCCACATCACCAAACGTTAACCTGTTGTTGTAGAAATTACTGAAGTTTAAGATAGAAGTGTTTAATTCGTTAATACTTATCAACGTATCTTTTTTATAGTCTTCAATAAATATTTGCTTGAACTCTACATCGCCGTTAAATTGAAGCCCAACTTTTTCAATATTAATGTTAGTACCAAACTCCTTATTTATTTTTTTGGTGGCATAATTTCCAAGACCAGTTTGAACCGATGGAATAGACAACACTAACACCAAAATGATGAACAGAAGCAGTAAAATTCCTGCTATTTTGGATACTATTTTAACTCCTTTTTTGATAGCCCTAAAATTATTGATATTATTGAGAATAAACTACATTTGTACTTACGAATAAACAGATGTTTTCAGACGTTTATTCACAATTGAGTTCACAACTACTATGCCTAATTTACAAAACGTATATATCCTTGGAATAGAATCTTCGTGCGATGACACTGCGGCTTCTGTAATTTGTAACGGTGAAATTTTAAGCAATGTTGTTGCTAGTCAAAAAATTCATGAGGAATACGGCGGTGTGGTCCCCGAATTAGCTTCTAGGGCGCATCAACAAAACATCGTTCCTGTGGTGCATCAAGCTATTAAAAAAGCAGGAATAAATAAAGAAGATTTAAATGCGGTAGCCTTTACCCGAGGCCCCGGGTTAATGGGTAGTTTACTGGTAGGTACGTCCTTTGCGAAATCTTTGGCCTACGGACTTAATATTCCTTTAATTGATGTTAACCACATGCAAGGGCATATATTGGCACACTTTATAGAAGAAGTAGGTTTTAAAAAGCCACCATTTCCTTTTTTGGCTATGACTATTTCTGGTGGTCATACACAAATTGTAAAGGTGAACCATTACTTTGATATGAAAGTTATTGGGGAAACGATAGACGATGCTGTTGGCGAGGCTTTTGATAAAAGCGGAAAAATCCTAGGACTTGGCTATCCTGCTGGTCCTGAAATTGATAAAAGGGCTAAATTAGGTAATCCAAAAGCGTTTAAGTTTTCTAAACCGAAAGTTGACGGACTTAATTTTAGTTTTTCAGGACTAAAAACAGCCATTCTTTATTTTGTACAACGCGAAACGAAGGCAAACCCAAAGTTTGTTGAAGACAACCTGAATGATATTTGTGCCTCTATTCAATATACCATTATTGGCATTTTAATAGATAAGCTGAAAAAAGCCACTAAAGAAACAGGGATTAAACATATTGCCATTGGTGGTGGTGTTTCGGCTAATTCTGGTATCAGGCAAGCCTTAAAAGATGGAGAACAAAAATTTGGCTGGACAACTTATATACCTAAATTTGAATATACCACCGATAATGCAGCCATGATAGCTATTGTGGGGTATTTAAAGTATTTGGAAGGGTATTCTACTGAACAAAATGTTATGGCCTCGGCTAGGCTTAAAATATAGTTGGCAGTGTTCAGCAGGCAGTAGGCAGTCGCAGTAAGCAATAGCGGCGTCATTGTGAGCGAGGCACGAGCGTAACAATCTGTAATTAAAAAGTTTTCTACACTTTTTATAAAAGTTAATAATGATAACAGCACTTTACGCCTTTGTGCGATAAAAATATTATTAAGAGTTTAAATGAGTGAAATTAAACTACATATCTATTTTTGGTTGATTGCTTTAACTAGCTTTATTTTCGCGATTACTAATTTTAACTCTGATGCTGCTCTAGATATAAATGTACACGATACTTATTATATTATCCCATTTTTCCATCTAATATTACTACTATCAATTGTTTTAGCATTTACAGGGTTTATCTATTATTTACATTTTAAATTTAATATTTACCTATTTAAAACATTATCAAAAATCCATCTCGTTGGTACAGCTGTCATATTTGTAGTACTGATACTGGGGTTTATATATTTTAAAATCAAGCCTTCCAACCCTAGTTTTCCTCTTTTTGATGATTTGTCATACGAAATAATATTATACAGTTTATCCTTTTTAGTTTTTAGTGTCTTAAAAATTATTTTCATTTTTAATTCAATATTTAGCACAATACTATATTTACTTAAGAAGAATAATTCCTAAACTTTATATCTTCGCTTTATGCAACTCTTCTATAATCCCGATATATCCGAGACCACAGAGCAATTCACTTTTCCTAAAGATGAAAGTAAGCACATAGTAAAAGTGTTACGAAAAAACACTGGTGATACCCTGCATATTACTAATGGAAATGGCTGGTTATTTACGGCTGAAGTAACTTTACCAAATATAAACAAGTGTTTGGTCTCCATAATAGCGAAAGAAAAGCAAGAAAAACATCAATACAACTTGCATTTGGCAGTTGCTCCTACCAAAATGAACGACCGTTACGAATGGTTTTTAGAAAAAGCAACCGAGATTGGTATTGATACTATTACTCCCATTATCTGTGACCATAGCGAACGTAAAGTCATAAAACCTGAACGTTTTGAGCGCATTCTGCAATCGGCCATGAAACAATCGTTAAGTTGTTTTATGCCTAAATTAAATGATGCTATTTCGTTTAAGGACTTTATGAAACAAGAACATAAAGGCGATTTGTTTATCGCACATTGTGAAGAAACAGATAGGAAAAGTTTAAAACAAACGCTTGGTCCGAAAAATGATGTCACCATTCTAATAGGTCCTGAGGGCGATTTCAGTCCTCAAGAAATTGAAATGGCCATAGCTAATAAATTCACTCCAGTGACTTTAGGAGCGTCTAGATTAAGAACCGAAACGGCTGCTATAGTGGCTTGTCATTCTGTAGCATTTGTAAATGAATTATAAATTTACTTGAGTCCCACCAACAATATCAAAGTTTTCATTTTCTATTAAACCAATTAAATAAAGTTCATCTTCTGGCTTAACAATATTTGGAATAGTTATGTGCGAGTTTCCAAAACTCTCTGCTAAATCGATGTAGGTTTCTTTAACCACAATGTTGGCGTTTTGAAGTATCCTATTACTATTTTCACCTCTTTTTACAACAGTCTCTCTGTGTTTAATTAATAAAGCTACTCGTAACCTTTTATTATCGATGTTACCATTAATGCTATATTGAAAACTCCAAGTTTCACCATTTTGTTTGAGATTATGCAATTTGATTTCGGCTTCTGCCTTTTCCTTTCCATAATGAGCAAGTTTATGATTCATTATAGACTGGTTAGAACCCACAAAGTGTTCTCTCCCATTAATCACTACTTGCGGCGTATAAATACTTCGACTTTTAAACTTGTTTCCATATAGGCGTTGTTTTTGGCTAAAGTTTTTTTGACTAAAAGGGTCTTTCCAACCTATGTAACTCCAATAGTCCACATGATATGACAATACAATTATTTCGTCACCATAGTTATCCTTTACGGCTTTTAGTAATTCATCGGCTGGCATACAACTTGAGCAACCTTGGGAAGTGAAGAGTTCTAAAACTATCAAAGGCTTATCTTTAGCTGTTGGAGGTTGCCCCATAAAAAAGAACAACGTTATTATTATAACTATTAGGTTTTTCATAGATTTCAATCTTTTTAGGCTTCCCTTACTTTTTTGAATTTCAAATAAAAAATTCATGTATTTTTGGGATATGAGATTTAGTACGTTTTCTTTAAAAAATCTTACAATACTAATCGTATTCATATTATCTGTAAGTAGTTGTCTGGCGCAAGAACTCGCCGTTCTAAAATACCAAGGTGGCGGAGATTGGTATAGTAACCCTACGGCATTACCTAATCTTATCGCGTTTTGCAATAACAATATTAACACTAAACTTGAAGGTAATCCGCAAAGCGTAGAAGTTGGTAGTACAGATATTTTTCAATATCCCTTATTGCATATGACTGGGCATGGCAATGTGTTTTTTAGTGAAGAAGATGCCGAAAACTTAAGAAACTATTTAACCTCGGGAGGTTTTTTACATATAGACGATAACTACGGTATGGAACCTTATATTACTCAAGAACTTAAAAAAGTGTTTCCAGGAAAAGAACTCATGGAGCTGCCAGTAACCCATCCCATATTTAATGCTGCGTTCAAATTCCCGAATGGACTACCTAAAATACATGAACATGATGGCAAGAGACCACAGGCCTTTGGCATTTTTCATGAAGACAGATTAGTGCTTTTATTTACTTATGAAAGTGATTTAGGTGATGGTTGGGAGGATGAATCGGTTCACAACGACCCATTTGAGGTTAGAGAAAAAGCACTTAAAATGGGGGCAAACATTGTGAAATACGCATTTAAAAACTGATGTTTTTCTCGCAAAGACACAAAGACGCTAAGGAAATAATTACAAATTCAACACTCACACTATCTACTGAATACTGAACACTGAATACTGAACACTGAAAATGCAGTTAACTCATTATAATACCGACTTTACAACGCGCACGTTTCCCATTACAGTAGTTTGCAACAATATTACCAACGCTCCAAACATTGGCAGTTTATTTAGAATCTGTGATGCTTTTGGCGTTGAGAAACTCATACTTTGTGGGGAGGACATACCATTGGGAAGAAAAATGATGAAAACCTCAAGAGCCACCGAGAAATCGGTTGATTTTGAAATTAGAGATTCTGCTTTAGCTGTAGCTAAAGAACTAAAATCCGAGGGATATCAAATTCTATCTTTGGAAATAACCGAAAATAGCGTACCTGTTCATTCCGCTAAATTTTCTGCTGAAGCCCCAATTGCTCTTGTTGCTGGTGATGAAAATTTCGGAGTTTCAGAAGCTATTTTAAATGAATCTGATACTATTATCCACATTAATATGTATGGTCAAAATAGCAGTATGAATGTGGTTCAAGCCACGAATATAGCTCTTTATGAAATCACCAAACAGTTGCTGTAACGTCATTGTGAGGAGCTTGCTTCGTTATAATCTCTTAATTGAAAAAGATTGCTTCTCTATGGTTCGCAATGACAAGAAATAGTTGTTATATTTACTAAATGAATTCCAAAATCATCTCAAACGGTATACTTAGATCCATTGCAATAATCTGTGGAATCGTTCTCGTGCTTTACTTTCTTTACCAAATACAATCGGTTATTGGTTATGTTGCTATAGCCGCTGTTATTTCGCTTATTGGCAGACCCATAGTGTTGTTTTTAAGACGTAAATTAAAGTTTAAAAACACATTTGCTGTTGTAGCTACCATGATTTTGTTTTTAGCCATAATAGCAGGTTTAGTCAGTTTATTTATACCGCTTATCTTAGACCAAGGACAGAAACTTTCATTACTAAACACCTCAGAGCTTCAAGACAATATAGAGGATCTTTATGCCGAAATAGTAACGTATTTCGATTTTCATCAAATAGATGTGGAACAGTCTCTAAAAGATTCCAACCTATTTTCTAAACTTGATTTTTCATTCATACCCAACTTTCTCAATTCTATTGTTAGCGGACTAGGAAGTTTTAGCATAGGCTTATTTTCGGTACTTTTTATATCTTTTTTCTTTTTGAAAGACAGCAGATTGTTCGAAAACAGTATCCTAACCTTAATACCAGACAACAAAGAAAATCGCTGGAACGCGTCATCCGAAAAAATTAAAGATTTACTATCAAGATATTTCGTTGGATTGATATTTCAAATTCTTATTCTCTTCATCATTTACATGATAGGGTTATTAATTATTGGTGTTGAAAACGCTGTGGTAATCGCTTTTTTATGCGCCTTGTTGAACTTAATACCCTATGTGGGACCGCTTATTGGCGCATTCTTGATGATTACTTTAACAATGACCAGTCATTTAGGACAGAGTTTTTCTGAAATCATTGTCCCCAAAACGACTTGGGTGCTCTTGGTAATTGCCATTGGCCAATTAGTTGATAATTTTGCCAGTCAGCCCATTATTTTTTCAAAAAGCGTAAAATCACATCCGCTAGAGATATTCTTGGTCATTTTAATTGCTGGAATTCTATTTGGGGTTTTAGGGCTTATCATTGCGGTTCCTGCCTACACGGCCATTAAAGTGATTTTAAAGGAGTTCTTATCTGAAAACAAAATCGTAAAAAAACTCACTAAGGATTTATAGCCTGTTTTGAATACTTCAATTTTAAATACTGAAATTCAAGATTTTATTTCAGATCATTTGAATGCAGATATTACGTCGCTTCTACTCAAAGGCACTTCGTTTAAAGCCGTTGAAACCAAAGATATCATTGAACAAATAGAAGCCAAAAAGCGTTGTGAAAGCAAATTACCAACCTGGTTTAATAATAAAAACATCTATTTTCCCAATAAACTGAATATTGAACAAACATCTTCAGAAATTACAGCGAGATATAAATCTCAATTAGTTTCTGGAAATTCCATTATCGATTTAACGGGAGGGTTTGGTGTAGACTGTTTTTACTTTTCAAAACTATTCAAAGACGTTGTTCATTGTGAAATAAATCCCAAATTATCTACTATAGTTAAACATAACTACAAACAATTGGGAGTTTCAAATATAAAAACCAAACCCGAAGATGGCATTTCATATTTAAAAAGCCATAATCAACAGTATGATTGGATTTATATAGACCCTTCCAGAAGGCACGATAGCAAAGGAAAGGTTTTCTTCTTGAAGGATTGTTTACCTAATGTTCCCGAGCATATCGATTTACTTTTTCAAAACTCCACTAACATTCTAATAAAAACCTCACCGCTTCTCGACCTTTCGGTAGGTATTAATGAACTGAAACATGTAAAAACCATTCATATCGTTGCCGTTAATAATGAAGTCAAAGAATTACTATGGGTTTTAGAAAAAGGGTTTGATGAACATATCATAATTGAGACTGTAAACTTAAAAAAAGACCGTCAAGAAAAGTTCAACTTTACCTTAAATGAAAGCAAGCATAAAATAGAATTCAGCTTACCCTTAACTTATTTATACGAACCAAATTCAGCTATTTTAAAATCAGGAGGATTTATTGAAGTCGCCAATCAATTGAATATTTTCAAGCTACATCAACATTCTCACTTGTACACATCTAAAAAACTGATTGACTTCCCTGGGCGATGCTTTGAAATTGAAAAAATCGTTTCATACAACAAAAAGGAATTCAAAAAATTGGGCATTAACAAAGGCAATGTGGCTACCAGAAACTTTCCTGAAACAGTACAACAAATCAGAAAAAAGTTAAGCATTAAAGATGGTGGTGCTGCGTATTTATTTTTCACGACAGATGTACGTAACAAAAAAATAGTAGTTATTTGCAAAAAAGTATAAGATATAATGACGGTTAAGGAACTAGAAGGAGAATATTCAGTAATTGGAACTAATCAGAATGCCGATGGCAACAAATACAAAGGCACACTTTCCTTAGCGCTCGATGCCCATAACAGGGTTAAAGCAAAATGGCATATAAACCATTGGCAAGAACAACTAGGCTATGGCTTTTTTAAAGATAATATTCTAGTTATAAACTTTAACTACATAGGAGACGACGACAACGTTTTTAAGGGCGTAGTAGTTTATAAATGCCTATCTGAAGATATTTTAGAAGGCTTTTGGTCTGAAAAACATGGCGATTTAGACTATTTAGGTACAGAACGCTGTTTTAGGATTCTTGGTGATAAAAACCTAGATTAAGACCTTGGTTTATCTATGCCTCGGTCGTACATGACAATACTTCCTGCTACCGAAACATTCAAGCTTAATTCAGACTTAAATTTCACCAGAAAATGAGATTTAGCTATAGCCTGTTTAGATAACCCATGGTCCTCTGCTCCCAATAAATACACACAGCGTCTTGGGTGTTGAAAGGTTTCCAATGGTTGAGCATCATCGGTTAGTTCTACCCCAACCAAGCGTGCGCCTTTGGGTAAGTTATTAAAGAATTCCTCGAACGTTTCATAATGAAAGTAGGGCATCGATTTTACTGCATTATGTGTGTCGCAGGCTTGCTTGGCATAACGATTCCCAATGGTAAAAATAAAACTGGCTCCTAAGTTTTGAGCAGAGCGCCATAAAACTCCCAGATTTTCGGGAGTTTTTCCATTTTGAATACCTATCCCAAAAAATTCGTTTACGAAATTATCATTCATAGCGCAAAAATATGAAACATTTAAAAACAACAAATCCCCACTATTGCTAGTGAGGATTGTGGTGATCGCGACAGGATTCGAAGCTTTCTTATTTTTATAAAGAATACCAATACTTCATAAACTAATTACAAAACATGTATGCCTAGAAGTGTGCCTATCTAAGCTCAATCTGATATTCTAACTTTAGTGCTACCAAGTATAAAAAACAGTACACTCTGGGAATAATTATCTCCTTTAGCAATACTCTACTCAACACCACATCATTAATATTCTAGTCTATACTAGTTGTAGTTAATCCTTTATTTATGTTATTGTGCTAGACATATAAATATGTAGTTATTTGCAAAGTTTAGTCTCAATATACCTTCATTACATGATACCATATAAACTTTTCATAGGCTCTTTTCTTGGATGCAATTCAATCTTTAGTATGAAGAAGTTCTTTGACAATTTATCCAATCCAATAATTAAATTCCCAGAATAACCCTCAAGAGGATTACCTTTAACAAATGGGTCAGGCTCTAATTTACTTTCTTCAGGCAAATCCTTGTTTATACATTCCTTAAATAACTCATAGTATTTTATTTCAAACCTATATTCAATCCTACTTAACATATTATGGGTAAACCAGAGATAACACACTGATTCAAATACTTTCCCAAACAAATAAACTTCTGAGTACCTGTAGCTACTGTAAAAATTCACATTGTTATCAAACTCATTTCTTAGCTTAAGGTCAATGTTGTTCTCTTCAAATGCAGAACCTAGTTCATAGGGTATACTGCTTAAGAAACCCATTAATATTCCATTTTCCCCAACAACCTTACTTCACTAGCAAAGTCATTAGCTATTTTAGTTTGATTATTTAAACTAGAATCTGAAATTCTATACGTTTTAGAGTGTTTTACAATAACTCCAGCTACCTTCTCATAAAAATCAAGGTCTAAAGTATTTGGTCTATAAAAAACGGACACATGACTTTCATTTTGCGGGAGTTTGTTCTTTTGGATAAAATATTGCCTATCACTTTTCTTCATTAGAATAAATTTTTCTCCACCCCATAGATTATTGCCCAACTCATCTACTAATACTTTGAATTTTTCGCCAAAAGCTTCTTGATTTAGCTTAACAGATTCACCTTTTTGTTTTGAAAACAGGTATGCTATTCCAAAACCTATAACTATCATAACTATATATACCATATCATTTCTTTTTTCTAGTCCATACGAGTATTAACCCCAGTATCATTAAACCTCCAGGTATTAATCTTATCCCTGCTGATTTAGTCCCTCCTGTTTGGCTTAACAAACCCTGTATTAGTATTGCTAAGATTATAACTAAAAAACTTAACCCTATTTTTTTTAAGACGTTCATTGTTTATCTGGTTTTAAAAATTATTGAATAAAGATTAAAAAATATAGTTCGCTATCAAAATTGATAGCAACATAATTTAAGATTATTACAACTTTTGGTTATTAATAACTAAGGTTTGACCAAAAAGGAATTTCAAATTTTTATTGGCAAAAGAATAAAGCAACTTAGAGAGGAAAAGAAAATATCTCAGGTTGAATTAGCCAACCTATGTGAATTTGAAAGGTCAAATATGAGTAGAATTGAAATGGGTAATACTTGTCCATCTAGCTATACTCTTTATAAAATTGCACAACACTTAGAAGTTGAGGTGTATCAACTTTTAAAGTTTGATAATATTAATAGTTAGTTTTAGCTATTAGGCAGTTCTCGCAGCAAATAACCCTATTTTCCTAGACTAATAAAGAGATTTGTTCTATTCCCTATTCTTTCCAACATTCCAATCAATAACTTGAACTCATTTTGGCTATATTAATATGTAAAGATTTTTTTGCATTTGAATAATAAATTGATATTTAGGTTAATTTTTAATAACCACATACTTACATAATCACAAAAATTGCTACCATAATAGAGATATATATAATATATAAAATAGTAAATATATTTAGTAGTTATAAAGTACTGTTATCACTAAAACTATAATATCCATCTTTTGAAATAATCAAATGGTCCAGCATATTAATATCAACTATTTTACAAGCTTCTTTAATCTTTGATGTTAAGCTCTTATCTGCCTCACTAGGTTCTAAATTACCACTTGGATGATTATGTATAAGGATTATTCCGTGTGCATTGCATTTCAAAGCTATTGCTAAAACCATTTTAATATCTACCATACAAGCTGATGTACCACCTTTTGATAGCTCATTAATACCTAGCACTACATTAGCTCTATTGAGTAATAATAATTTAACCACTTCTTGGTATTCTATAGTTTCTAAATCCCAACAAGATAATACTGTTTCATAAACATTTTTACTATTGGCTATCTTTACTTTACTAGTACTACTGTTTAAATAAGACACTTTTATTTCTGAAATCTCCATAATTAAAACATTAAGTTTTTCGTAATCTGGTGTAACACCCCTATAGTAGAAATACCAAATCACGAAAAAGTAAAAATGTCCAGTTTTGACATACATATAATATATACATACGGGTTCTGGACATTTTTTATTAATTACTAAATAGCCTGTTCAGCTAAATCAGAAACTCCATTTTGAGAGAATACAGAAGTATCTGCCATAAGTTGATTTACAGCTTCTTCTTGTTTAGTTTCCTCTTGAGGTTCTGGAACAAAAACCCACCTATGAGTTAAGACAAGTTCTTCTCCTGTTTCCTTTACAACATAAGTGTAAGGTTCAACTTCTTTCTTTACAATAGCCCCTGGTATTTCAGTTCCTATTAGTGCTTTACAAGTAGGCTCATCAAATGTACTTGTAACATAAGCCTTTTTAGCTGTAGCGTAGTATTGCCCTGTCTTACTTAATGACATTTCTACACCTCCTTGTAGTTCTAAAATAAAGAATGGACTTCCATCCTCTTTTTCTCTTGATTTGTAGCCAATTATTCTAACCATAATAAATTGATTTTTGAGTTGGGAAATAACCTAACTAACTATCCCAATAAGATATCATTGCAACTATCACCTTGAATGTTATACTATTAAAATACTTTTAGGCACAAATGGGATTCATTTGCACAAATTGGTGAGGGTATTTAGTGAGGACTGTTTATTCAGGTCTGAGTGAGGGGTTGGATTACTTACTAAAGTCAATAAATATCTTAATTTTTTTAGTTACAAATTCAGTCTACAGACTGGTAGGATGATTTGTTAATGATATAAATTGTAAAAAAGAAAAAAGTCCTTAAAATCAATCTTTTTATAAACTGCTTCAAAAAGAAAATTCTCTGTCAGATTGGGGTGGGGAGTTTGTAAAACCTAAACTAGCTAGGGGTATTTCTCAAGGTATGCAGTACACACAGAATAGTTGTTAATTTTTTTCTTTTCAAAAATTTTTTTTGTCAGAAAATTAGATTAGTTTTAGACATCTTTTGACAAGTTGAAATTTGACTACTAATGACACTATCAGAATTAATAAAATTTAAGAGGGAAGCTAAAGGCATGTTGCTTAGAGAGGTTGCTTATAAAGTAGATGTTGATACTGCTTTAATAAGTAAAATTGAAAAAGGAGATAGAAAACCTACAAGAGAACAAATAGAGAAACTAGCTTTAGCTTTAGACATAGATTACAACAAGCTATTAACCCTATGGCTAAGTGAAAAAGTATATGAAGATGTACAAGGAGAAAATGTTGCTATAGATGCCATTAAACTAGCCTTAAAAAGAATAAAAACAGAAGAAAACAACTAACTGTATGCCAACACTCAACTGGATAGGAAAAGAAAAAGTAATTAACCATCATCAAGATGTACCTTATAAAATTCTAGAGCCACAATACACTTTTAGTAATGGTAAAGAAGATAAAAACACTCCTTCTGAAAATAAAATAATACATGGTGATAACCTAGAAGCCCTAAAAAGCCTACTGCCAGAATATGAAGGTAAAATAAAATGCATTTACATAGACCCACCTTATAATACAGGTAATGAGGGTTGGGTGTATAATGACAATGTAAACCACCCAAAACTTAAAAAATGGTTAGGACAAGTAGTTGGTAAAGAAAGTGAAGATTTATCAAGGCATGATAAATGGCTGTGTATGATGTATCCTAGATTAAAGTTATTACATAAACTGTTGGCTGATGATGGAGCTATCTTTATTAGTATTGATGATAATGAACAAGCTAATCTGAAACTACTTTGTGATGAGATTTTTGGGGTAAATAAGTATGTAGGATTAATTCCATGGAGAAAAAGAACAGCAAAATCTGATGTCCCAAATGGAGTTTCACAAGATTATGAATCAATTCTCTTATACTCTAAAGGAAGTGACTTTAAAGCTTATGTCAAAGCCAAAGAAAGGAAATACTATGAAACACCAGATTTGCCTAATGAGCCATGGAGAATCCATGATTTAACAAAACAAACAAGTGCTGAAGAAAGACCAAATAGTTACTTCACAATAATAGACCCAAAAACAGGAAAAGAATATCCTGCTCAAAAAAATAGGACGTGGGCAATTTCTAAAGATACATTTAAAGGTTACTATGATAACAATAGAATAGTATTTCCAGATGATTATGAATTTTTAAATATTTCTAAACCTGCCTTCAGATACTTTAAAAAGGATGACATGAAAAAGGCAGGTAAATCATTTGGTTTTCAAGCTATGAGTACCAATCTCCCAAAGGAAGTTGGTATGTCTCAAGATGGCACAAAAGAGATGCAAGAAATTTTTGGAGAAAAAGCTTTTAATTACCCAAAGCCATCAACTCTAATTCAATATTTGTTAATGGCTTCTACAGAACATTCAAAGGATTGTTATATTCTTGATTCCTTTGCAGGTTCTGGAACTACTGCACATGCAGTTTTCAATCTTAACAAACAAGATGGTGGTAATAGAAAATTCATTTTAGTGGAAATGGAAGATTATGCCAATACCATTACTGCCGAAAGAGTAAAGAGAGTTATTAAGGGGTATGGAGAAGGTTCTAAAGCTACTGAAGGTACAGGAGGAGATTTTACCTATTATGTACTTGGAAAGCCTTTATTTTTAGAAAATGGTTTTTTAAATGAAGCCATTGGTTTATCCAAAATATTAGAATATGTGTGGTACACAGAAACTAAAGAACCTTTTAGCAATCCAGAAGAAAATTATTTACTAGGTGCTAAAAATGATTCAGCCTATTATTTCTATTATCAAAAAGACAACTTAACTACACTAGATGAAAGCTTTTTAAGGTCTATAAAAACCAAAGCTAGTCAATATATAATTTATGCAGATAATTGCTTACTAGACCAAGCTATTATGGATAAGTACAATATTGTATTTAAAAAAATACCAAGAGATATTACACGATTTTAAGATATACCTAAATGGAATTAAAACCATACCAACATAGAGTAATTAAAGATTTAGAACATTTTTTGTCTTATGTACAAAAAGAGCCTACTTCTGCAAAAGCATTTAACCAATATTGGGAAGATAAATTGGGTATGCCTTATACACCACAGTTAGATGGTTCTTTTGAAGGTATGAAACCTTACAAAGATAATATACCTAATGCAGTTCATATAGCAGTAAAAGTACCTACTGCGGGTGGTAAAACCTTTATAGCTTGTAATGCGTTGCACACTATAAATAAGCATTTTAATCAAGGAAACACTAAAGCTGTAGTTTGGCTAGTACCTTGGTCTAATCTGTTACAACAAACTGTAAAAAACTTATCAAATCCTAACCATCCATATAGAGAGAAACTAAATAGTTTGTTTGGCAACAGAGTTGAAGTTTATGAAAAGGACCAATTATTACAAGGTGCTAATTTTAACCCTACCTCTGTAACAGAACAATTGAACATCTTTGTATTTAACTTTAGTAGTTTACGTATTAATTCTAGAAAGAAAGATGATAGGAAAGTGTTTCAAGAAAATGGTGCTTTAGAGTCTTTTAGAAACACTATTGTAGATAGAGACTTAGTATTACCTGACACAGATGAAACTGCTTTAATTAATGTTATTAGAAGCCTAAACCCTATTGTAATTGTAGATGAAAGCCACAATGCAGAAAGTGATTTAAGTGTTGAAATGCTAAATAACTTAAATCCATCTTTAGTATTAGATTTAACAGCTACACCTAAAGAAAACAGTAATATTATTTCCTTTGTAAATGCCCTAGCTCTTAAAAAAGAAAATATGGTGAAACTACCTGTAGTAGTGTATAATCATCATAAAAAAGAAGAGGTTATTACAAGTGCTTTACACTTACAAAGGCAATTAGAACTTTTAGCTATTGAGGAAGAAAAAGCTACAGGAAAATACATAAGACCCATCATATTATTCCAAGCACAGTCTAATATTAAGGGTAAAAACAATACTACATTTCAAAAAATAAAAGAGCAGTTAGTAAAACTTCAAATTCCTGAAGAACAAATAAAAATAAAGACTAGTGGAATAGATGAGCTTAAAGGTATAGACCTTATGGCTAAAGACTGCCCTGTTAAATACATTATAACAGTAAATGCTTTAAAAGAGGGTTGGGATTGCCCTAATGCTTACATATTAGCCTCACTTGCAGATAAATCTTCTGCTGTAGAAGTAGAACAAATTTTAGGTAGGGTTTTAAGACAACCATATGTAGTTAAACATAAAGAGGCATTGCTTAATATGTCTTTTGTATTAACAGCCTCATCAAAGTTTAATGAAACACTAGATAGTATTGTTAAAGGTTTACAAGAATCTGGATTTAGTAAAGATGATTATTATGCTGAAGAGGCTCCAGAAGAAGAATTAACTCCAAATGAAATACTTACCCAAGATTTATTTGCTCAAGAACCTCAAACAGATAACTATGTAAAATCTGATGAAGATTTTGATTTAAATGCCATTGAATTTAATCCAAATGATGAAGTAACCATAGAAACCATTAACCAACAAAACCCACTAGTATCTCAAATAACAGAAAAAGCAAAAGTTGAAGGACAAACTTTTGAGCAGAAAGTTAATGAAATAGAGATTGATGATACTACTTCAATTTTTACAGATATTATGAAAACTGCACCCAAAATTTATAAGCTAGATGGTCAATTTAAAGAGATAGCTAGTACTATAAAATTACCACAGTTCTTTAAAAAAGTAGAAGAAAGTGAGTTAGAGGAAGTAAGTTTATTTGAAGAATTAAACTCAGAAGACCAATACTTAAACAAGATAAGTTTATTAGATGGTTTTAAACTATCTAATTACAGTACACAAATTACATTTGATGATATTTCTAAAGAGATTTATGCTGTAGATTTTAATGAGCAAAAAAGGACTGCTACTGCACAAAAGGTAAGTAAAAGAGCTAAAGACATTTTAGTAGACACCATTTTATCTAAACCAAAAGAATCACAGGTTAATCAAATTAGTAGCATCATTGTATCTAAGCTTGGAGATATGACACCAATATCTCAACAAGAACTACAAAAATATGTAAGTAGGGTTTTTGATAATCTTTCTGCTGAACAGATTAGGGATATTGTTGACAATGATTTTATCTATGTTAAGAAGATTAAAGACAAGATAAATGAAATAACTAATGAATATGCAAAAGAACGTTTTAAAATAGGTATTGATAGTAATAAAATTGTGGTAAAAGAAAATTTTGCTTTTCCAGAAACCTTATCATTTTTAAATCCTAGTACTACCATTAGCAAGTCTCTATATGACAGAGAAGCTAGTATGAATAATTATGAGCAAAAAATGATACTAGAAGTTGCTTCACTTGAAAATGTAGTATTCTGGCATAGAAACCTTGAAAGAGGAAAAGGATTTGCATTAAATGGTTTTAGCTCTAATCACTATCCAGATTTCATACTTTATACCAAAAAAGGCAACATCATCTTGCTAGAAACAAAAGGAGATGTATATGATAATGATGATAGTAAAAACAAAAATATTCTAGGTAAAACTTGGGCTGAAAAAGCGGGAGATAATTATAAATATTTTATGGTTTTTGAAACTAAACAAGTAGAAAACACCTATACAGCTAAAAGTGTAATTGAAGTTTTAAGAGGGTTATAGTTATATGGGTACAGCACTACATGCTATTAGTAATACACTAATTCCTAAAGTGGAAATAATAACCAAAAAAGATATTTACTTAGAGCAATTACAATCTCTAAATCTAGAGCATACTTTAATACCTACATATTACAGCAATGGTGTAATTAAAAAATATGTGAGGTCTGATGGTGATTGGGAATACCAATTACCCAAAAAGTATAATCACATTACAAATATTTTTGAAGTAGACCATGATAACAAAGAAATAATAAACTTTGATAGTCCATTTGTTTTCCAAATTGGTGTATATGAAAACTGCCTTGATATATCTACCATTTACAGGTATAGCTATCTTTATAATAGGTCTAACCCAAAGTCACTTATAGAATTTAGGAAAAACATTTATGATATAATTTCTGTTTTTGGTGGTACTGAAATTATTTATCTAGCTGATAATGCTTGTGATAAGTTATCTGAATATTTAGAATGCAAAGTATGGGATGGAGTATCTTATAGTGATATAAAAAATGATATGATTAGTAAGGGGTTGACTTTTATTTCTAACTATGAAGGATTAAAGCTTAATAATCTTAATTATAGAAATATTAAAGAAATAGTCTTTGATGACTTTGAAGATTTACAAGAATGAAAAACCACACCAGAATTATAGAAATAGGTGCTGAAGGTGGCTCTATAACTTTATACAAATATATTGATAAAAAAAATGAGGATTGGTACTACCATTCAGTTAGTGAAATGGCTTATGAAGATTTAGAGCTTGAAGGTATCAACAAGAAGTCTAAACACTCAATGTCTATAGCAGAAGCCTTTATAAAAATGCAAAGAGAGTACAATAATGTATTCAGTTTATATCCTCTTTTTGTGCATCCAGAATATAAATTTATTGCACTTGCTCTATTGGAAGAGTATGTTAATATCATTGATGAACATATTAATTACTACCAATGGGCAAATGTTTTAGAAATGGAAGTAGAAGAACTTAAAAACAGTATTACTAAGAATGATTCAAGAAACTAAAGACAAGTCATTATCTCAGCTATTCAGTGGAGAACATAAAATAACATACCACATACCTAAATACCAAAGAGAATATATCTGGAAAAAAGACAATTGGGAAGCTCTATTTGATGATATTGAAGAGAGTGAAGGCAATCACTTTTTAGGTTCTATCATCTGCATTAACACAGAGAATGATGCTATGGAGGATGCTAAATTTGAACTAGTTGATGGACAACAAAGAATGACAACAATTAGCCTTTTATATTTAGCTGTTTATAAATTCTTATCAGACCATTTACCAGAAAATCAGCAAAAAGAAATGTTTGCTCTTTGGAATTTAAAAAATAGAATACTGTTAGAGAGTACTAATAAGCCAAGACTAGAACCTTCATATACCAATAACAACTTTGAGGATTATAATTATATTTTTTCAAAAAACATTGAAGAAATAAGAACCTTAAAAGCACCAAAGTATATTGGGAATAGACAAATAAGTAGAGCTTTCAATTATTTTGTAGATAGGCTATATCAATTAGATGAAAATGAATATCCAGCTTATACCTATCAATCAGCAAAAAACTTTCTAGACAAATTAAATAGTTCTATTTTGGTTAAAATAGATGTAACTACTCATGATGGTGCCTTTACCCTTTTTGAAACACTAAACAATAGAGGTGTTCCATTATCTGCAATAGACCTCATTAAAAACAAGTTATTAGGGGCTTTAGAAAAAAAAGGAATAGAAACTATAGATGATAATTTTGATAGATGGAATGGTATCCTGGCTAACTTAACAGATAACTACAAAATTCAGGAAAGATTTATTAGACAGTTCTACAATGCTTTTAGGTTAGAGGAAGCTATCAAGGTCAATAAAAAACCCAAAGCATTAAGGTCTAATCTTATTGGTATTTTTGAAGAGCTTATAAATAGAGATGTTTCTAAGATTTTTGACAGACTAGAAAGTGCTTCCATTATTTATTCTCAAAATATACAATATGAAAATGATGATAGTTCCACTGAAATTACTAGAGCTTTAAGAAACCTTGAAAATGTAAATGGTGCAGATGCTTATATGCTACTCCTATTCATAGAGCACAAATTTGAAATATCAGAGAATCAAAAGATTGATTTAATCAATTTGTTATGTAGGTACTTTATAAGAAGAAATGTTACTGATAGTCCTCCTACTAGAGACTTAACCAACTACTTCATGGATATAATTGAGCATGTTGATAGTTTAGAAAACTATAGCTATGAAGAGGTAAAAGCTATACTCATTCAGTATGGAAAACCTGCTTCTGATGAAGTATTCAAACAAAAATTAAATGGTAACCTGTATGAAGAAAACGTAGGTGCCACTAGATATATTTTATCAAGTTTAGAACTGGCTCAAAATAGTGAAAGAGAAGGCTATAAAAACTTTTATGAAAGAAGTAAGAATAAATTTGTTTGGACTATAGAACACGCTTTACCACAAGGTAAAAACATGAAACCTCATTGGGTACAAATGGTTGCTAATGGAAATAAAGAATTAGCTAACGAGATTAGGGAAAATTATGTTCACAAACTAGGCAATCTTACCTTAACAGGATATAATTCTCAATTAAGTGATATGCCTCTATTAGACAAGCAGAACAAAAAAGATAAAAAAGGCAATAATATTGGTTTTAACAACGGTTTAGTATTAAATGAAATACTAAAGAACACTCCAATTTGGAAAAAAGAACACATACAGAATAGAACAGAAACTTTAGTCTCTAAAGCTTTAGAAATATTTGAATTATAGCATGGGAAATAAGGCAACAAACACAAACAAGCAAATACAAATATTATCTGGCAGAGGTCTTACTCTTGATTTTCCAGAAGCCAAAGTCAAGGAGTTTTTATTAGATATAGGCTACTATAGATTAGGATTTTATTGGCATCATTTTGAAATAGATGATGACCATAATTTTGCTCCAGACAGCAAGCTTTCTGATGTTATTGGGTTATACTATTTAGATGTTGATTTGCGTAATATATTATTAAAATACCTTAATAGAATAGAGATTCATTTTAGAACTAAAGTGATTTATTACGTATCCAATAAATTCAAAGACTTCCCTGCTTGGTTTGCTGATGATGCTATAGTAAATAATAGCTTCATACAAAGCACCCCTTTTAAAACGAGTATGCTTAACAGGGTTTATACTCCTGAATTTATTAACAACAATAAAACCTTAAAAAAACATCATCAAAACAACCCTCAAGACACCTATGCACCTGCATGGAAAGTCTTAGAGTTTTTTACTTTTGGTGTTCTATTGAATTTATTTAAAAACATAAAAGATACTGACATTAAAAAGCGAGTAACTGAAAGTATGGGGATTTTAAACATAGACAAGTTTGAAAACCTAATGAGTGCAGTTGTTCTAATACGTAACATATGTTCTCATGGTGATGTTCTATATGATTTTAATACCCCTAGAGGTCTATCTGTTATTCCTGGTATAGATTTTGTAAATAGTGATAGAAACTCCCTTAATGCATGCTTGAAGGTAATAGCTTATTTTTTAAAACATATTTCTGAAAATAGAGAAAAAGACTTTATTAATGATATAGAAACTATATTTAAAGAAAACTCTAAAAATGCTGTTATTGAAAAAATAATTAAGGAGAAAATAAAGTATCAATAACTTTTTGTATCTTTGCACTAGTGCACTGCTATTCATTTATGCTTTAGTTTCTGCACTTAAAAAGAATAAAAAATAAAACTCAGACTTGCTCTGAGTTTTTTTATTGGGTAAAATAAAAAATAACCCAACCCCTCTATATAAGAGGCTGGGCATTCTTCAACTCAAAAACCAAGAATAGCTAGAATCACCATCCAAGGTGTTTTTAAGTCCATTTGTAAACTCAAATGTATTTACATTCCTATCACTAAAAGTGTCTATATAACTACTCTTATTGGATGATGTGAAGAGATTATAAACATTCCACAAGTTTATTTTACCATCATGGTTTTTGCTAAACCTTTCATCTTGGTAATAGTCCTTTGCTATAGTAGAAACCTGTCCATCATTAAGGAGCAATGATGGGATTTCTCTTTTCTGTTCTTTAGGTAAAAACCCATAGAGCCTACACCTACCCACTAACTGAGCAAATTGCTTTTCACTAAGATTATATTCTGTTAATTGCCTCATCTGTAATAGGTGTTTATCTGCATCATACGTTTCTATAAGCTCCATTATTTTACTAGACAATTCATGTGTACTGCCTACACGCATTTCAGAAGCCATTCCATCTGTGCTAATACATAAGTTACAACATACGAGATTTTGATACCCAATAAACACTTGAAACTTCTCTACTGACTTTTTAGAATAGAGATTCTCCTTGTTATAAGCACGTACCCCTCCTATTGTTAAAGCTAACTCATTTCCATTAATAGTTTCAGTTATGCTAGGTACACGAATTATAAATGCCATTCTCTCATAATAAATAGTCTTTTCATGTTCTAGCAAGTCTTTAGCTGACTTATGTATAGCACTTGGTGTTCTACCCTTGATTTGATGTGAAATTCTAATCTCTGGCTCATCTATACTATGATGTGAAAACAACTTGGTAGTACAATCATGTACTACATCAATAAATTCTTGATGTGCAATTGTTTTTTCATTGTCTTTACTGAACACAGGTATTATACAATCTTTTTGTAAATGGTTTAGTGAAATGCTTTTTGTATTAGCCTCTATGAAAGAACTATTATCAGTAACTATATTATTACTACTATTATTACTATTAATATTACTATTATATATTAAATTATTTTCACTTTTATCGTTCCCTATTATGGTAGCACTTTTTACTGACTTGAGTTCTAATTTGGGGCTATTTGTGAGCTGAAGTTCCATTTTGACTATAATTTTTAGGGTTTAACAATTCTGCCTTAGCTTGGATAGTTTCTTTTTGTAATCTGAAATCCTCTTCCAGTTCTTTTATATTGTAATATTGATTATAGAGCAGCCTTAGTTGCTCTATATCTTTGCATTTATTTATCTGGGCTCTAATACCATCAATGTTTCCTCCTTGATTACACCACTGTAGAATCTTCTTTCCAGTTGCTTCATTAATTTTAAACTCAGGTTTAGAAGAAAACAAGTTAGTCCTGTCCTTACTGGCAGTTGCAAAGTGTTTAGAGTCTATATCAAATACCAGAGTAAACTCGTAATCTACCCCATCACGCTGTACAGCTTTTAAACCTACTTTTTCAGGCACGTGCTTTCCATCCTTTTGGTTAAGCACATAGTCCTGTTTAGTTCTCATAGTAGCTATGATATGAGCATCTGCCTGTAAAATCTTATCAATAAATGCTTTTTGTCTTGGAGTAACCTTATTCCAGTTTGTAAAGGAATTACCAGCTAGTTTAGAATGAAAATCCAATAGTTCATCCCAACATTGGCTGACCCCATCTAAAATTATCACTTCCATTTTAGATTTAAGGCATATATCTATAGCTTCAATGTAACGCTCTGGAGTGAATGGAGGGGTTAAGGACAGCACATTATAGTTACCCAAATGAGCATATAAATCAGCACTTCCATTCTCAGTATCTATAATTGCTACTTTAGTTAAGTCTCCATTGATGAGTCCTTTTGCTAGAAGAAGAGAACTATATGTCTTACCACTCCCCGCGCTTCCTTGTAATGCCATTTTTATCTTGGCTCTTTTTCTTTCTGATTTTCTTAATTGCATAATAATTTTGTTTAAAATGATTCATATTAAAATTTAAAATTGTTCATATTTAGTTTAACTCTCAGGAATTTTGTATTTTTGCAGAGTTAAAACCCAAAGTTTGGGTTACTTCGAATAAAGTGGAGTAGTTTCCTCTCCTATTTTCTAAAAGAATACTTTTTGTTTCTGTTGATTTTAAAACCTAATTAGGTTATTCTGCATGTGTAGTGTTGTTCTCATGTGTAATCAAATTATTATTAATTATAAATTGATTATTATGAGTAATTACTCAAAAACTAAAATAAATTGGACTGACTTTTCTTGGAATCCCTGGACTGGTTGCACAAAAGTCTCAGCAGGCTGTAAGTTCTGCTATATAGATAGCATTGAAATAAACTTAGGCAGAAATCCAAAGAGGGTAAAAAGGACCTCTAACACAACATGGAACAAACCCCTAAATATCTCAAAGGGGTCAATAATATTTACATGTTCAATGAGCGACTTTTTCCATCCTGACGCAGATGAATGGAGAAATGAAGCATGGAATATTATTAAAAACACGTCACACCACACCTACCTTATCCTAACCAAAAGACCAGAGAGAATTAAAGATGCTTTACCAAAAGATTGGTGCCAACAAAAATATAGTCATGTTTGGCTAGGTACCAGTATTGAAAATAATGACCCAAAGGTATTGGATAGAATTAGAATTTTAAAAGAGATAAAATGTCAAATAAGGTTTATCTCTTTTGAACCCTTGCTTGAAGATTTAAAATTATCTCCAAAAGACCTAAAAGGTATTCATTGGGCAATAATTGGTGGAGAATCAGGTAGGTATAAAAGTGGCAGAATTCCACAATTTAGAGAAGCAAACCCAGAGTGGTTTAGGCACCTAAGAGATACCTGTAAATCAGCAGGTGTCTTAGTTTGGTTTAAACAAGCTGGAACCTACATAGCTCATAAATATAAAATGACAGGTAAAGGAGAGGTATTAAGTCAAATCCCACCTGATTTACAAATAAGAGAAAGACCAGACTTAAATCAAGTTTTATGAGACAATAGTAAATACCACTTGCTTTACAGTAAAGCACCTTAAAAGGAAAGCTCCTCGAATTGAGGGGTAATGGTATTACAAACTACTAAAGTTGAAACCACACAAGATTTCAACTATAAAATGAAAAGCAACCCAAGTGAAAGTGTGGCACTTGGCAATAAAGCTTTAGGTTGCGTAAAAAAGGATTATTTAACCTTATACATTCCTGAAAGAATTAATATGGATAATATCTTGGAATGCCATCCTCCAGACTTTAAATATCATAAAGATTACTTTGTGTATATACTAAGTTTGATTACTTCAATAGCCTCTAAAAAAAGAGGGTTGGTTGAAAAATATGATGGCTATATCCCAATAAACAAGAAGATACTTCAAAAAAGAGTCAGGAATTATAGGGCACATATTGACTACTTAAAAGAAAGGAGGGTTATATATGAAATAACGCATTATAAAGTTGGCGAGAAATCCCAATGCTATAAATTTACTGAAGAATATGAAAGTAAAAACGTTCCTGTTCAAATTACAAAAAGAACATTAATTAAATCTATTCTCAAAGTAGATAAAAATTGTAATGTCAAGAAGACAGCCCAATTAGATTATCTGAAAAGTTGGTTTAATGAAGACCTTGAAGTGGATTTCAAAAAAGGGGTTGACTACCTAATAAAAGAATATAGAAATGAGGTAGATAACCCAGAATCCAAAAATCCATTATTAAGTTTCAACTGTAAGCTTCTACCACTACAAAAATTATATAGAAAAGAGTATGATTTTTATGTAGATAAAAGTGGCGAGAGACTGCATACGAATATAACTCAATTAAAGTCTGAGCTAAGATGTTTCTTAAGGTACAAAGGAAAAAGGTTATCAAGTGTTGATATAAGTAATGCCCAACCTTATTTGGCAATAGCATTACTAGATAGTAAGATATTCAAATCTTTGGAAATGGAGCAATTCATTACCAATCCTAGAAAGGAAAATGATTCTAATTACCTTAAAGAGCTAACCTGTCTAATTGGTGAGACTGAAAACAAGCCTGATGTATTAAAATTCAAGCAAATGGTGGCTTCTGGTGAATTTTATGAGAAGTTTGAACAAATGCTTAATGAATCAAAATTAGTTGAACTAGATGGTCTGATAATGGATAGAAAATTAGTTAAAGAGATTGCTCTAAAAACCATAAATAGCCCTAATACTCATATATGGTTTAACGGGTCAATGAAAGCATTTAAGAAAGCTTTCCCTAATGTTTATAGAGTATTTCAACTGATAAAAAAGGGGAAGCATAATACCTTGTCTATTGCATTACAGAGATTAGAAGCTAACTTAGTGCTTCATAAAGCTTGTGGGTTTATATCAAAAGTTAGACCTGACATACCTCTTTACACCTTACATGATAATATTGTAACTACAGTTGGAAATGTGAGATTTGTAAAATCAGTACTAAGCAAAGTACTTAAAAAACATATTGGGGTCACACCTAGTTTAAAAGTGGAAACTTGGTAAAACCTTTAAAAAGTATTTGGAATAAGGTTAGTAAATCACTAACCTTATTCTTTATTACATATGTTATACATGTTATGTATATATAATATATTTAAAATTCTTCACTTATCATTATCCCTATTATGGTAGTAATTTTAATCTAATTCTAAATCACAATATAATTAGTAGGTGTATTTAGATTATTTAATTACCAATAAAACCTTTATTAGTATTTATTTCAGTTAACCTAACATCTACAGATATAAGAAGCTCTTTAAAATAACCCTCGGCTTGCTTGATTAAACTCTTTAAATAAATCACATCTGTAATTACAACTTTTCCTCTCTCTAAACTTACCCCTTCCACCTTAGAAAACTTTCTTTCGTCCTCTATGTAGCTTTGAGTATGTGCAATTGCATTTCTTACTTTTAGTTGATTTCCTAACCTTGAAAAATCTTTAACATACCTTTCTTTTGTTACACCAAATTCCTTTTCAATAATATTATTTATGTTGAGAAACACACTTGACTTTGGTATATCTACATTTATACCAAATTCCTTAATCATCATTTTAAGAAACTTCAAGAGTTTCCCTTCTAAATAAGAGAACAATGATAGACAGATAGAGTTACGTTGAATATCAATTAACTGCTCAAATGTTCTATCTCCATCTTCAAAGAATTGTTGGTCATATGAGGCTTGATACTCATCTGGGATATTTGCTAACCTTGCTTTCTTTTCATTGATAAATTTTTCCTTTTTAATTGCATAAGATTCTTCTTGATTATTTATCAAATCACTCAAAGCCCAAAAACCTATTGAGGTTTCATATTGAAACCACCATAATTCACACCAGTTAAATGAATGAAAATCATTAAAATTAAAACCAAATTTAGCCATGCATTGTTTACTTTAAAATTAAATCATCTAATATATAATTAATATGAAAAACTTGCGACTTGAGAACTTGCCAAAAGCTATGGAACTGGCTTTACAAGAACTAACTAAAATCCAAGAAGTGCTACTAAACATTAAACAAATTCTGAAAACACCCAAATAAGAAGAGTTTCTATCAAGAAAAGAAGTATGCGAATCTCTCAATATTCTTTGACTACTTTATGGCATTGGTCTAAAAAAGATATATTGCCTAGCTACAATGTTGGAAGAAAGGTTTTCTATAAAAGGAGTGAAATTGAAGAAAGACAAACAAAAAACTAATCTAACTTCAATCTTAATCTGTTAATTTCCTCACTTACCTTATTTTGAACAACCTTTGCATAATGCCTCTGTGTAACTTCTAATTTAGAGTGTCCTAATAGCTCAGAAACTATTTCCATTGGTACATCATTATAGAGCAAAATAGTAGTTGCAAAAGTTTTCCTAGCTATGTGATGTGTAAGTCTCTTTTCAATACCAACAACTTCTGCTATTTCTTTTAAATAGGAATTAAGCTTTTGATTAGATATTAAAGGAAGTAACTTTTTATTATCACGCTCCTCTTTATACCTAGCCAAAATATCCAAAGCTTTTGGAAGTAATGGCACTGACACTTGACTATTTGTTTTTTTCCTATACATCTGTATCCAAGTATTTCCGTCAAATCCTTTTATTAAGTGCTCCCTAGATAATGCATTCATCTCTGCATAAGCTAATCCAGTATAACAACAAAACACAAACATATCCCTAACTTGTTCTAGCCTAATTTGAGCAAACTTATGTTCTTCTAGCCTAGCCAATTCTTGAGCATCTAAATAAGTTAACTTTAGTTTGTATTTAGTTGGTTTATACATTATGAATGGGTCTGAATTTAATAGGTTTTCAGATATAGCATAGTTTATTATTTTGCGTACTCTTTGCAAGCTCCTATTTATAGTAGATTGACTCAAACCTAAGTCAGTTTTAAAATAATATTCTAAGCCTTTGATAAACTTCAAATCCAAATCTCTTAACTTTATATCAGACTTTTTGTAAGCCTTGTTTACATAAGCCTTTACCTTTCTTTTATTCTCAATATACCTACTCCAAGAAGTTTCATTAAAATCAATTCCTATCAACTTTTTCATCTTATTGTTATGCTGGTCATAAGTTTCCAATAATGTAACTTCCGCAGTAGTTTGTTTTCCTTGATAGTGACTATAAATATCAATTACATTAAACTCTAAATAATTAACCTGTAAAAACAAAAAAGCCTGATTCAACTTTTGTTTTATCAGGCTTAATTGTGTATTAATGTAATAGTAGGTATCTGGTGGGTGAGCACTTTGCTGATTGCTCTTCCAATGTTTTGGATTTATGAATAATCCTGTAGAGAATACTTTTCTCTTGCCCAGATGAGTTATTCTACACCTTATTGGGCATTTCCCCTCTTTATTAATTCTGTTCTTTTGTAACAAGAACAATATATTTAGTTTGCTAATTTCCATGCTTTTAAGTTTTAAAATAATGGTGTACCCGAAAAGAAAAATGGTGTACCTTAATGTGTGCCTATTTTGATTAAAAAAGGCATACGTATACCTAGTAGTAAATTGATTATGAAATTTTACCAGAAGAGCTATAAAGATATATAACCCCTCTAAAAACAACAAATCCCCACTATTACTAGTGAGGATTGAAGTGATCGCGACAGGATTCGAACCTGTGACCGTCTGCTTAGAAGGCAGATGCTCTATCCAGCTGAGCTACGCGACCATTAAAGCGGTGCAAATATAAAATTTAAGCTAAATCTAACCAAAATTAAATATAGAATTTTTGGACTATTTTTTAATTAGTTTCAAAATCAATGATTTATGCTAAAAAAAGAAAACCGCTATAATAACTTATAGCGGCTTTGTTTTATGATTTAAATTTTTTACCAAAAAATTGCATAAAGTGCAGTTAAAATCAACATAACTGCAAAGGCACCAATATTAAACAAAGGTGATGTTTTGAATAATTCCTTTGTAACTGGTATTCCTTTTTTATCATCAGCACCTTTGTGTTGAAAATAACTATATAAAATTATTACCAGCATGGTCAACAATAATGTATATCCCATTTGATGCATAAATGGAAGGTCAACAAAAAAGGCAGACGTTGACCATCCTTTAGGCGCTACCTTAAAGTATATAGCTATAGGAATTGAAACCAATGCGCCAACAATTGCAGCTTTATTGGTGGTCTTTTTCCAGAATAGACCCAATAAGAACACCGCTAATATACCAGGACTCACTACTCCCGTATACTCCTGAATGAACTGAAAAGCCTGATCAATACCTCCTAACAAAGGCGCCATTATACATGCTATTATTAAGGCTACTGCAGCAGAAATTCTTCCTACATTAACCGTTTTTCTATCATCTGCATGTTTGTTGATATACTGTTTATATATATCCATTGTAAAAATGGTAGATGTAGAATTAAGCATAGAAGCCAGTGAGGATACAATTGCAGCAGCAAGAGCAGCAAAAGCTACACCCTTAAGTCCTGTTGGTAAAAACTGTAGCAACCACGGATAGGCATTGTCCTTTTTATCTAGTGGTGAATTTTGAAGTGCTATATCTCCCAAGCCTGTCATCATTTCCGGATCATTAATTATAACATATGCTGCTATACCAGGAATAACTACGATCAATGGAATCAATAATTTTAAGAAAGCAGCGAATAAAATCCCCTTTTGAGATTCTTTTAAAGACTTGGCAGCCAAGGTTCTTTGGATGATGTACTGATTAAAACCCCAATAGTACAAATTAGCAACCCACATACCTCCTACTAAAACCGCTATACCGGGTAAATTTATGTATTCTGGATTTGTTTCATCCAAAATCATTTCAAAACGTTCAGGAACTTTATCATAAATAGTCGATAACCCTGCCATAAAACCTTCTCCCCCAGATACTGTATTCAAAGCTAAATAGGTTGTAACTAAACCTCCTAATATTAGAAATACAACCTGTATAACATCGGTCCAAGCAACCGCAGACAACCCACCATAAAGCGAATAGGCGGCAGCAAACAGGGCCAAACCAATAATCCCATAAATTAATGGAACTCCCATAATTGTTTGCAGAGCCAAAGACCCTAAATAAAGTACAGAGGCTAAATTCACAAAAACATAGAGCGCAATCCAAAAAACAGCCAGTATCGTTTTAAGATTTGTTGAAAAACGCTTTTCAACAAACTCAGGAATAGTATAAAGCCCCTTTTCAATAAATATTGGTAAAAAGTACTTACCAACAATAATTAAGGTTAACGCTGCCATCCACTCGTATGATGCTATTGCTAGACCTGAAGCAAAACCAGCTCCAGACATTCCTATAAACTGTTCTGCAGATATATTAGCCGCAATTAATGAAGCTCCGATAGCCCACCACGGTAACGACTTACTCGCAAGAAAATAATCTTCGGCATTTTTTTGATGTCCTTTTTTATCTCGTGAAACCCATAACCCTACTCCTAAAATTAAAATGGCATACGCAATAAAGACTACGTAGTCCCACATGTGAAATCCTGCTGTCATGATAGTATAAACTTTGGTTTAGTTAGTAATTAATGGTTTCAAATATAGAAATTTAAATTTTAAAAAAACAGTGATTCTTAGCAAAAAATCATACTAGTAGGGTCTAGTAGGTTTTTTTAAAACTTTTATATATTTTTGCCTCCATAATGATTACCATTAAAAGCAACATAGGAATCCCTAAATACAAACAGATTATCAATTCCATTGAAGAATCTATAGTCTCTGGCGCATTAAAAAAAGGCGATAGAATACCATCTATAAACGAAATAAAAAACAAACACAAACTATCGAGAGACACCGTATTAATGGCTTTTAATGAATTGAAAAACAGGGGTGTTATTCAATCTATAGTAGGTAAAGGCTATTATATTTCCAGTGAAAATGTTAACGTTAGACAAAAAATTTTCCTACTCTTTGATGAGCTAAACGCATTTAAAGAAGACTTATATAATGCTCTAAAGGATAGTTTGGGGGAAGCTATAGAACTAGAAATATATTTTCACCATTTCAATAAAGATATTTTCAAGAAACTTATTTTAGATAATGTTGGAAATTACAGCTACTACGTAATTATGCCAGCCAACTTAAAAAATACAAAAGAGATTATTGATAATCTCCCCTCTGAAAAGGTTTTTGTTTTAGATCAAATGCACCATGACCTAAGTGCATTTCCTGCGGTCTATCAAAATTTCGAAAAAGCGCTATATAACAATTTAAAACTTGTAAAGCATCGCATTGAAAATTACCAAAGACTTTATTTAGTTAACAATGAAAACAAGCAACCAAAAGGTATGCTTTCTGGTTTTACCAAGTTTTGTAAAGACAATGATTTAGAGGGTTCAATTGTTGAAAATCTAAAAGATAAATTACCAAAATCTGGCGATTTATATATTATTCCCGATGATAAAAACCTACTCAGAATCATTAAAAAAATGAAAGAAGTTAAATTGGTATTATCTAAAGACATTGGTATTATCTCCTATAATGATACGCTGCTCAAAGAACTTGTTGAAGGCGGAATCACAACCATTTCAACAGATTTTAACACTATGGGAAAACGTCTGGCAGAGATGATATTAAACAAGGAACACAAACAAATAGAAAATCCAAATAAACTAATAATAAGAAACTCATTATAACCTTAAAATGTTCAATATAAATCATAACAAGAAGGCCAAAACCTTAGAAATAGAGTGTGCAGATTTTAAATTCTTTGCCAAAATCCATATTGATGCTGGTGCTAGTTTACAAGAACTTACACTTGCTGGTCATGAAATAATCAAACCGCTATCGCCTCTTCCCTATACCACAACCTATGCCTCTAGTATACTTTTTCCTTTTGCCAATAGAATAAAAGATGGGCACTATAAATTTCAAGGAGAAGAATTTGAATTTGAAATAAACCAAAAAGAAGAGAACAATGCCCTACATGGTTTGGTTTATGACAAAACCTTTGATGTATTGAGTATTGAAACAGAACCCGAAACGGCCCTAATAGTGTTGGAATATAACGAAACAGAGTTATCAAAGGGTTTTCCTTACAAATATAGGGTTCAACTAGAATACCGTTTCACCAAAGACAAACTAGATCTTAAAATGTCCGTGAAGAACAACGATGCAAAACCTTTTCCATTTACATTGGGTTGGCATCCTTATTTTTTAAGCCATAATTTATATGAAAGTTCCTTGGAATTCAGCAGTACTAAAAAACTAGAACTCGATGATCGCAACATAACCGTTAATACTTTGGAAACCGAAACCAAAGCCCCTATTAAAATTGGTAAGCAACAATTTGATGATTGTTGGATTTTGAACAACGATGAAGTCCTGTTTAAAACTCCTAAATACAACCTAAAATTTAACGCCACGGGCAATAATAACTTTTTACAGGTTTATACACCTCCTAAGGAAAACACCATAGCTATAGAACCAACTACTGGGGTATCAGACAGTTTTAACAACGAAATAGGGTTAGCTATTTTAGAAGCCGGAAATAGCTACGAAATTACCTGGAGCCTAAACATAGAAAGCAACCAAACATAAAGATAAAATGAACACTCAATTAATAAAAGATGTAAAGGATGTTTATGTCGAAACATTTGAACAAACCCCAATATTAATTTTTTCCCCTGGAAGAATAAATATTATTGGAGAACACACAGACTACAATGATGGTTTTGTGTTTCCAGCTGCAGTAGATAAAGGTATTGCTGCTGCCATTCAAAAAAGTGACTCTAACATATGTACAGCTTATGCTTTAGATATGGATAGCAAAATAGAGTTTGAACTCGATAAGCTAAAGCCATTAAAACAGGGAAGCTGGGAAAATTATGTTTTTGGTGTTATAGCAGAAATTCAAAATAGAAACAAAGTTATTGGAAACTTCAATATTGTATTTAAGGGCGATATTCCTGGAGGGGCAGGGATGTCTTCTTCTGCGGCCTTAGAGAACAGTGTTGTTTATGGCATAAATGAACTTTTCGACCTAGGACTTACCAAAGAAGAAATGATTTTTATTTCTCAAAAGGCAGAACATAATTATGTAGGTGTGAATTGCGGAATTATGGACCAGTATGCCAGTATGTTTGGAATAAAAGACCATGCGCTTTTATTGGACTGTAGAACCATTAAAGCTAAACCCTTTAAAATCGATTTTAAAGACCATGAACTGCTCTTAATAAACACCAATGTAAAGCATAGCTTATCTGATAGTGCTTATAACGACCGCCGTTCGGCTTGCGAAAACATTGCAAAATTGCTTAAAGTTACTGCTTTAAGAGATGCTACCGAAGATGATTTGGCAACTATAAAAGACGAAGTAACTCCCGAGAACTACCAAAAAGCCTTATATGTTATCCAAGAAAACAACAGAGCTAGACAGGCTTCTAAAGCTATGGAAGAGGTCGACTTAGCTACACTAGGCAATTTAATTTATGGGTCGCACGAGGGACTTTCCAAACAATACAAGGTAAGCTGCGAAGAATTAGATTTTCTTGTTGGCAAGGCCAAAGCCAGTGGCTATGTTATAGGAGCCAGAATGATGGGAGGCGGCTTTGGGGGCTGTACCATTAATTTAATTGAAAAAGGTAAAGCCGAAGATTTTAAAGCACTCGTTTCTGAACCCTACAAAGATAGATTTGGCAAAGCATGTTCTTTCTATTCGGTAGCTTTATCAGACGGGACACACGTAGTAAAACAATAAATTTTAACGTAATTAAGAAATGAATACTGAACTAGATAATTATTCACATAAACGTTTTAACATTTTAACAGGCGAATGGATATTAGTATCTCCACACAGAGCTAAACGCCCATGGCAAGGACAAAATGAAACCGTTAACAATGAGAAACGGCCAAGTTATGATGAAAACTGTTACCTCTGCCCTGGTAATACACGAATTAATGGCGAAATAAACCCAGACTATAAAGACGTTTATATTTTCACTAACGACTTTGCCTCCTTGCAAAGCGATTCACCAGACTTTGAGGTAAACGACGGCTTATTGATGGCCAAAAGTGAAAAAGGAATTTGTAAAGTGATATGTTTTAGCCCAGACCACTCTAAGAGCTTGGCAGACATGGAACCTATAGACATTAAAAAAGTAGTTAATGCTTGGCAAAAAGAATACAAGGAACTGGGAGCCAATGAACTCATAAACTATGTGCAAATCTTTGAAAACAAGGGCGCTGTAATGGGGTGTAGTAATCCACATCCACACGGTCAAATTTGGAGTCAATCTACACTGCCCAACGAAGTTGTAAAAAAGAATACGCAACAACTAAACTATTACAAAAAAAACGGTACTAGCATACTGGGAGATTATCTCACTCAAGAATTAGACAAAAAAGAGCGTATTATTTTTGAGAATGATGCCTTTGTAGTTTTAGTTCCATTTTGGGCCGTTTGGCCTTTTGAGGCTATGATTGTGCCAAAAACCCATCAAATAAATATTTTAGAGTTAAACGATACCGAAGCCTTTTTATATGCCGAGGCCATTTCTAAATTAACCAAGGCTTACGATAAAATTTTCAATACATCGTTCCCTTATTCTAGTGGAATACACCAGGCACCAACCAACGGTGAAGATAATAACCATTGGCACTGGCATATGAGTTTTTATCCGCCTTTGTTGCGTAGTGCAACCGTCAAAAAATTTATGGTAGGCTACGAAATGTTTGGGTCGCCACAACGTGATATTACAGCAGAGAAAGCTGCTAAAATGATAAGAGATTTAGTATAATTTTAATCTCTAAGTGTTAATAGCGATAAAAGGCCTTTGCATACTAGCAAGGGCTTTTTTTATGAATCATTTTTATAGGATCTCGTATACTGGTAATATCAAAAAATACTACAGTACATACTAATTCATTATTTCAAAAGTTATATTTTAGCATAAACTAAAATTGCATGCGCCGCTATCTATTTTTTGTCTTAACTATAGTATTTTTAACCCTTTGGAGTTCTTGCCGCAAAGACTTTGAATTCACACCAAGTACTGGAAACCTTGAATTCTCTAGAGATACAGTTTATTTAGACACAATTTTTAGTAATATAGGCTCAAGCACATACAATCTAAAAGTATATAACAGAAGTGATAATGATATTTCTATCCCTTCCGTGAGGCTTGCTTTAGGAGAAAGTTCAGATTACAGATTAAATGTAGACGGCATTTCCGGAAAAATTTTCGAGGATATTGAATTACTGGCGAAAGACAGCCTTTTTATATTTGTGGAAAGCACTATAGATATTAATAACTTTCCAAATCCCAATGGAGAATACTTATATACAGATCAAATAGAATTTGACGCCGGTGCAAACTTGCAGAAGGTAGAACTAGTTACCTTAGTTAAAGATGCAGTTTTCATTTTCCCAGATAGGGACAATGCCACTAAAGTCATTGAAACACTTACACTAGATGTAGGAGGTGAACAGATTGAAACAGAATTACCCGGTCGTGAACTATTGCCTTCAGAATTAGTTATGACAAATAATAAACCCTATGTTATTTATGGATTTGTATCTGTTCCTTCTGGACTAACGCTTACTATAAATGCTGGGGCAAGATTACATTTTCATGACAACTCTGGTATTATTGTAAATAATGGTGCTTCATTACATATTAACGGTGAAGCAAGTAATGATTTAGAGGTTATGGAAAACGAGGTCGTTTTAGAGGGTGATCGTCTTGAACCAAGTTTTTCTGAAAGACCCGGACAATGGGGAACCATTTGGCTTTTAGATGGTAGTACAGATAACATCATAAACCACACTACAATAAAAAACGCTCTTGTCGGCATTCTCTGTGATGGTGATGCTAATGCCTCAAACAATAAACTTACCATTTCTAATTCACAAATTTACAATAGCAGTAACTTTGGAATTTTAGGGAGAAATACCTCTATTGAAGGCAGTAACGTTGTTATTAATAACTCAGGATTATCATCATTTGCAGGAACTTTAGGTGGAAAATACAACTTTACTCATTCAACAATTGCAAATTACTGGCAGAATGGATTCAGACAGTTTCCAGCATTACTGCTGAATAATTTTATTCTAGACGAGGACAACAATGCTGTTTTAGCAAATCTTACAGAGGCCAACTTCAACAATTGCATCATATATGGTAACGACAACCCAGAAATTCTTTTCGAAGAAATGGAGGATGAAAACGTTAACTTTAACTTCAAATTCACCAATTGCTTAATAAGATTTGAGGATAGAAATAATAACTTCTCTGGGGAGAATTACGACTTCAACAACTTAAACCGTTATGAGGGCATCATTTTTAATGAAGACCCCAATTTTAAAGATCCCAATTTAAATATGCTTATTATTGGAGAAGAATCTGCTGCCATAAATAAAGGTCTACAGGCTTTTGCTACAGAGGTCCCTAATGATATCCTCGGAGTAAACCGAACAGCTTCACCCGATTTAGGAGCCTACCAACATATCATCTTTCCAGAGGAAGACTAGGTCTATCAAATTACCATCTTGCCAACATATTTAACAGATATTTTATCTCTAAAAAAGTTTTTAAGTTTAGTGAAATAAATCTTCATTAGATATTTTACGTAACTTAACAACGCTTTTGTTCGTATAATAAGCGTTGATTTGCCTTTAACTTGTCTTAACTCAAAACATACTAGTATTAATGAAAAGCAATATACTTTTTTTGATATTCTGTTTATTTCTTTCTTGCAATACAAAAACAGAAAAGACAAGTACAACCGTTAAAAAAAAGAGGCCAAACATTATTTTCATCATATCTGATGATCATGCCTATCAAGCCATTAGTGCGTATGATGATAAACTTATTAGAACGCCACATATAGACAGAATAGCAAAGGAAGGTATGTTGTTTACCAATGCCTGTGTTACTAATTCTATCTGTGCGCCCTCACGAGCAACTATTTTAACCGGTAAGCACGCACATATCCACGGTAAGGTAGATAACAAATTTCCTTTCGACACCTCTCAGGTTACTTTTCCACAAATTATGCAACAAAATGGTTATAGAACAGCCATGTTTGGAAAATTACATTTTGGAAATAACCCCAAAGGTGTAGATGATTTTATGATTCTTCCTGGGCAAGGAAATTATATAAATCCAAAGTTCATTACAAAGCAGGGAGATACCACTATAACAGGCTATGTTACAGATATTATTACCGATCTTACTCTAAATTGGTTGGATAAAGAAAAAAACAGCGAGGAACCGTTTATGCTTATGTACTTGCACAAAGCACCTCATAGACCTTGGTGGCCAAGAGCAGATAAATTCAAGGAATTTTCTAAGAAACAATTCCCTGAGCCTAAATCCTTATTTGATGATTATGCTAACCGTGGAACAGCAGCCAAAACAGCCGAAATGAATCTCTTAAAGCATATGAAATACGGTCACGATTCCAAAATAAGACCAGGAACCATAGAGGCTATGGGAGGTGTAAAACCGTATGTTGAACCTTTTATTTGGGGTGGTGTAGACGGATTTACAAGACCATACAATAGAGCAAACACCAAACAAAAAGCTCAATACAAACCAACTTTAGATTCTATAAACAACTGGTTTAAAACCAACTGGTTAACAATGAACGATAAAGAAAAAATGAAATGGAAATACCAGCGCTATATTCAAGATTACCTGGCATGCATATCGTCTGTAAATGACAACATTGGGCGTTTATTGAATTATTTAGATGAAAATAATTTAGCCGAAAATACCATAGTTATTTATACCTCAGACCAAGGCTTCTATTTAGGTGAGCATGGTTGGTTTGATAAACGTTTTATCTATGACGAATCGTTTAAAACGCCACTAATGGTTAGATGGCCCAATGAAATAAAACCAGGTTCTGTAGAAAATGAAATGGTTCAAAACCTTGATTTTGCGCAAACCATTTTAGAAGCAGCTCAAATTGAAGCACCAAAAGACATGCAGGGTGAAAGTTTAATTCCTTTATTAAAAAGTAATAAAGACCAATGGACTAGAGATGCTGTATATTACCACTATTATGAATACCCTGCTGTGCACATGGTAAAACGCCATTACGGAATTGTTACTAAAGCGCATAAATTGGCGCACTTTTATTATGATGTGGATGAATGGGAATTATACGACCGCCTCAAGGACCCAAATGAAATGAACAATGTTTATAATGACCCCGAATATGCAAATGTTGTCGAAGAATTAACTCAAAAGCTCAAGAAATTAAGAAATACTTATGGTGATTCTGATGTATCTGACCAGAAGTATATTGAGCTTTTTGAGAAAACAACAACTCACTAAATATTCCTTAATCATCTATTTTCTGGTATTGATTAAAAAAACAAATATTTTATACAACTCAAAATTAATTTCAAGACTCAAAAAATAATATACATTTAAAATATTTTCAGACGACTTTTCTTTTGAAGTTTTCTTCTCTAAAGTCCTGCTTTGCCGTAAAATTGTCGTAAGAAAACCGCTAAATGTTTTCTAATATTTAAATACTTTTACATGCAAATAATCAAGCATGGGAAATATCGGGAACTTAATTAAAGAAACAAGAAATAAAAAAGCACTTTCACAAGAAGAATTGGCAGAATTGGCCAATGTGAATCTCAGAACCATACAGCGTATCGAGAACAACGAAAGTAATCCACGAAATAAAACTATTAGCTTGATTTTTGATGCTCTGGAACTAAACTGGACAGACATTGAAACTACTAAAGAACAACCCAACAAAAACTATTTAATTCTTGCCACAATACTTTGTGTTATAATTATAATTAGTTCGTTTTCTGGTTGGTTTTCATTTGTAGCGACTACTGGATCATCGGCTTTAAGAGGTCAAACTTTAACCACTACTGGTTGGGAAGGTAGTCTTAGTATAGGTTTTTTTAAACTTTATAATTGGTTGATTAGTCTTTGTGCTTTATCAATTGGAACGCTGGTAATATTAATGCTTCTAGATATTGTAAAAACACGATTCGCTTTTTTAATAGGTCAAATTATAATTATTACACTGTACCTAATATTTTATATTTTCCTTAGTTTAGATATCGACAGTTTAAGTTTAAAACATGGTTTGTTTCTTATGATAGCTTCAACCATAGGATTAATTCTTTTATTCCGTAGAATTAAAAAAACTACCTAGAAAGTACACTATATATTACATCATAAAAAAAATCCTGAAAAAATTAATTTTCAGGATTTTTATTAATCTGAGATATTGCAGATTTTAGTATCGAATAATATATTTACACTTAGTCTACGAACAAAGGCCTGTCTGCCATCATAGCATTTACCTTTTCTTTAGTTGCTTCTAATAAGGCTTCATCTTCATGATTAGTTACAACTTCATCAATTAAATCAGCAATGGCCGCCATATCATCTTCTTTTAATCCACGAGTAGTTACAGCAGCAACTCCTAGACGAATACCAGAGGTTACAAATGGTGATTTATCATCGAATGGCACCATATTCTTATTAACCGTAATGTCTGCTTTTACTAATGCCTCTTCGGCTTCTTTACCAGACACATCTTTGTTCCTTAAATCTATTAACATACAGTGGTTATCTGTACCTCCAGAGATGATTTTATACCCCTTACCCACCATGGCTTGAGCTAATGCAGCTGCATTTTTCTTAACCTGTAATTGGTAATGTAAAAACTCATCTGTAAGTGCTTCACCAAAAGCAATAGCCTTAGCGGCGATAATATGCTCTAAAGGTCCGCCTTGATTTCCGGGAAAAACAGCAGAATTCAATAAAGCCGACATTTTTCGTAGCTTTCCACTTTTTAAGGTTAAACCAAATGGATTATCAAAATCTTTGCCCATTAAAATAAGACCTCCTCTTGGCCCTCTCAAAGTCTTGTGCGTAGTAGTTGTTACGATATGACAATGCGGTATAGGATCGTTTAGTATACCTTTAGCAATCATTCCTGCTGGATGCGAAATATCTGCCATTAAAATGGCACCAACACTATCGGCTATTTCTCTAAAACGCTTGAAATCTATGTCTCGAGAATATGCAGAAGCCCCAGCAATAATTAATTTTGGTTGCTCTGCAGTAGCAATCTCTTGAATTTTATCGTAATTTAAAACACCTGTTTCCTCTTCTACGCCATAAAACACAGGGTTGTATAATTTACCGGAAAAGTTTACAGGAGACCCATGAGTTAAATGCCCACCATGAGAAAGGTCGAAACCTAAAATCTTATCTCCTGGTTTGATACAAGCTGCAAAAACTGCGGTGTTAGCCTGACTACCAGAGTGTGGCTGTACATTAACATATTCGGCACCAAACAATTCTTTTGCTCTATCTATAGCTAATTGTTCAATTTCATCAACCACTTCACAACCGCCATAATAACGCTTTCCAGGGTATCCTTCGGCATATTTATTAGTTAAAACAGAACCTGCTGCTTCCATAACTTGGTCGCTAACAAAGTTTTCTGAGGCGATAAGTTCTATACCGTGTAATTGACGCTCTTTTTCAGCTTCAATAAGTTCAAAAATTTGTTCGTCGCGTTGCATAAAATTAAATTATGATTAATTATCCGGCAAAAATAGCAAATAGAATAGTTTTAAACACCAAAAAACATAGAATTAAGTTCAAGTTTTAAACGATTTTATTAACGGTTTTTTAAATTTTAAATTTTAACAGATTTAAAACACTTTTAATGAGAATATGGAAAAAAATACGTACGTTTGAGTGGAAACCCCTAACAAAATAATCTATTAATTATGCCATTATCAGCTAACAATCCCGATAGAGAATCATGGTTACATGTCGATAAAAATTCAGATTTTCCAATTCAAAACATCCCTTTTGGCGTGTTTTTAACCCGAGACGATATTATCACCATTGGAACACGTATTGGAGACACTGCAATAGATCTAGGTGCACTACACCAACTGGGTTATTTTGAAGGCATTGCCTTAACAGATGACATCTTTCTACAAGACACGCTCAATGATTTTATTGCAGACGGAAGAAAAACATGGCGAGCCGTAAGAAATCGCATAGCTGAAATTTTTGATGCTGAAAACAACAGCTTGAAAAACAATGTAAAACATAAGGAAATTGTATTGTTTAGATTAGATGAAATTGAAATGCAATTGCCTATTCAAATTGGTGATTATACCGATTTTTATTCAAGCAAAGAGCACGCTACTAATGTGGGGTCAATGTTCAGAGACCCTGAAAATGCCTTATTACCAAATTGGTTACACATTCCTGTGGGGTATCACGGCAGGAGTTCATCTATTATTCCATCTGGAATACCAGTGCACAGGCCACAAGGCCAAACCTTGCCTAAGGGTGCTACTGAACCCGTTTTTGGACCGAGTAGATTGGTAGATTTTGAATTGGAAATGGCCTTTATTACCACAGACGCCAATGATTTAGGAGAGCCTATTCCTGTAAATGAAGCAGAAGAATACATTTTCGGATTGGTATTGTTTAACGATTGGAGTGCCCGAGATATTCAAAAATGGGAATATGTGCCGTTGGGACCGTTCCTAGCTAAAAATTTTGCATCGTCCATTTCTCCATGGATTGTTACTTTAGATGCTCTTGAGCCTTATCGTGTTGAGGGGCCAAAACCCATAAAACCACAGTTAGAATACCTACAATATAAAAGCAAGAAGAGTTTTGATATTAATCTAGAGGTAGCCATTCAACCAAAAGGTGCTAAAGAAACTGTGGTCACTAAATCTAATTTCAAATACATGTACTGGAATATGTCACAACAATTGGCTCACCATACCGTAAATGGGTGTCCGGTGAATTCTGGTGATATGATGGGTAGCGGTACAATTTCGGGACCAACAGAAGATAGCTACGGTTCTATGCTTGAACTCACTTGGAAAGGCGAAAAACCCATCTCCATGAAAGATGGCACCAAGCGTAAATTCATCAACGACCATGATACCGTTATTATGCGTGGTTACTGTGAAAATGATGGCACCCGAATTGGTTTTGGTGAAGTAAAAACGGAGTTGTTGCCAGTTTTCTCGAAAAAGTAAATCCAAGTTTACCCAAGGAAATCATTAGTTCCAAAATAAATAAAGTTTTGAACTAAAAATTACTTCTCGATACATCACGCTCTTAAGCGTGACACTCGAAGTGACAGTTTGTATTGTCGGCTAAAACCTTGGATTAGCAAAGAGGAAAAACTTTGGAGTAAACAAGAATCCAAAAAGATAGTCTAGTCCAAAATTCCGACATAGTCGGAAGCATCAAAATTCAGAAATAGAGAACGAAGAAATGGAAGTGCGAAGCGCAGCTTCAAGCATGGAATTTCGAAAGTGAATGGTGCTTTAGCAATTTCCTATATTTTGATTTGATTTTTTGATTCGTTTTGTATCAAGACAAAATGAATAATAAAACATAGCAAATTAATGAATATTACATTATATCGTAATATTTAACTTTCAAAAACAACATTCTCCACTCTTTTAATCGTATTTTTTTGTGTTTAACTAGTATGGTTAATATTTTGGCATCACTATTGAATTGGTTACCCCAAATAACCTAAAATTTTAACCTATGAAGAAACTACTACTTTTTTCTACTGTCATTTCATTGTTGTTTGCTTGTAGCGCTAAAAAGCAAGTAGAACAAGCTGTCAATACAGGTAATTACGACCATGCCATTAGAACAGCACTTAACAAACTAAGAACTAATAAGGACAAAAAACGTAAATACGACTACGTTATAATGCTTCAAAATGCATATTACAAAGTAGTTGAGCGTGATTTAAACACGATTGACCATCTTAAAAAAGACAACAACCCAGAACTATACCGTGATATTTTTGAACTATATACCGATTTACACAATAGACAAGAAGCCATTAAACCTATCTTGCCTTTATATGTAGATGGCAAAAACATCACATTTAAGTTTAACGATTACAGTAACGATATTGTTGAAGCCAAAACAAAACTTTCAGACCATTTGTATGAAAGAGGCATTGCACTTTTAGAATCTGATGATAAACCTACCATTAGAGAAGCCTACAACAACTTAGAATACTTAGAGCAAATAAATCCTAATTTTGAAACCACACGAGAACTTTTACAAGAAGCTCATGAGAGAGGTATAAACTACGTGTTAGTTTCTATTAACAATCAAACACAGCAAGTTATTCCTAGGCGTTTGGAAGCTGATTTACTGAATTTTGACACTTACGGATTAAACCAATTCTGGACAGTTTATCATGCCTCACCTGCAGAAGACATTGTATACGATTATACCATGCAACTCCAGTTAAAACGCATAAATATTTCTCCAGAACGTATTAGGGAACGTGAGTTCATTAGAGAACGTGATATCGTTGATGGCTGGGAGTATAAAAAAGACCCTAAGGGCAATGCTGTAAAAGATAGTTTAGGTAACTATATAAAAATTGATAAGATTGTAAAAGTACGCGCAAGATATAACGAGTTTATTCAAACCAAGGAATCTCAAATTATTGCCGATGTGGTCTATGCCGATTTAAAATCGAATCAGTTACTTGATAAGTTCTCTTTTGATAGCGGTTTTGTATTCGAAAATGTATTCGCCAGATACAGGGGTGACAAACGTGCTTTAAACAAGCAAGACAGACAGTTGTTAAACAATGCTAGAGTCCCATTCCCTACTAGTGAACAAATGATTTTTGATACTGGTGAAGACCTCAAGTTAAAACTCAAAAACGTAATCGCTAGACAACGATTTAATGGATAAAGAAACGCCCGACTGAGTCGGGCGTTATGTATTTCGGTTGCTATTAATCTAAATTAGGTTAGATATTTATAGTATAACTATGGTTTAGACTGTAAGAAATAATAAAGGTTTAAAACAACTATTTAAAAAGGTACTTTACAGGTAATCTCCATATTTTTTTTAGTCACAGGATGCTCAAAACTGATATATTCAGCATGAAGGTGTAAGCGTTCTCCTTTGGTTCCGTAAAGGTCATCACCCAAAATAGGTGTTTTCAAACCATTTTGATGTGCCGCATGTACCCGTAACTGATGTGTACGCCCTGTAATTGGGTAAAAATGGATTCTAGTTTTACCATGTTCTACTTTCAAAACTTCAAACTTAGTCTTGGCAGGTTTACCATGCTCACAACATACCAGCTGTTGCGGCCTATTATCTAAGTCTACCCGTAGCGGCAAATCAATCTCCCCACTTTGTTGATCTAATTCTCCATCTAAAAGCGCTACATAACGCTTTTTAACAGTACGCTTTATAAATTGTTTTTGCAGGTTTTTATGGGTCTTTTCATTCTTTGCCACTAGTAACAAACCTGAAGTAGACATATCTAAACGATGCACAAGCAAAGGTCCTGAACACTCTGGTAAATATTGCTGCATTTTAGTCTGTACCGAATCTAAAATGGTTTTCCCGGGAACCGATAAAAACTCATGAGGCTTGTTGACCAAAAGTAGAAAATCATCCTCATAAACGATTTCCAAAGGGTTTGAATGACTTTTAACCTCTAAAATAGGATTGTCCTCAACGTTTAATCCAACCATCATGTGTCCTAAAATAGGTTCACATTTACTACGGCATGCCGGATAATAATGTTTGTGCCTACGTACCTCAGATTTAGGTGAGGCCCCCCACCAAAATTCGGCCATAACAACAGGTTCTAAATGATGTTCGTAGGCATACTGAAATAGTTTAGGCGCAGCACATTCACCAGCCCCTGCGGGTGGTACCCTGACAGTAGTATCCTTAAATATTTCTAGTAAATCCTTAGTTTCTCCATTGGCATTTAAAAACGCATACTGCTCGTGCAAACGCTTTTGTAGTGCAGCAGATTGTAAACGGCGTTTTTCTTTAAGGGTATCTATTTCGGTTTGAATATACTTTAGGCGTATTTCGGCAGTTTCAATCTTAGTTTTCCATTCGGTTTTTAAATCCTTCAACCTAAAATGATAGTAGATACTTTGCTTTTTTAAATCCTCAAGGAGGTTTTCATAATCGCTTGAGGATAAATTTAATATCTCCGATTCCCTAAGGGCTTTGCGTTCTTGTTTCTTGGTTTTTATTGTCGATTTCAAATCGGTTAGTGCGATTTGATAATCTTCCAAATGAGATTGTAAAGCCTTTTTTGCTTTCAGGTAATCTTCAGACGATTCTAAAGTTTCAATCTTTCGATTAAGAGCATTTAACCCCTGCTCTCCTTTTTTATAAAACCCTTTCGGATTTAAGGTATCATAAACTGTTGGCACAAAACCTTTTAAATCGTTACGTTCTCCCAACTTTCCAGAAAATGCCGCCAAATACCCAAGGGTAGCGTCTATTTTCTTAACAACCATAACCCCAAACATCTTCCCAATAACTAATCCTTCGTCTTCTGAACTAAGTCCAAAATTATGGCTGAAATCGCTTTGATTTTCTAAATAATGTTGCAAATCCTTGGCCGCTAGAATACTCAATTCATGAGGTTCGTAATAAAACGGAAACGTGAACTGCTCGGGTAAAGATACACCTTCAACCTGTTCAAGCGGATGAAAAAAAGTATCGGTAAAACTATGGTTTTGTTTCATTTAGAAAATCACCAGAAGGTATACGTGTTTCACCTTCTATATTTTGGTTGTAAAGATACACCCATGCTTTATAAGAAGCGTCATTTTCGTCGTAAATTGTAACCAATTGCCTTGTAAACAAACTCGATTCTAAATCATTGGCATCATACCCTTCATAATCATCTAAAGCAGATAGTGTTGCTTCTGTATTAGTCAACTTAATACATGTGCCGTGTACCTTATTAGAGGTATCATCACTTAAAATCGCTCCAGGAAACCAAGAAATTTTGTAGAGTTTTCCGAAGAAATAGGCTTTACCTTTTACTTTGGAATGAGCTGCTAAAAATCTAGACATGTCGTTATCTGCATTTTGTAGCAACGTTCCATAAACAAAAAGAAAATCGGAATTCAAAGTATAACTATTTATAGAAAACTACTTAAATCTATGGTGTTTATTTGACCATGAGAGGCGTGTTCTACTGTTCTTCCATTTTTTATGACCAAAAGTTGAGGCGATTCGTGCATCACCTGAAATTTGTAACCAACTTCATCAGAAACAGGTCTATAACTTAATAGGTCCAAAAAGTATAAATCAATATCGTCCTCACTTAAATTATAAGCGTCTACAAACTGGTTTAAAACCATTCTACTAATGCCACAACGTGTAGAATGCTTAAAGATAACTTGTGTTTTTTGTCTTGATTTATCTTCTATATCCTGCAATTGCGAGATATTATTCAAGGCAATCCAAGGTAAAATCTTTTCTTCCTTGGGTGCACTCGAACTTCCAAAAATTTTATTAATTAGTCCCATATAATTCTTTTTCTTTTTTTGGCGTTCCCTATCGGTCGGGCTTTACACTATATCTTTTTAAACGTCATTGCGAAGTAAATTTCTAATTTACTATGGCAATCTCTTAGTCGATAAGAGATTACTTCGTCATACTTCCTCGTAATGACGACCAATTTGCTTAAGTTTAAAAAGGATGCCGTTGCAATCCCTAACGCACCACTGTTATGTGCTTACTTAAGCCTATAAGTCGAAACTTATTTCAAATCTTACAAACTGACTAAAAGTCACTAAAACAAGGGCTTGAACCGACATTTTGTCTTACAATTCCCATTGGTAAGGTTATTGACAAAATGAAGATGTAAAGAAAACAATTTTAAGCTATGAACTTTAATAATTATACCATAAAATCACAAGAAGCCATACAACAAGCACAACAAATAGCGCAAAGTTATGGCCACCAACAAATAGAGAACGAACATATTTTTAAAGCCCTTTTTGAGGTTGACGAAAACGTTCTGCCTTTTATTTTAAAGAAGTTAAATGTAAATGTTCCTGTCCTTAAACAGGCTCTAGACAAACAACTAGAAAGTTTTGCTAAAGTTAGCGGAAGTGAGCTTATGCTATCACGCGAGGCCGGCAAAGCATTAAATGAAGCCTCTATTATCGCAAAAAAAATGAAAGACGATTTTGTGTCTGTTGAGCATTTAATCATCGCTGTTTTTAAATCGAAAAGTAAAATAGCGCAAATGCTAAAAGACCAGGGCGTAACCGAAAAATCATTGAATGCCAGTATTGAAGAATTGCGTAAAGGCAACAGGGTGACTTCTCAAAGTCAAGAGGACACTTATAACTCTTTGAGTAAATATGCCAAAAACCTGAATCAGTTGGCCAAAGATGGTAAACTAGATCCCGTAATTGGTAGAGACGAAGAAATCCGTAGGATTCTTCAAATTTTGTCTCGTAGAACCAAGAACAACCCTATTTTGGTAGGTGAACCCGGAACGGGTAAAACCGCTATTGCCGAAGGATTAGCCCATAGAATTATAGACGGCGATATTCCAGAAAACCTTAAAGACAAACAGATTTTTGCCTTAGATATGGGCGCTTTAATTGCTGGCGCAAAATATAAAGGTGAATTCGAGGAGCGCTTAAAAGCAGTTATCAAGGAAGTAACAACTAGTGAAGGCGACATAGTATTGTTCATCGATGAAATCCATACACTTGTTGGTGCAGGTGGCGGACAAGGCGCCATGGATGCGGCCAATATCCTAAAACCGGCATTGGCGCGGGGAGAATTGAGAGCCATTGGAGCCACTACCCTAGATGAATATCAAAAATACTTTGAAAAGGATAAAGCATTAGAGCGCCGTTTTCAAAAAGTATCTGTTGATGAGCCTGATACCGAAAGTGCTATTTCTATCCTCAGAGGAATTAAGGAAAAGTATGAGACGCATCATAAAGTAAGAATTAAAGATGAAGCGATTATTGGGGCCGTAGAGTTATCTACGCGATATATCACAAACAGATTTTTACCAGATAAGGCCATCGATTTAATGGATGAAGCCGCTTCTAAACTCCGAATGGAAATAAATTCCAAACCAGAAGAGCTAGATGTTCTAGATAGAAAAATCATGCAGTTAGAAATTGAAATTGAAGCCATTAAACGCGAGAAAGATGAAGCTAAGTTGAAATCGTTGCGTTCCGATTTAGCTAACTTGAAAGAAGCGAGAAACGAAATTAATGCCAAATGGAAAAGCGAAAAAGAAGTTGTGGACAACATCCAAAATATAAAACAGGATATTGAAAATTATAAACTAGAAGCCGAACGCGCAGAGCGTGATGGTGATTACGGGAAAGTGGCCGAGCTAAGATACGGGAAAATAAAAGAAGCCCAAGAAGCTCTTGAAGGCTACCAAAAGCAATTGCAAGCACAACAAGAAAACGCTTTGATAAAAGAAGAGGTTACTTATGAAGATATTGCAGAAGTTGTGGCCAAATGGACCGGGATTCCTGTTACAAAAATGATTCAGAGTGAACGCGAAAAGCTATTAAAACTAGAAGATGAATTACACAAGCGTGTCGTTGGTCAAGAGGAAGCCATTGTTGCAGTTAGTGATGCGGTAAGACGAAGTAGAGCCGGTTTGCAGAACCCACAAAAACCCATTGGTACATTCTTATTCCTTGGAACCACGGGAGTTGGTAAAACCGAACTGGCAAAAGCTTTAGCAGAGTATCTTTTTGATGACGAAAATGCCTTAACACGAATAGATATGAGTGAATACCAAGAGCGTCATGCGGTGAGCAGATTGGTCGGCGCACCTCCAGGATACGTAGGCTACGATGAAGGCGGGCAATTAACAGAAGCTGTTCGCAGAAAACCATATTCGGTTGTGTTGTTAGATGAAATAGAAAAGGCACATCCAGATACGTTTAACATCTTACTTCAGGTTTTAGATGAAGGAAGGTTAACCGATAATAAAGGGCGTGTCGCAGATTTTAAAAACACGATCATAATCATGACGTCTAATATGGGAAGCCATATCATTCAAGAGAAATTTGAAGCGGTCAAGGACTTAGAAACAGCAATGGAATCTGCCAAAATAGAAATTATTGGTTTGTTAAAACAAAGTGTTAGACCAGAATTCTTAAACAGAATTGACGATACTATTATGTTTACGCCACTTTCAAAAGAAAACATCATAGACATTGTAGGTTTACAACTTAAAGGTGTTACAAAAATGATAGCACAACAAGGCATTACCTTTGATGCAACACAAGAAGCTATAACGTACTTAGCAGACAAGGGGTTCAATCCCGAATATGGTGCCAGACCAGTAAAGCGTGTTATTCAAAAAGAAGTGCTTAACGCCTTGAGTAAAGAAATACTAGCTGGAAAAGTAACCACAGATAGTATTATTTTACTCGATGCTTTTGATGACAAATTGGTATTTAGAAACCAAGGTGACTTGGTTTCCGAAAAATTATAAAAACAATAACAAAAACTATTGTAACATTTCTTTGTTTCGATAGTCTATTATAGTAGGTTGGTTAGTTGAAAAGCAACGTGATTCTTTAATTAGAAGATCGTTGCTTTTTTTTGTAACAAATTATATTGAAACGATACTTATAAGCCAAAATCAATTTACTTATGAAATTAAAATTATCAGTATTCGCACTAGCATTAATTTCTGTACTTGCTGTTAATGCTCAAGAACTAGAAAGCTCAACACTTTGGAAAATAAGTGGAAACGGATTGGAACAACCTTCTTATTTATTTGGTACTATTCACATTACCTGTGATGCTTCAATTGATGAAGACGTTCAAAAAGCACTAGATGAAACCTCTCAGGTAGTTTTAGAAATAGATATGGATGACCCAGCGCTTCAATCTAAAATGATGACAGGTATGTACATGAAAGAAGGAAAGACCATAAAAGATTTCGTTTCTAAGGAAGATTATACTGCTGTAGATTCTTTATTCATAAAGAATATGGGTATGGGCATTAAAATGATTGAAAACGTAAAGCCTTTCTTTTTAATGGCTATGCTTTATCCCAAAATGATTGACTGCCCCATGCAATCTTTCGAAATGTCATTAGTTCAAGTAGCTAAAGCACAAAACGAAGAGATTAAAGGTTTAGAAACCATTGAAGAGCAACTTCAAGTATTCGAGGATATACCTTATGAAGCACAAATTGAAGATTTGGTAAAAATGGCGAAAGACGACCTTTCAGCAGATAAGGCTAAGTTTGCCGAAATGCTAAAAATATACGATAGCGAAAATGTTTCTAAACTATACAATCTAATTAAAGATGACAGTAGTGTCGTGGCAACTTACGAAGATGAACTGTTAGTAAAAAGAAACAAAAATTGGATTCCCAAAATTGCTGAATACTCCAAAGAACAACCCACATTTTATGGTGTTGGCGCTGGTCACTTAGGAGGTGAAAATGGTGTTATAAACTTATTAAGAGAGGCTGGCTATACGGTTACTGCGTTTCAATAAAAACTCAATAAACTTAATTACATATAGTCAAAATATACCAATTGGTATATTTTGACTATATTTGTTTTAAATATGATTACAAAAGCAGCAATAACATCACAATATATTATTGAAACGGTAGCACCCATTTTCAATAAAAATGGGTATGCTGCAACGAGCTTGAGTGATATTACCAAAGCTACTGGTTTAACAAAGGGTGCCATTTATGGTAATTTTAAAAACAAAGAAGAACTAGCTTATGCCGCTTTTAAATATATGGTTAACACCATAATGAAACCTTTAACCGATCATTTAAGTTTAAGTGACTCTCCCCTACAAAAACTGTTTCTTATTACCGACTTTTACAGAAACTACTACCCACTAACTCTACCATTAGGTGGATGTCCGGTTATTAATATTGGGGTTGATGCTAACCATAGTAATTCCTTACTTCTTAAAAAGGTCAGGAACCTTATTCAGCGTATTCAAGACCAATTGTGCAGCATTATAGAAAGTGGTATTGAAGCGCACGAAATATCTTCAGAGATTAATGCCATGCAATATGCAAAACGTATAGACACCATGATACAGGGTGCTATATTTATGGCCTACACTATGGATGATGAATTTTACATAAAAGACACCATGAATCAAATAGACCAAATGATTCATAACGAATTAAAAGTATAATTTTTTTAAATAATAATATACCAATCGGTATAAATTCACTAAGCATGACCCAATTACCTAAAGTATTAGAAAGTAAGACCAAAATTCGATTTCAGGATTGTGACCCATTTAATCATTTAAATAACAGCAGTTATCTCAATTATTTTATGAATCATCGCGAAGATGAACTTATAAAAAAGTACGATATCGATATTTACAAACTAGCAAGATCTATTGGCAAAAGTTGGGTGTCTAGTACCAATCAAATAGCCTATTTAAAACAGGCGTTATTGATGGAAACCGTTTGCATTCAATCACAATTAATTCACTTTAACGAAAGTGAACTTAAGGTAGAAATGCGTATGTATAATGAAGATAAAACACAATTAAAGGCTGTTTTGTGGGGAACTTTTGTTCATTTTAATCTCTTAAAGCAAAAAAGAGAAACACACTCCAAAGCATTCATGGACCTTTTCGAATCGGTAAATAACCCTGTAAACGAAACAATTTTTGAAGATCGTCTATTGCATTTAAAACCAAAACTTATTAAACGTGATTAGGAATCTATCCAAATCATTAAAAGCCTAAAAACACGCTTAAAAACAAAAAAATCGGCCTAAAAGCAATAAACTGAAAATAAATGAGTTAATTTTTTTACAGATGTAGTTCATCGAAAAAATATTTTTAAAGTCTTTTTTAATCTAAAAAATTTATAATTTGGTCAAGGAATGTAACCCCAAACATTACATTCTCTTTTATTGATTGATAGCTATATTCTTGTTTTGTAAAAGCAAGAATAATTTTAAAACCTACTTATACCATGAACATATTTCAAGTCATTGAATTTACCCAACTACACCCTAAAACTACAGAAAGAGACATTATTGATCTTTGTAATGAGGCAAGAGACCATGAAGCACATTCCGTGTGCGTAAACAGTTGTTTTGTACCTTTAGTAAAGCAACTTTTAACAGGTAGTGATGTAAAAATTGCGTCTACTATTGGTTTTCCTTTTGGAGCCACAGATACCGATTCTAAAATACATGAGGCCAAAACAGCCATAAAAAATGGTGCCAACGAAATTGATATGGTCATCAATTTAGGGTATCTAAAAAGCAAGAACTACGTGTCTGTACTAAAAGATATTACCGATGTAAAATTAGCCATTGGAGATACACCTCTAAAAGTTATTTTGGAAATTTCGGAGCTAAACAAAAATGAAGTTATCAAAGCCTGTCAAATTTGTTTAGACGCTAATGTAGATTTTATAAAAACATCGAGTGGTTTCACAAAAAACGGCGCCACGTTAACTGTTGTCAAAATCATCAAGAAAACCGTAAAAAATCAAATAAAAATTTGTGCTTTCGATGGTATTGATGATATAGAGACTGCCGATAAGTACCTAGAAGTTGGCGTAAATAGAGTTGGTGTTCCAATAGGATTTAGAGTCCATAGACTGTCTGCATAAACAAAAACTAAATATAAACTATCTAAAGCTATTTGAGATTTTCAAATAGCTTTTTTATTCCTACCCATAACTGACTATTATCATTGTTTCCATACTGCATAATCTTGCATATTAGCGTAATGGGACAACACCGTTTATTTCAAAATAAATAGTTTAACTTTAGCAGGACTTTGAAACTTTTAAATACATATATAGACCATACGCTACTTAAGGCAACTGCTACAAAGCAAGATATTGTTAATCTCTGTAATGAAGCTAAACAATACCGCTTCTTTTCGGTGTGTGTAAACAGTTGTTATGTGGCTTTGGCCAAAGAGGAATTAAAAGATTCTGATGTAAAGGTATGCACAGTCGTTGGGTTTCCATTAGGCGCCATGTCCACAACAGCAAAAGTTGCCGAAACTGAAGCCGCTTTAAATGATGGTGCCGATGAGATTGACATGGTTATCAATATAGGCCTTTTAAAAAGCAAGGATTTTGATGCTGTATGGAAGGATATAGAAGCTGTAAAAGCCTGTATGAACGGTCAAATTCTGAAAGTGATTTTAGAAACTTGTTATCTCGAAGAGCTGGAAATTATCAAAGCTAGTGAATTAGCCATACAATGCGGTGCCGATTTTATTAAAACCTCAACCGGATTTGGTACAGGAGGTGCAACAGTACAAGATGTTAAACTAATGAAAAGTGTTTGCAAAATGTGTGTTAGCATAAAAGCCTCTGGTGGTATTAGAGATACAAAAACGGCCCTTGAATACATAAATTTGGGTGTTAACCGTTTGGGTACTTCATCTGGTATAGCCATTATTGAGGGTACATCTTCAAAATCTAATTACTAAGATAATGAGCGTACACATAGAAGCTAAAAAAGGGGATATAGCCGAAACTATTTTACTTCCTGGAGATCCATTAAGAGCTAAATGGATTGCAGAAACTTTTTTCGATAACCCTGTGTGTTTTAATGAAGTTAGAGGTATGCTTGGGTATACAGGCTCTTACAATGGCAAACCAATCTCTGTAATGGGTACGGGAATGGGGGTGCCATCTATTTCTATATATGTACACGAATTAATAAACGAATACGGTGTAAAAAACCTTATTCGCGTTGGAAGTGCGGGGTCTTACCAAAAACACGTAAAGATTAGAGATGTTGTATTAGCTATGGCTGCGTCTTCTAACTCAGGACTAAACGAATTACGTTTTAATGGCGCAGACTATGCCCCAACAGCAAATTTTGAATTGTTTCAAAAAGCGGTTGAAGCCGCAAAAAATAAAAATATCCCTATTAAAGCAGGAAATATTTTTACCTCGGATGAATTTTATGCCGACGACTTCGAGTCTTACAAAAAATGGTCAAAGTTTGGAGTCTTGTGCGTAGAAATGGAAACTGCTGGTTTGTATACCATCGCATCTAAATATGATGTTCATGCACTGAGTATATTAACAATTTCCGATTCGCTAGTAACTGGGGATAAACTGTCGAGTAAGGATCGTGAAACCAGTTTTAAAGATATGATTGAAATCGCCCTAGAATTGGCCTAACGTTACATTAACATCTTCCAGTTCTATTTTTGAAACTAGTTTTAATTCATCATTTTGAAATAAGACTTCAATATCATCTAAAATGGCATTTTCATTTTTTGGGCCATAATTATTATAATCCACAAAACGAACACCTTTAATAAAGCGTTCGTTGTATACTTCTCTAAATCGCAATCCTACTCCATGAGACTCTTCATAGGAATACGCTAAATAATCAACTTTAAAAGTAGCGGTGTCAAAGAAATATAGAAAGACATCTTCAAAGTCCTCTCCGCCTCCGTCTTCGTTAAAAGTGATTTTAATTTTATGATATTCTTTCCCCTTAATTTTAACTTTTTTTAGGTAGGTTTTATTAACCGCCTTACCGTTTAATCCATAGGGCAATACAGAAAAATAATGCACCGAATTTACCGAAGCCAAATACCTTGTCACCATACTATCAGGTATTTTAGTAGTCGCACCATTTATAAATCTCTTAAAACCATCATTACTCAAACAATCGGTAATGGTATCAGTATAGCTTGTGAAATTTCTACATAACTTAAACGTTCCAGAATTCCTGATAGCAGTGTAGTTTATATTCCGAAATTCAAAATCTATTTTTGACTGCTCAATAAGTACTCCACCAGATTTTTCTATGGATTTAGTAACAATCTCATCTGCAGATAAAGGTTTTAACGTATCACACCCAAAAAGAATAAGAGCGCCTATGTAAAATAAAACTATTCTTATTGTCATAATCCCATATTTATTAGCGCTTTATATTCATGTAAAACAAATTGAATGGCCTGTCCAGTGAACTTTTGAGACACGGTATTGATTGCCGATTCTTTGAGTTGCAACACACGTGGATATCCTCCAGTAGTTTGGCAATCTCGCATTAATACAATGAGTTTTCCTGAGGGCGTTAACTGAACTGTACCGGGAAGTACCAAGGAGGTAATAATAGGTTTTAGATGATTCTCTAAAACTTCATCTAACTGATAAGCCATCCTATTATTATCTTTAGATATAGTAAATCTCGTATTGAACAGAAGACTTTTTTGTACTTCGGAAAGCTTATCGAACTCGGGGCCTTTGAGCACTTCTATTTTTTCTGTAAGTATATAATCATGTTGCATTTTAATAGCAGCATGATGTTCTAAGGTAATAGCGTCCTGAGGAGCAATATCTAAAATATTGTTTTTCTCTATTTTAGAAGTTTGGGTTATACCTTGATACATGCTACGACTATTCAAAATTTGCTCGGTTTTAAAACCTCCCGAAACTGCCAAATACGTTCTAAATCCGAAGTTTAATTTTCCAAAAGATAAAATATCACCTTTTTTGACTGAAACCAATTTGTTTGTTGGAACTTCAGTGCCATTTAATTTTGGGGACATATCAGCACCAGAGACACAAACCGATGTATGACACTGAAACTCTAGCTTAGGGCCAACCATTGTAATTTCTAAAACTGGAGACCCTTTTGGGTTTCCCAAAATAGCATTGGCAAAGGAGGCTGCTTGCCTATCCATAACTCCCGAAATAGGCACACCGTAGGCTTGAACCCCAAACCTCCCAAAGTCTTGAACAGAAGTATACAATCCTGGGTGTAATACCTTAATCAAGAATCACCTCACTTTCTATTTGATATACACCAGCTTTGACTAAAACCTGTATATCGGCATGCTCCTTTTTAGAAACAGAATAAAATTGAATTTGGTCCCCAGCTGATGCAAAACAGGGTGATTCCTTTTCAACATTAAAAAAATGTATTGGAGAATTACCTATAATGTTCCAACCTCCAGGACTAGCACTGGGATAAACACCTGTCTGTTCTCCACCAATAGCCACAGCTCCCCGCTCAATTTTTAAACGTGGTGTAGCCTTTCTTGGTGTGTAAAGTGCTTTATCCAAACCTCCTAAGTATAGAAAGCCTGGTAAAAACCCAATGAAATAAACGGTATAGCTTGTTTGAGTGTGAATCTTGATGACCTCATTGACCGAAAAACCTTTTTCTTTTGCTAATTCTTCAATATCAATACCAAAATCAATATCATAACAAACAGGAATTTTCCATAGTTTGCAATCTGGATTGGCATTAAACTTATCTGTTTTATAGATACGCTTTAAATCTTCAATTTCATATTCAAACCCAATCATGGATTCTTCATAAGTTACTAATAATGAATTATATGCATGATTTACCTGAGATATTGGTTTACTACTACTTTTCTGAATATTCGATTTGAAATTTAAAACATCGGTTAGTATATCTTTATGTGTTTTTTGAGGCCATTCAATTAAAATAGACCTTTCTCCAAAAGGTTTATAGGTTAGTTGATAAGACATAAACTACTGAATTCTAATTTCACTTTCCCTTAAGTGATCGTTTAATTTTTTTACCATTTGTATGGCGTTTGGGCTGTCGCCATGAACACAGATTGTTTCTGCAATAATATGCTGTTCTTCCCCGGAAACAGTCTTAAGCTTTTTATTTAGAATCATATTTAGAACATGTTCTGCCATGTTATCTACATCTGTTATCAAGGCATTATCTTCGTTTCTGGAGACCAAACTTAAATCCGGATTATAATTTCTATCGGCAAAAGCTTCATAAGTTATTGAGAGTCCATTTTCTTGAGCTAATTCTGCAACAACCGATTTGTATGGCACATATAGCTGTACTGGTCTGTGCATACTTTTAACTACTTCGATAATAACATTCGCTACTTTTTTGTCCTTTGCTGCTAAATTATAAAGTGCGCCATGAGGTTTAATATGATGCAAAGTAGCTTGCTCTTGTTCTAATACAGCTAACATATCTGTAATTTGATGTTTTAACGACGTATATAAGGCAGCACATGAAATGTCCATTTTTACGCGTCCAAAATTCTCTTTATCAGGAAACGAAGGATGAGCACCAATCTTAACGTTGCTATTTTTAGCTAGCTTTACAACTTCTCTCATGGTAAGCTCATCTCCGGCATGTCCGCCACAGGCAATGTTACAAGAAGAGATATAGGGCATTAACATAGATTCGTTACCTAAGCCCTCGCCTACGTCGGCATTAATATCTATTTTAAAAAAATTCATGAGATACTTGTAAATTCGAAAACTTGATTAAAACCAAATAATCAATATACAAGATAAGAAATCTTAATCTTCACTACTAACATTTTATGACAATGGAAAAAATTTAGTTTACACACGAGACTAAAGCTGACTTAATAATTCGTCCACCGCTTTTTTTAGCTGCGTATCTTTATTTTTAGCTTTATCATCTGGCCTATTGTAAATAATAATATCTGGGACGGCAGGACCTAGTTCCATATTAGACATGGTTTCTTTTACGAACCAACCCCTAAAAGGCATCCTGACGAAAGAACCGTCTATTAACCCAGTGCCTCCAGTAGATATAACTGCACCAAATGTTGGCGTTCCCACTAAAGTCCCCAAATCTAATGATTTATAGGCATGAGAAAATATTTCTGCATTAGAATAGCTATTTTGATTACAAAGTGCAATGGAGGGTTTTGTCCAGGAAGCTAAAGGTAAACGCTCACTAAACGGATAGTGATTCACGAATTTTTTATGTTCAGATTCTAAGTTTTTAGTTGCGCCTCTAGGAACAGTATAGGCATGCTGTTTTACATTTAAAACAGCCATGAGGTAATCTGTAGTCCAACCTCCGCCATTGTAACGCACATCTATAACCACGCCTTCTTTGCCGTGACCGGCAGCCATTAATTCTCTTTCAAAACGCTCGAAACTTGTCCAGTTCATGCCCTGAATATGAATGTATCCCAACCTACCATTAGAATATAAGTCGGTTAGCTTTTTTCGTTGCTTAACCCAAGCCTTATAGTTCTCGGTACGGTTGCTGCTTTTTGGCCTAATTACAATTTCTATAGATTCACCATTACGTTCAACAACCAAATAAATTTTTTCGTTTGAAGTGCCTTGCAATAAACTGTAAGCATTTAAATTCTTGGAGAGTTCTGTACCATTAATATTTTTAATGACATCACCAAGAAGGAGCTTACTTGCTTTCCTGTCGCCCGGCATACCATTAATAACCGAGGTTACTTTTAAACTCCCATTGGCATTAGGCTTAACCTCAACACCCAATAGACCAGTAGATTCTCTTTGCGTTTTATTTCTAGTCTCTACACTATACAATCCCATATGGCTCGCATTAATTTGTCCCAACATTCTATTGAACATTGTTTGAAAATCTGTTCTCGTAGAGGCGCCCAAAGCCAGAGGTTCGTATTGTTTTTTTAAGGTATTCCAATTTTGCCCATGGAAATTAGGATCGTAAAATCCGTCATTAATAGCTTTCCAAGCTTCATTGAATATTTGCTGAGATTCATTATCGTAATCAATATCCATTTTGGCTAGAAAAGGTAAACTTTCAGACTTATCGTTAGATAGGTTTAAGCTAGATAAGCTCCCTCTTTTAGTGTAATATATCTTAGAGCGTTTTTTGTCTGCAGTAAAATTAGAAGGTCTACTGTTTTTTGTTGTAATTGCCTTTTTGTCTTTTCCGTCCCACTTAATTTTGTATAAATCTGAATCTACTTCAGCATCACCTCGGCTACCATTACCAGTAACATAATAAATCGTCTTGCTATCTTTTGAAAACAATACTCCAAACTCTCCTCCAACAGAAGATGTTACTTGAACTTGACGCTCATGAATATCTTGAAAATCTATCGCAACTGGTTTTACCTCTTTCTCGGCATCTTTCTTTTTATCTGTCCCTTTTTTACTTTCAGGTTTCTTTTCTTCAACTACCTCTTCCCAATCTTGAGTTGTTTTTTCCCAATCGGTTTTTGTTAACCAAGTAAACCAGACATCGTAATCACCATTGTTTCTGTTTGAGGAAAACATGATTTTCTTTCCATCTGGGCTCCAAACCGGATTACTATCTTGTTTTGGATGCATAGAAATATTTACAGGTTTTGAAGCATTATCGGCCTTGTGGATAAATATTTCTGTATTGAAGTCGAGGTTTGCCAAACTATACGCTAACCATTTAGAATCTGGAGACCATGACACACCGCTTGGAGTTGCCCAACCACTTAACAAAATGGTCTGGTTAGATAATTTTCCTTTACCATCAATATCAGCGACTATGAGCTCTCCTCGCCCCTTAATATACGCTATTTGTTTTCCGTTGGGAGATAATTTTAAACCATGTTCTTCTTCATCGGTTTTTGTAATTCTTTTTATTTTATGCTTCAAAGATTTGAAAATATCAGATTCATTGGCATCGTTAGACGCTACTAAATAGATATCCTTTTGTCCGTCTCTATCAGAAACAAAAATTAGTGTACTATCATTTAACCAAACAGCATCCCTATCTCGATAAGGCGATTTAGAAACATTTACAACACGTTTTTTATCCTTATTAGTTTCCCTTAAAAAAATCTCTCCTCTAATTTCTAAAGCACTAAGTTTTCCGTTTGGAGAAATGGCCACTTCTCGTACATTGCCCGCATATGTTTTGTGTACTATGGGATCAAATCGGCTATCTGAATTTATATTAATTTTAATTTCATTTTGAACATTAGTCTTAGCATTAATATGAAATACTTGATTCCCCTTTGTCATGATTAAATCGCTTCCATTTTTACTTAAATGAAATGAAAAAATGCCCATATCCTTGAAATTGCTCACCTGAGTAATAGCGGCTATTTTTTTACCTGAATTATCGATTTTAAGTTTATGAATATTATATTTTCCACTTCTAGATGACTGAAAATAAATGGTATTGTTATCTCCCCAATGTGGATAAAAATCATTTCCATCGAAATCTGTGAGCTGAGAATATTTGTCGTTTTTAATATCGTACAACCAAATATCTCTATTGGCAGGACCTTTATAGGCTTCACGCTCTAAACGGCATCTGCCTCTTGTAAATACTATGCGTTTTCCGTTGGGGGATAATTTAGTATCGAAACCCGTAGCATCCATGAATCGGTATGGTGTACCTCCATTTTCGCTAATAATATGAGTTTCAGCTGAACGTTCAACCTGAACAAAATTCCTTCTTGTAGAAAAGATGATATCCCCATTACTAGTATAATCTGTTATAACATCTGTTGCCGAATGGTGTGTTATCCTTTTAGAAACCCCACCCCTAGATGGTATTATATAGATATCGTTATTACCATACCTGTTACTTTGAAAAGCAATGTTATCGCCAGATACACTCCAGATGGGTTTTGTATCGTAGGCTTCATGAACCGTTAAACGTTTGGCATTGTTACCATTAATATCTGAAGTCCAAATATCTCCCTGAAAATTAAAGGCTATAGATTGACCATCTGGGCTTATTGATGGGAAATTTATTATTGGATCCTGAGAAAATGTATTTAACGTGAAAAGAAAAAGACACACGCATTTTAATTGCAAGAGCTGTTTCATGTTTTTGGATTGATTTGATTTAAAGACTAAAAATAATATTAATCAAATGGTCAATCCCATTAATTAAACATTAATTAACATACTTTAACTTTTAATCTTGAGAAGCTGTATTTAGAGCGTAAATAGCAAAACTACCTAACCAATGTCCACCCATATAATCATCGCCAAAAATACTTGGTAGTGAATAATTGATATGCTGATTCGCAACATGCCTTAAATGATTGTATTCAGGTAGATTTTTAGAAATCTCATATAAATTCCAAGCACGAGAAAAATTAACACCATCTAAATGCACCAGGTGACCATCGGCCCTATCAGAAACTACACCAGGCTCTAAACTGTAGTCCTTACCTTTTAGAGCAGGCAAAAAATGGTTCAACCAAGATTTAAACTCATCTTGAGGTAAAAGCCGTTTCATTAACGCTGCTTCTTCCAAACAAGGCGAGAGAAAGTCACTGCCGCCTGGCTCCCAAGACATGGGGCAATTTTCGTCTTTCAAAAAGAAAAATAACGCCCTTTCTTCAATCGCTTTTTTTAAGGCTTCATGATTTACAGTCTTTGCATAATCATAAGCAAAGGACAATCCAAATGCAGTATTACTATGAGTGCCCACACGCTGTGGATAGTTAAGTTTTGGTAAGTATTCAATATACTTGTCACAAATAAGATTAGTGAGAGGTTGTAAATTCTGTTCTAACGTTCTTGCGGTAGTATGGTTCCATGTATGTAACTCCTCAGCTAACTTTAAGAGCCACGTCCAACCATAGGTACGCTCGAAAGACTTATTGTGCTTTCCATGAAAATACGCAACCTCGGCTTCTATATTTTCTTTAGACATATTATCTAGCAAACGTTTTTTTATGTCTTCCGCTTTATCAAGATTTGGAAATTGTTTCAATAAACTTACCAAACTCCAATGCCCATGAACAGCAGAGTGCCAATCAAAACATCCGTAAAACGCGGGGTGTAAAATCCTTGGCGGCAGTAGATCTGTACTATCCCCTAAAGTCTGCGATAACCTATTGGGATACTCTATGTTCATACAGTGCAAGGGTAAGTCGGCAAGTTTATTCGCTTGTTCTAAATCTAGTTTTTGGATTTTACTGTTATTCGCAATACTTTCTGAGTTACTTTTTTTAGATGCTTCTACATCCTCGGTTTTTGAGAAATTGCACCCCACCAAGAGCACCATTATTATGACTAACCATTTCATCTTCATAATATTCAATTTAAAAACAGTAATAAAACTTCACATAAATTTAATGAAATAGTTTATCAAAATGAGTTTATAAAACAATTGAATTCAATTATCTAACTAAACTAAAATGCCCTGTAAACAAGGTGCCATCATTGTATACAATTTTATACCAATACTCACTGGCCATCATTAATTTGCCATTAAATATACCATCCCAACCTGTTGAAGGATCTAGTATCTCTTTCAAAAGTTTACCATAGCGATCATAAATAAATATGCTTGATATATTATTTTCTGTATTGGGTACTACCCATGAATCATTGATAGTATCATTATTAGGAGTGAAAAATTTTGGAGGTAATTCGCTATTGAAAGTATTTCCTTCAGTCATGAAAAAATATTCGCTACAACTTAAAGCGTCGCCATTGTCGTTATAAGGCATAATAGTTACAAAAATATTGGTGTTATTTGGTAGGTCTGAAACAAAATCGTATGCTGTTACATCCCCAACATCCAGAGCGTTCAAAATATCTGAAGCACCAGAGCTTGTACCAATTCTTAATCTGTAGCCTGTAGCATTTGAAGCGACATTCCATTCCAAATCTGTATTAATCGGAATACCAAAACCTCCAGAAGTTGGTAAAATTAATGTTGTACACTCTGGAACAATTGAATCATCGACAACTATTGTTATTGTTGTGCTGTTAGCACACTCACCTGCATTGGGTGTAAAAGTATAAGTAGTGGTAGCAGTATTATCTAGTGTTGGAGACCATGTACCTGTAATACCATTATTTGAAGTTGTTGGCAAAGGATCTAGGCTAGTTCCTCCTATTATTGGATTTATAACATCAAAAACTGGATCAACTATAGTATTAACATCTATAGTTAATCTTATGCTGTTAGCGCACTCTCCCATATTGGGTGTAAAAGTATAAGTTGTAGTAGTTGTAGTATCTAATGCTGGGGACCATGTTCCTGTAATACCATTAATAGAAGTTGTTGGCAAAGGACCCAAGGTATCCCCTTCGCATATTTGGTCTACAACATCAAATACTGGGGTTAGCTCTGAAGAAAAACTAAAAACACGTACGTGACCAGGTCTATTATTATTACGCGAATTTCTTGCACCAATAGCTAAACGATTACCATCTGCTGACAAACTAACTGAAAAACCATAATTATCTCCAGGTGCTACACCATTAATAGTGTCACCAATTTGAATCCAAGAACCAGAAATGTTCTGAAAAACTTTTACATGACCAGAAGCAGGTCCGTTTACATCACTAAGTCGTGCCCCTATTGCCACTATACTACCATCATTTGATAAATCTACAGAATAACCAAAAAGATTACCTTCTGCCTCTCCATCTATATCATTCCCTATTTGTGTCCATACTCCTAATCTATTTTCATATATACGTACATGACCTGAATCTGCACCATTTCCATTGTTTCCTTGCGCACCTATTGCTATAATACTTCCATCGGATGATAGACTTACAGATTGTCCAGACCTACCTAAACTATTTTCTCCATCTATATCGCCGCCTGTTTGAATCCATGTACCAGATATGTATTCATATGTTCTTACATGACCTGAATCTGTACCATTTCTATCGTTTTCTGGCGCACCTATTGCTAGCACCATTCCATTTGAAGACAGGCTAATGGAATACCCCGATAAATCTCCAAGTGCCTCTCCATCAATGTCAACTCCTATTTGGGTCCATGTTCCTGCCAGATTTTCATATACCCGAACATGTCCTTTCCCATCATTCTCCGTAGCACCAATAGCCACTATATTGCCATTATCTGAAAGACTTACAGAATAACCTGATCGATCATTGGCTGCTTCTCCATCAATATCATTTCCTATTTGGGTCCATGTTCCTGATAAATTTTCATATAACCTTACATGTCCAGAAGAATTTCCATTTCCATCATTTCCAATTGCTCCTATTGCCACAATACTTCCATCGGATGATAAACTTATAGATCTACCAGAAAGATCAGAGATAGCCTCTCCATGAATATCATCTCCAATTTGAGTCCATTCACAAGAAGCATATCTATAAATACTCACTTTTCCCACATTACCAGCATTGTAAGGAGTTCCGATAGCTACTATGTTTCCGTCAGATGATAGACTTACCGACCAAACTGATTCACTAAGTCCTTCATCTCCATCAATATCTTGTCCTATTTGTACCTGAGCACCACAAAGATTTAAACTTATCAAAATAATTATTTTAAAAATAGTTTTCATTATCTATAAACAAGACTTTAAATTGTTATTTTTATTTAAAAACTAAAATCACCCTAACCAACCCTCTCTGTCTAAACTTCGATATTGAATAGCCTCACTAATATGAGCGCCATTTACATGTTCAGAAGCCTCTAAATCTGCAATGGTTCTCGCTACTTTAAGAATTCTGTCGTATGCCCTTGCTGAAAGATTTAAACGCTCCATAGCAGTTTTTAAAAGACTTTTGGAATCTTCATCCAAAACACAATATTGTCTAATCTGTTTGGTATTCATTTGGGCGTTGTAATGTACGCTTCCATTATCTTCAAAACGTTTACTTTGAAAATCTCGGGCTGCAGTAACACGTTTTCTTATGTCTACTGAAGACTCCCCTTTTCTATCATCCGATAGTTTTTCAAATGGTACTGGTGTGACTTCTATATGAATATCAATGCGATCTAAAAGTGGTCCTGAAATTTTACTTAAATAACGCTGCATCTCTGCTGGACTAGAAGTTACAGGAGCATCTGGGTCGTTAAAATAACCACTAGGACTGGGATTCATACTGGCCACTAGCATAAAAGATGACGGATATGTTACCGTAAACTTAGCCCTAGAAATAGTAACTTCTCTATCTTCTAAGGGCTGACGCATCACCTCTAAAACCGAACGTTTAAATTCTGGCAATTCATCTAAAAACAACACGCCATTATGCGATAAGGATATCTCTCCCGGTTGAGGATAAGCCCCACCACCTACAAGGGCCACATCTGAAATTGTGTGATGTGGACTTCTAAAAGGCCTTTGAGCCATTAAACCTGTATTATCTCTTACTCGACCAACCACAGAGTGTATTTTAGTCGTTTCTAAGGCTTCGTGTAAGGTCATTGGTGGTAAGATACTTGGTAATCGTTTGGCAAGCATCGTTTTCCCAGCTCCTGGCGGACCTATTAAAATAATATTATGACCACCTGCAGCGGCAATTTCCATACAACGCTTAATACTTTCCTGACCTTTTACATCTGCAAAATCAAAATCGGGGAACTCTAAATTTTTATAAAACTCTTCACGAGTATCTACTATAGTTCTTTCTAGAGTTTCACCTTTATCAAAAAAATGAATAACCTGTTTGATATTATCAACACCAAAAACTTCTAAATCATTTACAATGGCAGCTTCTTTTGCATTTTGGCGTGGAAGAATAAAGCCTTTAAAACCTTCTTCCCTAGCTTTAATTGCAATGGGTAAAGCCCCTTTTATAGGTTGTAAACTACCATCTAGAGATAGCTCGCCCATAATTAAATACCTATCTAAATCTTTTGCTTTTATTTGATTAGACGCCGAAAGTATACCCATGGCTAGGGTTAAATCGTAGGCACTACCTTCTTTCCGTAAATCGGCAGGTGCCATGTTAATTGTAATCTTCTTTCCTGGAATTTTATAACCATTATTCTGAAGAGCAGCCGCTATACGGTAATTACTCTCTTTGATAGCATTATCAGGTAAGCCCACGAGATGATAACCAATTCCTGAATCTACATTTACCTCGACGGTAATCGTGGTAGCCTCTACACCAAAAACGGCACTACCAAATACTTTCTTCAACATAAAACTTGTTTTCAGTTTTAAATGTAAGAAAAGTAATTTAACTAATTATGATTTTTGATTTGGCTTTTTCTAACTTTAACTACAAAAGTGGCCACTATATCTTCTTTTACCAAAACGTGAATATCATATATTCCCCTGTGTTTTATAAAGGTCTCGACTTCAAGCAGGTTTTCTTTTTTATTGAAAGACATCTCAGCATTTAAAGTTTTACCTGAATCTGCCAATAGCAGACTAACATGATGAATATTTGTTTTATCAACAACTTCAAACTGAAATTTAAATTTTTCATTTTGCTCAACTTCGAATCTCATTTTTAAAGGTGAAACTGGAATTATGTCGTGTTTAAACGAATTTCCATAAACCAATGGACCAGTTAAAAACTCATCAATAGTGAAATCGGTATCAGTTAAAGCCCACTGAAAGTCTAAAGGGTAATGACTTTTAATGAATAGATTGGGGTCTGTCAAAAAATAACCTTCGTTAAATGATGGGATAAATTGTTTTTCTTCAAAGTTGAAATATCCACTGGACCATGTGGGATCGACCAAATACCATTTACCATTTAATTGAACCACATTCCAAGAATGATTCGGAATACTCAACACGTCTATATTGGTACTAACCGTCCTGCCATAACCATGAATCATTTTACATTCAAGCCCAGCAAATACAGAAAGTTTTTGAAGTAAATAAGCATATCCTGTACATATTGTTCTTTTTTGTTTCAATAGTCTTGTCAATGTTTTTTCCTTGAAAAATTCATTCCAATCTGCAAGTGCAAAACTATCGTCCTTATATTTCCTTCTCTTTTTCATATTCAAAGCGTAAAGACCATAGTCGTTTTTTATGTTGTGGCAAATCCACATGTAAATAGCTCTAAGTTTTTCGACCTCAGAGTCTAAATCGCCCGTTAATCTATATGCCAATATGGGTAAATTAGAAAGCGAGGCACCGTTAAGATTCCTCGCTATACTATCTGCTTTTTTAAAATTCACTTGATTGAAATCTGAAACCTGAGCTTGAAGATTAAAAACCAATAAAAAGACAAAGTAACTAAGTTTATACATTAAAACAGTCCTTTTATCCTAAGCCATAAGTTACGCTTAGTTTTATAAACTTTATCACCGTCTACTGCCCCCATGAGCTCAACAAGTTCTGCTTCTAAAGTAATATTGAGGATTTTTTGGTCTTTGCCTATGGTAATGGCCTTAGGCGCATAACCTAAAGCGCTAAAAATTAATACATCACCTTCTTTGAGTATTTCTGGAAATATATATTCCCCATCAAAATTAGTTGCCGTTCCAATTTCTGTACCTTTTAAAACAATACTCATATTAGGTAATGGCAATTTATCATGATCGAGCACAACACCTGTTAAATAAGTATTAACTGAATTCGTGTTTTCTTTATCATTTTGTATCTGTTGAGCAAAATAACTTTGTGAGGATAATAGAAAAAATAAAACAAGACTAATTTTGAAAAATTTCATTTTACCATAATCAAATCTTAATTGAAAAATTTTGTTTTTGTGTTTCATGATGTAAGCGTTTTTTAGATTCACATCTAAACTAACTGTAAGATAAAAAAAAGAAAAACAACATTGAGTGAAACAACACTTACAATGCGTAACCTACACATTATCTATCATTTAAAATTATTAAAAATCTAAAACACGTTTTAAACCTTTGGTATTTCATTGAGTCTAAATTTTTAATACCAATTATAATTTCTCAAAAAAAATATCTAATTTTAAGAAAAAAACAAAAATTATGAAAAATTTTAAAGCAAAAGCAGTCTTGCTTCTTGGGCTGCTACTGTCTACCTACTCCTGTGAAGAATATTTAGATATCGCACCGGAAGCTGAGATAGATATTACAGATGTATTTGCGACTTTCCGTACCTCTCAGGGTTTTGTAGAGGAGATGTACAATTTGGTAGTGGAGTACGGTACTTCCGGACATTCATTCCAGGACTATACCTTTGGTGATGACACCTTCAGGACTGGCCAGTTCAGTGGCGCCGTGGATCGTGGACAGCTCGACAATTGGGTAACCCAGCGATTTGCTTATTTTGGTAAGAACACGCACCAAAACAGACCTGGAGATTCCAATAACAACCAGGCCAGACGTAGACCAAGGATATGGAGAGGTAGTATGACAGGTATCCGTAAGGCCAATATCGTGCTTGCCAACCAAGATTTAATGGAAGGCCTTAGCACCGAGGAAAAGAACGTAATATTGGGACAGGCCTACTTTTTCAGGGCTTTCTTCCACAACGAGATCATGAAGTTCTGGGGGCGTTTCCCACACATCACAGAAGTATTCGAGGGGGCGATTACCATTCCCCGTCCGGAGACCTATAAAGAGGTTGCATTATCCGTTAACGAGGATTACAAAAAGGCCATCGAGCTATTGCCCGTAAACTGGGACAACGAGACTTACGGACAGGCAACATTGGGCAACAATGCCGGTAGGGTAACAAAAGGAGCTGCTTACGCATTTCAGGGAAAGAACCTGTTATGGGCTGCCAGCCCGCTGATGTTCTTTAACAACCAGCCGGGAATCGACACCTATACCTATGATACGGAACTGGCCTCAATGGCCGCCGAGGCTTTTGCAGAAGTGCTCAAGTTGGCACAGGCCGGCGAATATTCACTGGCACAGAACATGGAAGATTACAAGAAAGTATTATGGGAAGTACCGAGAAACAGGTGGCCCGGTCTTGCTCCAGAAGCTAGGGAGCTTATCTTTGCAGGTTCGGGAGGTTCATCCGTTGGGCAGACGATAGCCTTCATGGCAGCCGGTATCCCAAGACCTATCGGTCAATCTGCATCAGGGAACGATGCGGCCACGCATAATTTTATATACAACAATTTTGGAATGGCCAATGGGCTATCCATAGAGGACGATTTGAGCGGTGCCTATGGCCCTACGCTATACGACCCGACCAAGCCGTTCGATAACCGTGACCCACGTTTCGATGCATGGATTTTTTCCGATAGGGACGTTATCTCTACCAGAGGGGGCGTACAACCACAGAATAGAGTTGCCCAGTTATGGGACGACGGAAGCGGTAATTCCGGTTCACACCGTGGTGCTGGTAATGTATCACGAACAGGGTATATGTTCAAGAAGTTCTATCCGGAGATCAATGGCCAGTACCATGTACAGCGCGGGAACAATATCATTAGAAGGTTTACGGGAATGCGCATCCACATGAGGTTGACCGATGTTTACCTAATGTATGCAGAGGCCCTTCATGTAGCCAAGGGAGCAACTACACCGTCCAATGGTTTTGCATTGACTGCGGAACAGGCGATAAACACGCTAAGGGACAGAGCGGGGATACCCAATGTACACCCTGCAATTGTTGCAGACAACATCAAGTTCATGGACGAGCTGAGACGAGAGAGAGCAGTAGAGCTGTCTTATGAGGCACACAGATGGATGGATATCCGTCGTTGGGGAGTTGCCCATGAGGACAAGTACAAAATGAAGACGGGATTAAACTTTGATAAGGACTGGACATTCTTTGAAGAATTCCTGCTTGTAGAGAGAGTTTGTGAGTATCCAAAACATTACTGGTTACCGTTCGAAGCTAACCAAACACAGTTTTATGAAGGTTTCCCTCAAAATCCGGGTTGGTAAAATTAGATTCAACACTAAAACTTAGATAAGATAAAAAAGCGTCTTCTAGAAAAATATCTAGAAGACGCTTTCTTTTATGAGCCTCTGCTTTAAATTAACTCAAGCAAGATATGGTTACATTCATATTTTACTGAAAACAATCAAGCTAAACCTTATTATCAGGTTGAGCTCAGTCTATAAACCTAGTTAAAATAGCGCTATTTAGACACCTTTTGATTAGCTACGCTCGGTACTTTTCAATGAAAATATATTAGGTAAACTTTTACTAATTAGCTTTACAATTACTTGGAATTACTATCTACCTGAAGCTACAAAAACACACTCTTCTTTCAATAAGATTCATTTTGGAAATAAATAACTTAAAAATTGGAGATATTTATCTAGATAGCTTAATCTTTAAAAGTATAAAAAACCCCACCATCCGGTGGGGTTTCAATAAAAATAGTCATGATAAACCTGAATAATCAGATTTTATTTTAAATATTATTTTGCTGTGTTTAAGAATTTAGGCTTAATAACCAACATCGCCCAAGCCCAGTTTTGTCCGCTAGCAGCATCACTTTCAGCTACACCTTTAAGCTCGTACATACCATCTGAAGGGAACATGTGTGAGTAACCTGCTACTAAAGCAAATCCATTAAATACTTTTTTGAAAACTAAATCAAGTTCTGATCCCAAAGCACTTTCCCCGCTAGGTAAATCTTGCTCTCCGCTAAAGTTATGGAATGCAACCATTAAACTAGACTTAGCACCCAATTTAAAGTTAGAGTTTACATACACATCAAATAAACCTACAGAGTTGGCATGGTTACCTACGTAGAAATAATCCATTAAACCATTAAACTTGTGGTTTGTTCCATATAATGGGAAGAAAGCTCCAGTTTCACCGGCACCACCATCGTTACCGCTAATGATTTCTAAACCACCACCTAAAGTAACTTTATCTGATGTTTTAACTTTTAAATCTAAACCTACTAAGTAAGCACCTTTAACTTTTACTTCTCCTTGACGCTCTCCTGTTTGGATAAATGCATTGGCAGCAGCTGTAAATGCTCCAGATTTGTAAACTAAGTGCGTTCCTAAAGTTTGTAGGCTACTCAAACCATCTTGAGCTCCAGAACCATCAAAGTTTTGAAAACCATTGTTAAGTAATAATAAGCTACCTGTAAACTTCTCCCAAGCTTGCTTTAAGTAAAGCATTTGCATAGTCTTGTATGAAAAGAAACCTGTAGTGTTATACGTGTTTCCTACTGATTGGAAACCTGTTGGCTGTTGGTTGTCTTGATTAAATGCAAATGCAAAATCTAAGATAAATTTATCTTTTTTGTATTTAATCATTGCCGCATCATGGTTACGTCCTTGTTGAGCCCAATCTAAACCACCTAGTATACGTTGATCATCGTAAGATAAAACTTGACGACCTAATTTAGTAGACCAACCTTCACCTAGTTTAATTTCTGCCCATGCTTGAAAAATAGCGAATGAATTGTTTTGGTCAAAAGGTAAAATTTGTCTGTTTTCACCCCAAACCATAACATCCTGAAGACTGATGTATACTTTGTAAGCATCTGTGGCAAAACCTGCATTTAGTCTTGCTCTTGTAGAAATACCAAAACCTGGCTCTGCAGATTCCGGTAAAATACTTCCAAAACCATGTCTGTACTCTGTACGTGGTCTAAACTCTCCATCTAAGGTAAACTGTGCTTGTGCGAATTGTACAACTAAAGCTAAAATTGCTATTAAAACGTATTGTTTTCTCATGTTTTCTAATTTTAAATTATATGTTTTTGAATTAGTTATTAATTAGTTACAGTTCTATTATTTGAGGCAAATATAAAAAGACCCAAATGTCTCTTTTATGATAAAACTCATGTTTCAAACTGCTTTTTTTTCGTTCATTTTTAGTGTTCCAAAAAGTCAATTAAATGCTTTCTGTATTTGTAATAATCATCATGATCAAGTATTGCTTTTCTGGACCTAGGACGTTCAAAATCTATCGATAGTACATCTCCAATTTTTGCTCTTGGGCCGCTGGTCATCATTACTACACGATCTGCCAAAAAGATGGCCTCGTCCACATCGTGCGTAATCATAACAGCTGTAATCTTTTCCTTGTTCCAGACATCTATCAATACATCCTGTAATTGTCCTCTTGTTAAAGAATCCAACATTCCGAAAGGCTCATCAAGCAATAACACTTTAGGTTTAATGGCAAATGCTCTTGCTATACCTACTCGTTGTTGCTCTCCTTGTGAAATCTCTGATGCTTTTTTATTCAAGGAATTATCCATACCTACTTTATGCAAGTAATATTTACAGATATCTTGTTTTTGCTTTTTTGTTGCATCAGGGTATGCTTTTTTAACTCCCAACATAACATTTTCGAAAGTGGTCAACCATGGCATTAAACTCGGTGCCTGAAAAATAACCCCTCTGTCTGGCCCTGGACCTTTTATACTTGACCCTAACACCTTTATTTTTCCATCTGAAATAGGGTTTAAACCTGCAATCATAGATAGCATAGTGGTTTTACCACATCCAGAATGTCCAATTATAGTTATAAACTCTTGTTTTCGAATTTGAAGATCTAGATGTTCTAATACAACATAGTCGCCCTTTGGTGTAGGATATACTTTCTTTAAGTTTTCCAAATCTAACATAACCTCGTTAGAAGGAAACTTTTCTATTTTATAATGTTCTTTTACTGCGCTCATTTCTCTTACATTTTAAAGGGTTACCATCTATAATCTCTTGGTTGAATATCTGGTAATTCATATTCCACATCGCTTGTTGCTGCGGCCTTTTCATCACCTAAATCCATTAAATACGCAATGATAGCATTACGTGTTTTCTTGTATTCTGGATTATCATTAAGACTAGTCTTATCCCTTGGCCTTTCAATATTTACTTTAAATTCGGGACCTAATGTTGCTTTAGGACCTGGTTTTAAAGGAATAATTCTATCGGCCATGTAAACTGCCTCGTCCACATCGTTAGTAATCAACAATGCCGTGCGCTTATTGGTTTCCCAAATCTTTAAAATCTCATCTTGAAGGTTTCCTCTGGTTAAAGCATCCAATGCTCCTAAAGGCTCATCCATAATGATCATTTCAGGATCCATAGCTAGAGCTCTTGCTACAGAAACTCTTTGACGCATTCCTCCAGATAATTCTTTTGGAAATTTGTTAATAGCCGGTGTTAAACCTACCATATCAACAAATTTTTCTACACGTTCCTTAATCTCTTTTTTTGAGTCACTTTTAAATGCTTCTTTCACTGCCATTTCCACATTACTAAACACAGATAACCATGGTAATAAAGAATAGTTTTGAAAAATTACGCCTCTTTCATGACTTGTACCTTCTACTTTTTCTCCTTTAAAAAGCACTTCTCCTTCGGTTGGTTTAAGCAAACCGTTAATTAAATTCACCAGTGTAGTTTTACCACTTCCGGAGAACCCAACGATTGCAACAAACTCCCCTTCGTTAATTTGAAGGTTAATATTGTCTAATATCTCACCTTTATACTCCTTGTTCGGGTTATAGGTTTTATAAATGTTATTTAATTCTAAAAATGCCATAGGTTTCTGTCTTTTTAGGATTAAATACTTTCTTTTTCAAAAGACACTAAGTTCTGTACAAACAACATGATTTTATCTAGTGCAAAACCAATAAGACCAATTACGAACATTGCTACAATTATCTTAGAGTTCGAATCGTTTGCTCCGTTTTGGAATTCCTCCCAAACGAAAGATCCTAAACCAGGTGATTGTGCCAATAACTCAATAGCGATAAGTACCATCCAAGCTACAGATAACGTAATTCTTAAACCCGTAAATATTAATGGTAAAGACGCAGGAAGTACTACTTTAAATATCTTTTGAGACCCTCCCAGTTTTAAAACTTTTGCAACGTTTATGTAGTCTGTATCTACAGTAGCAACACCCATGGCGGTATTAACCAAAGTTGCCCACATGGAACATAATCCTACTGAAATAAATGAAATGATAAACGAACTATCTCCTGTAGAATTTCTTAGTAGCGTAGTAACAATCATAGTTACCAACAATAACCAAACTACTGGAGAAACCGGTTTAAAAATTTGAATAACCCAGTTAAATGCTGCTCTTAATGTTGGACTTAAACCTATAACAATACCTATAGGAACCGCTACAAAAATTGCTAATAAAAAACCTGCGAATACTGTCTTTAAACTTGTTACAATTTGATCCACGAAAGAAGGTCTACCCGTATAAGTGATTGGATCTTTGCCTTCAGCCTTACGCTTCTTATTTAACGCCTTGGTTTTTTCCTTAAAAGCTTTTTTATCATGACTTACTATTTTGTAATCTGTTAATAAGGTATAAAAGGCATTTTTTGTTTGGCTTGGTGAAGGTAAAGTAACAGGTACTTCTTTTTTCTCATCTGGAGTTAAACCGTATTGTATATCGAAGGTACCATTGTCGTTTTCAACTGCAACAGCATGTGTCCCAGGTTCCGACAACAACTTGAAATCGGCTGCATCATCGCTAATAATAAAGTCTCCGTCTAGTTTTTCCTTTGCAGAATTGATCAATGCTTCAACTCGCTCGGCTTCTGCATCTCCTCCTACTTCTCTCGCTTTTTCGATCTTAGATTCAGCAAGACTATTATATAATGAGTTGGCCCCTGAAGTCCATAATACCAAAAAGATAATTATAGCTAGAATTGGCGCCCCAATTTTATTTAAGACTTCTTTGGTGTTTTTTTTAGGCTCTTCTCCAGCAATTAATCTTATTAAAGGCTCTAAAAAACCTAACCCGATACGCTTAACGATTTTAATAATAGAGTCTTTCATTTTTCAAGTGTTTGTTTAGTGTATATGTTTTGTGTTATTTACCTTAACAGGCATTATTGCTAATGCCTGTTAGGCAAATTTTATAATCTCAAAAAATTATTTGTCTTTATTACCAATTGAAAAGCTATTGATGTATCCAATAGGATCTTTAGCATCATACTTGGTTCCGTCTATAAAGTCTGTAGTTGCAGGCTTATATCCATCTGTTGCAGGAATATCACTAGCAGGAATCTTTCCTTCTGCTACTAATAACTTAGCCGCTTTTTCCCAGATATCAGGTCTGTAAATATCTTTTATAGTTTCTTCGTACCATCCAGCTGGTTTAGACTCAGGAATCTGTCCCCATCTTCTCATTTGAGTTAAGAACCAGATACCATCTGAATAGAATGGATAAGTTGCATTGTACTTGTAAAATACGTTAAAGTCTGGCATTTCACGTTTATCTCCTTTTTCGAACTCAAACGTTCCTGTCATTGAGTTTGCTAATACAACCTCATCAGCACCAACGTATTGAGACATAGATAAAATCTTAACAGCTTCTGCTCTATTTCCTGGCTCATCTAACCATTTACCAGCTCTAATTAATGCTTTAGTAACTGCTACTGCTGTATTAGGGTTTTCGTCAATAAACTTCTTTGTCATTACAAATACTTTTTCTGGGTTATTTTTCCAGATGTCGTAGTTTGTAGTTACAGGTACACCAATACCTTTAAATACCGCTTGCTGATTCCAAGGCTCACCTACACAGTAACCGTAAATAGTCCCTGCCTCAAGTGTAGCTGGCATTTGTGGTGGAGGTGTAACAGATAATAATACTTCTGCATCTACCTGCCCTTGTACGTTATCTGCAGTATACATTCCCGGGTGAATTCCAGCTGCAGCTAACCAATATCTAATTTCGTAGTTATGAGTAGATACTGGAAATACCATACCCATTTTAAATGCTTTACCTGTACTTTTGTAATCTTCGATTACAGGTTTAAGAGCATCGGCTTTAATTGGATGTACTGGCTTACCATCTGCTCCTTTAGGTACATTTGGTTTCATTTTAGACCACACATCATTAGAAACGGTAATACCATTACCATTTAAATCCATTGAAAATGGCGTTACTAACTCAGCCTGACGACCAAAACCAGCACCGGCTGCAATTGGCTGACCAGCTAACATGTGAGAACCGTCTAATTGACCATCGATTACTCGGTCTAAAACATTTTTCCAGTTCGATTGTGCTTCAACAGACACAAATAAACCTTCATCCTCGAAGAATCCTTTTTCTTTAGCAATTGCTAAAGGTGCCATATCTGTTAATTTTATAAAACCAAAAGTTAACTGTGGTTTTTCTATCTCTAATGTTTTAGTTGTTTCAGTTACAACTTCTTCTGTAACTGAATCTTTCTTCTTCTCTTTTCCACCACAAGCAAAAAGCAAAGCTGCTAATGGTAAAGTCCAAATTGATTTTTTGATCAGTGTTTTCATATTTACGATGTTAATTAATTTTCTAAGTATTTATACTTAATTACAAGGCAAATATATAAGTAGTTCAAGTTCTATTTCATGACAATCACCATACCATTTACACTTTTTACACCACAAAAAAACCTGTCAAAAGACAGGTTTTAATTGTATTTATTTGATTTATAGGGCATTAACACAAATCAAAAACTAAGTAAAAAACTAATAAATACGTATTACGCATATATACTTAGTTTTTATTTAATTGTTTTATCCACTCTTCTTGAGAAAGTGCAATATATTTTTTGTCTGTTCCGTAAGGGTCCTCACCACCATCAAAATACTTTTGAACATGTAGCATAGGAATGGTGTCCTTCATTTTTTCTGGAACTTCATAACGATGGTTACCATGAAAATCGTGACATTGAATACAAGTGGTCCATTGGGCTTTAGCTATAATTTCTTCATGAGACATATCTAATGGATCATTTTCAACGACTAATTCTTGATGACAATTCATGCAATAATCTATAGATGCTACAGATACCCGTTCTTCTTTATGTTCAGTATGGCAAGTAATACAGGTTGTAGCATCTATATTTTTTATCGCATCTTTAAATCTTGGTTCCGAGAATCGATATGTAGGGTGTCTATCATTAGGCCTATCGTGACACTCCAAGCAATTATCTACAGTTACATCTTGAGTACCAAAATCTACACTCTCTTCCCTAGCCCCAAAAGCATGAGAAACATTAGATTGTAGTTGCTGCATAAGATTACCTTTTGCATCTGCATGACATGTAAAACATGATAAATCTTGGTGTCCTGTGTTCATAGGGCCTATGGAGACATATTTTTCAGTTGATTCTAGTGTTAACACATAAAATAAGGTAACTCCAACAACCAAGCCTACGAGACTTCCTATTATTTGTCTTTTTCGTAAAGGGTTCACTTTTAACATGCAACAATAATTTGGTCTATATTTCTATTACAACTTTTTCGCTTAACGGGTAGGTAATGCAAGTAAGGATATCACCACTTGCTACCTCGTCTTCTGATAATAAATGTCCATCTGTCATTTTTACTTCACCCTCAACACATTTTGCTTTACAAGTGGAACACATGCCCGAGCGACAAGAATAAGGGATTACGATATTATTAGACATAGCCTGACGTAAAATGGATTTATCACCTCTAACTTGTAAGTCGTGGTTTTCCCCATTATACTTTATAGTAACATCACTAATTAAATCCTTTCCAGATACTTTAACTTGAGGCGCTTTAAAAACTTCAAGTTTTATTTTATCTCTGGTAATACCGTTATCTTTCAGAATTTCCTTGATTTTCTCCATATAACCAAAAGGACCACAAATCATGTAGTTATGGTCTTGGAATGTTAAATCGTGTTTTAGAAATATCTCATCCAAAAGTTCGTGGGTTGCTAGACCTTTATGATAATTTAATTTAGATTCCTGATAAGTGGAGACAATATGCTCTACAGCAAAATTTTCGGGATAATCCTTTTCAAGGGCCTTTATTTCGTCATGGAAAATAATAGATTCTATATTTTGATTGGCATAGACCAAAAGAACTTTAGAATCTTTCTCTTCGGTTAATATGGATTTTACTATTGAGAACATAGGTGTAATTCCACTACCGCCTGCAAATAAAACGTATTGTTTCTTTGATTCACTTTCTGGACTAATACAAAACGAACCTGCTGGATCATCAACCTCTAATTTGTCACCAACCTTTAAATAGTCATGAACATAATTGGACACCAACCCTTTCTCTACGCGCTTAATGGTAATTTTTAAGTCTTTGTCTGTATAGGGGTTACTACTAAACGAATAAGCTCTCTTGTGGGTTTTCTTTTCTATGGGCACATGTATTGTTAAGAACTGCCCAGGCTTGTACTTTAGCTTTTTAAAAAAGTTTCCGTTTTTAAAACAAAGACTTACCGCATCATCAGTCTCCTTGATTATATCTTTTACTACTAATTTCATTCTTCCTATTTATAATAAAACACCATAACAATATGAAATATCATTAGAATGGTAATAATTAGAGATAAGGCCACATGACTTATCATCCAGCCTTTAAATAGAGCTTCACTATCATTTTTGATAACATCTAGGTTTAAATACCCCAGAATAGTGTTGGAAAAGAATATATATGATAATAACAACAAATAGCCATACCCCATATCCATACTATGAACATAGAATATCAATGGACTAATTGCCCCGAGCCATTTATGTATGTTTTGCATTGAGAGTGCATGTTTCCTCAACTTTTTACTCGTTCTTACTACTGACAAAAGCCATTGAAAAGCAATGATAATTGCCAACGCAAGGCCAGACCACCTTCTGTACATCTGATCTTGCTGTAACTCTAATAACCAGCCCCACTGAATACTAAATATAAACTGTAAAAAGAATGCTGTGAATAACAACAAACCTAAGACTGTAGATTTATTATTAGTTAATACCATATTTATTGTTGATGCTACACTAATTAATTTTGAATTACAATCTTGGCTCATATCCCATTATGCAGGACATTGAGCCACTAGATTGTAATCTTAACACTAAACAAAATGTCTTTATTTAACAGCTACTAGTTGTTTCATTGTTTCGTAAGACGCTAACTTTCTTACGCTATCCAGAAAAACTTCTGCCGTTGGTAGATAGTTACCTTCTGCTGGCCATTTTTCACCAATTTCTGGTTTATCGCTTTCTTTGAACGCTTCGATTTCATCTAAGTATTCCATATATATATCTACTGTACCTTTGGCATAAGAGTTCAATACCGCTACTGTTTCTTTATATGTTAGTGAATCTTTAGGATATTGCCATGTTGTTGCCCCCATAACATCTCCCAATTTCCAATCAGATTTAGCTGTTTGAGGATGGTCGTTATGGCAAGATACACAAGCGCCAGCACTTGCTAAATCTGCAAACATTGCCGTATGCAATTTTTGGTCTTCATCATAAAAAAACTGAGGTTTTTGATCTTTTTTAATTTCAGCAAATAGTTCCGCTTGTTTTCCTTCAAATTTATTCGCGGCATTTACCGGGAAGTCAGACCCAAGGTACAAACCAAGTGGTACTGGACTTTTTCTAATGCTTGTTGCTACACCCCTTAAAAATAAAGCTGGTAGCGGTCCTGCTTCGACATCATCTTTTCTCCAATCTTCATCGAATTTCATGCCTTGCTTTTTACCCTTACCAACAATGGCCTTCGTATAAAGCGTTCTTGTAACATCGTTTTCCTTGGCCACCATCTCAAGTACCTCTTCTACCGAAAACGCTTTTTCTTCGGCAGCTGCCGTTGCTTTTTCCTCTGGAACACCACCACAAGAAACCGAAAGGGTTACCAATACTGTTAGTGCTATTAGCTGATTTTTAATTTTAGATAATTCCATAATTCTTTCTTTTTATGTTAGTTATTAATATGCTGCTTTAATCATGACATCTGCCATAGTACCATATACTGAGGTCCAAGCTGCTTTTACATCAGAAGTAAACTCGTCTCCTAAGCCAGCTTCTAATGTACCCAGAAGTGCAGAACCCACAGTTTCGTAATGAAAAGCCTCTACCTTATACTCTACATGACGTTTACCTAAATCTTGAAGGATTGGTATTAAAGCATCAAGATTACTCAAACCAGCCACAGCTGCCGCTAGCATGGACATTAGTTTGTTACCCTGTTGTTTCATAGCTCCCTCGTCACTAGGAAAAAGTGGTTTCAACTCTGGATCTAATTCAAATAGTTTACCGTAAAAAATCTCTGCAGCGGCAGGGGCTATAGGTTTTACTTTTTCAAAAGATTCTTGTACAAGTGTTATTGTTTTTTGTTCCATAGTATATTGCTTTTGTAATAAATCTTCTCACCAGAAAATAAATAAGTATTAATACTTATCTGAAAACAAAATTATAAGTACAGAACTAAAATTAATATGTATATACACAGGAGAAAATATCTTTTTACCTCAGATATTTATCTAAAAAAAAACAGCTGATAAACTGTTTTTACACCATACTTTAGAATTTATGGTTTTTTATGAATGTGGGATAATCTCAATTATCAACTATCTAAGAAATAGTTGTGTTCGCTTATTTCGCGGCGCAGTAAATCGATATCGCTGATACCAATTTTTTTTCCACTAGCACTAATTAATCCTTCCTTTTTTAGTGCAGAAAAAATTCTAATGACTTGTTCTTCAGAAGTACCGGCATAGTCGGCATATTCTTTTCGGCTTAAAGGCAAATTTAAAAAGCCATTTAATTCACCAAATTTTCTATTTATGTAGAGTAAAGTGTCTACAACACGTTCCCTAACGGTCATTTGGGATAATGATTTTACCTTAGACTCACTTTTGTTTAGCTCATTGGCATAAAAAAGCATCATATCGTAGGTAAACTGAGGGTTATCGCGCAGTGCCTTCTGTAAAGCATCTTTAGAAAAATAACACAATAAACTATCTTCTAGAGCAACAGCACCTATAGAATAATACTCTTCGGTACCAAAACCACGGTGACCAATTATCTCGCCTTCTTTTGCAAAACGAACTATTTGCTCCTTACCGTTAATACCTGTTCTAAAAACTTTTACTTTTCCTCCTAGTATAAAAAACAAACCATTTACAGGGGCGCCTTCAATTACAAACTGTTGTCCTTTTTTACAGAATATCTCATTTTTACTTTCTAAAAATTCAGTGTTTTCAAAAGAATTATAATTCCGTTTTATAAGGCATTTAGCGTTCTCACAAAGTCCACAGGAAACCTTGCCAGTCGATCCTCGTTTTGATTTTAAATAAGGCGTAGAAGCAACCATAGTGTTTAGTGTTATATCAAATATACGTAATACTACTTAGTTTTATAACAATCAAGACTATTTTTGATAAGCTCGTAATTTAATCCATTTAATTTTAGAATAACCGAAAATAGACATCTTTAATTTACGAAATGAACAATACCTTATTTTGAAAAACACTCTACCCTTATGGACATGTAAAAAAAACTATGTAACTTACACGATAATTTTCGTACATGTACGGTCATTTTTTTATATTAAACCTACTTAAAAAACTAGTTCAAGGAAGAATTAAGAGATTTCTGTTCTGGATTCAATTTTTTGTTTTTATTATATCATTCTGTATATCAGTATATTCACAACAAACTCCTCAATTTTCTCAATATTTACAGAATCCGTTTGTTATAAATCCAGCAATGACAGGAGTTGAGAATTATGTGGATGTAAATGCCTCTCACAGAAACCAATGGCTGGGCTTCGATGGCGCCCCTAGAACATCTACGTTTAGCGTTAATAGTTCTCTGTATCGTTCTAGAGCAAGTTATTTACCAAACGAGGGCACTACACATCATGGCTTGGGTGTTTTTCTTTACACAGATACTAGTGGACCACTTTCTCAAAATGGACTCTATGGAAGCTATGCTTATCATCTTAAGGTCTCAGAAGAATGGTTTATATCGTTTGGAACTTTTGTAGGTGTTTCTCAATTTAGATTCGACGATAGAAAAGTTGTTTTATTCGACAACCCCATCGACCCACTTGTTCAAAATATTTCTGTATTAAACTTTGATTTAAGTTTTGGTTTATATGCCTACTCAAAGTATCTTTTTTTAGGCATTGCAGCAAATCAAATTTTGAACAAAGAAATTCGATTATCAGATACATCAAATGAAGAATCTTTATTACCTAGTTACAACCTGCTTCTAGGTAGCAGAATTTCAATTAACGACGCTCTCACAGTTGTACCTTTCTCTTTATTAAAAACGGTAAAAAACTCTCCAATACAATGGGATGCTGGCATTAAAACAGTTTATAATGATAAGTTCTGGGGAGGTTTAGCTTATCGTAACGAGGAAGCCATTATAGGCTTTTTGGGTTTACGCCTTACAGAAAACCTACTTTTAAGCTATTCTTACGACTGGATTACCGCGGATTTTAGCACACAACAGTCTGGCTCTCACGAAATAATTATTGGATACCGGTTTAACCCTAGAAAATTACTTTGTGCTTGTCCACAATATTCCTTATGATGAAGAAGCCACAAAAAATATTAATGCTATTAATTCCCATTTTGGGAATAATTTCTACTGCTTTTTCCCAAACTGAAAACTTAGATTTTGAGTTTGGGAATTTCGATAATTGGATTTTGGACACAGGAGTAAGATCTAATCCCACAACAATTGATTGGAACACCAGACCTGCTAATGACTTAGGAGTACAAATAAAATTAATGAGTCCCTCAAGCCCGAGCTATGACGAAATTGGTTTAAATTGTTTCCCAACACCTGTAAATGTTCCTACAGTTTTTACTGGTGGTCGCTTTTCGGCAAGAATAGGTAACCTAGATGGTGAAAATAAAGCTGCCAGGATTAGCCATACTTTTACAGTAACACCAAATACGACATTACTTAAATACAGTTACGCCGTAGTTTTAGAAGACCCAGGACACAAAAGACGAGACCAGCCAAAATTCGTAGCTAATATCAAGGATTCTAATGGTAATATTGTACCATGTGGTAGGTATGAGGCTTTCTCAGGACCTAATGCCCTGAATAAGGGTTTTATAAATTGTGGTAAATTCCAAATACTACCTTGGACTACCGAAAGTGCAGACCTAAGTCCTTTCATCGGTGAAGATATTACTATTGAATTCATAGCTTTAGATTGTACCCTTGGAGAACATGGTGGATATGCCTATGTAGATGCCTCTTTAGAACCTCTAAAAATACAAGTAGAAGATTTATGTAATAACGGTGACACAGTGACACTGAATGCTCCCGAAGGATTCTCCAGTTACGATTGGTCCAATGGAGACGGAACGCCCAGTATCACAATTGAAAATGCTAAATATGGTGAAACCTACAGCGTTGATTTTACATCTAACACAGGGTGTTTAAGCAAACTATCCATAACCCTAGAACCAACACCACAAGCAACCATAGATAAGATTCCCGATCAAGAAGTTTGCTTAGGCGGGAGTGTTTTGGTAAAACCCACAGGGAATCACACTGGTGACTTTCGGTATACAAGGCCGGACCCAACTAATCCTGGTGAGTTCGTTGACATAGCACCTGCCGGAAATTCTGCAATATTGAGCCCAACTCAGGATACAACGTATACTATAATTGCAAGAGATGAAAACGGTTGTGATGGTCCGTCTGAAACATTCAGCGTAAAAGTTATAAATTCTAATGGCCCACCTTTTCCTAAAGCAGATTTTGAAATCGAAACAATAGCCACAATGGGTAATAGCATATGCAATACCATACAACTAAAAAACCTATCAGATTATTGCAAGGGTGGACTCTCCTACCATTGGGACTTTGGGGATGGGACTACTAGCACAGAAACTAACCCTTCACATAGTTTTCCTGTTACCAATGATAACTCAACATATATCATCACCTTAACTGTGAGGTCACAAGATGGCCTTACCGAATCAAAATCCTATGAGTATAACACTTTTATAACAGCCAAATTTTCAACTTCTTTTTTAAACTGTGAAACTGTAACTATAAACAACACTAGTGATATTTGTGGAGCTTCAATAGATAATTTTGCTGATTTAGTATACCATTGGGATTTTGGTGACGGCAGCTCTATTGTAAGTACAAATAATAGCGAACTCTCATTAACACACATTTACACCGCTTCTGGGACTTTCACCATTATATTAACAATTAGCAATATAAATAATCCGGGGACATCCTTATCAACACACACAGAGACTCTAGACATCAATATAGAAACCAAAACAGATTTTAGTTACCTTGTTAATTGCCTTGATGTTACTTTTACAGATGAGTCTAAAACATGCTCTAGAGCAGAAAGTTATATTTGGGATTTTGGTGACGGCAGTACAGCCAGTAATGAAGTAAGACCCAAACACACCTACACATCTTCTGGTTCATTTAATGTAACTCTAACTATTAATGATGGTGTTCAGATCTTTACTCAAAGTAAAGAAATCACGCTAGATATTACTGAAACAATACCTGATTATGAATTTGAAATTAATTGCGATGTTGTAAGTTTTACGAACTTATCAAATAGTTGCGACGACCTAACCTACTATTGGGATTTTGGAGATAATTCTCCTATTAGTAACGATAAAAATCCAACACATCGATATGATTTAAACAAAGCCTATAATGTTACACTCACTGTAAACGATGGAACCAGAGATTTAAGCGTAACAAAATCTTTTACTTTAGGAAACGGTATTACCGGATATAACACACCTCAAGATATGATACTATGTAGAAATCCGGATGCAACCAAAACACCAATATTTGATTTAGCAGCTCAAAAAAATTATATTCTTGAAGGGTTGGCAGACAACAATCTCGAATTACCAACAGTTAGTTTTCACTTAGCATCACCAGAGGCTTTCAATGGTCTACGTCCATTACCTTTACGATTTAAAAGCCTTTCAAGTTCTCAACAAATCTATGCCAGAATTACTAATCAAAATGGCTGTGTCGAAGTGTTTATGTTTTCACTTAATATTGTGAATACCCCAATAGTAAATCCTATTGAGGATATTCATCTGTGCTCTTTGAATGAAAGTAATACTGAATATAATTTATCCCAACTAAACGCTAAGATTTTTGATGGCATAGACCAATCGAATATCAAGTTAAGTTATCATCTCTTTGAAGGTGATGCCATACAAGGTATAAATAGTATTGAGCAAATAAATCTTAATGCAGGTGTAGAATTTATCATTTATGCTCGAGCAGAAGACATCACTTCCAATCAATGTTATTCATTAAGCACGTTTTCTATTAGAATGGACAATGACGATACGGATACAAACAATAACTGTATGCCATTTTTCGCTAATACCATGACACCAAATGGTGATGGTCGTAACGATACCTTTTTCATTAAAAATATCGAAAAATTTTCTAACAATACGCTAACAATATACAACCGATGGGGAAATATAGTTTACCGTGCTACGGGTTATAACAATACTTGGAACGGAATGCATAAGGGGAAACCTCTCCCATCTGGAAACTATTATTACTACTTTCAACTAAACGATGGCACCAATAGGTCACACTCTGGATACATAACTATTTTGAGATAGACTACCCAACGATTTAGACTTGATTACTTTTTGTGAGGTAAAACCAATTAACTACTTCTTATAACGTAGTTTTCCTATTTCAATACCTATTGCTGTTTTAGCTAAAATGGTAAACACAAAAGCGCCAAGGGCCCAAATTCCTAGCGTAACCCCTATTTCAATTCCTGTGGGCATATATTCGGCTATTTTACCATAAGGTCCGGGAATAAAACCAGGAACAATTAAACCGAAGCCTTTTTCAATCCAAATAGCAATGAACAATATAAAACAAGCAAAGTATAAGACTTTAAAATTGTTCCTGAGCTTGTGGAAGGTCAACATTACAGTAGCTAAAACGTTCAATGGTATGGCCGTCCAAATCCAGGGTAACAAAGCATCTTTTCCGTGTAAACCAAAGAAAAGATAATAGGCACTTTCACTGTGGTGTGTAGGTGCATAAAACTCCTTAAACAATTCAGAAATAAGCATAATTAAATTAATCTGAGCCGCCACAGTAACCACCATTGCTATTTTCTTAATGGTTTTGTCTTGAATTTTAAATGGTGTACTCGACCTTATCACAGCCAAAACTAAAATTATTAAAGCTGGTCCAGCTGCAAATGCTGAGGCCAAAAAACGAGGTCCTAACAAGGCATTATTCCAGAAAGGTCTTGCTTGTAAACCTTGATATAAAAATGCCGTAACCAAATGAATCGCCACTGCCCAAAATACCGATATAAACGCTCCTGGGATATAAACTTTAGATTTCGCTTCTTTTCCTTGGTAGTGCCTGAAAAGAATATATAGAGGTATCGTAATGTTAATAAACAAATACCCATTAAGCACAATAACATCCCAGGTTAACATGGAATTCGGAAAATTAAAAACACCAATCCCTGGAATCATATGCCATAAAACAGAAGGCCCACCCATATCAGCAATTACAAAAGCTAAACACATGACTAATGCAGCTACTGCCAAACCTTCACCTATTAAAACAGCTTGTTTAAAATCAATATCTTTTAACACATAGGTTGGCATAACGAGCATTACTGCTGCAGCTGCAACCCCCACCAGAAAAGTGAAATTTGAAATATATAATCCCCAGCTAACCCTATCTGTCATTCCAGTAACGCTTAGCCCTTCATTTAGCTGAATGGAATAACAATACATACCCACTAACATCATAAAGGTTAATGCCGCCATCCATAAATGGTACTTTCTAGAACCGTGTGTTATGGTATCTAAACTATCTCTTACTAAACTTTTAAAAACTTTAAATCGTCTCATCTCATTAACTGATTATTAGTCCATAAAATACCAGAACTTAGGCTCGGTTCCTAGGTCTTCTTTTAATCTAAATACTTTCTTGTTTTCCAATACCCATCTAATGGTACTGTTTGGGTCTAGTAAATTTCCGAAGATACGAGCACCTGTTGGGCAAGCCTCAACACAGGCTGGATTTTTTCCTGCTCTAGAACGCTGTACACAGAATGTACATTTCTCCATAACCCCTTTTTTACGGAGTCTGTTGCCCAAATAATGCTGATTCTTGTTGATTTCTTCTTCTGGCACTTCTGGTTTACTCCAGTTAAATCGACGTCCATCATAAGGACACGCCGCCATACAATATCTACAGCCTACACACCAATCGTAATCAACAACCACCAATCCGTCATCTTCACGCCATGTGGCTTGGACTGGACATACATTTACACATGGTGGATTATCACAGTGGAAACACTGTGTACCCATATAGAAATGACCTTCTGCTGGTACTTCGTGGTAGTAGTTGTCATCAGATTCGTTGAAATTGAATCCGTTTCCATCTTTCATTTCATGAATACGGATGTATTGCATTTGTGAGTTTCTGTCTTGATTGTTCTCTTCAACACAAGCACTCACACAGTCCATATATCCTTGGCACTTTGAAATATTGAAAGCATAACCAAACAACACGTTTTCTTCTGCATTTTTAGAAGACATGTTAATAGTTTTTCCAGTTCGCAATTGATACGAACGTACTAACCTATCAACTGTGGCTTTCTTTTCTTCATCGGTCATTAACTTGTAGTTTCCCTTAAACTGCTCTTCCCAGTCTATTTGCGCTTTTTCCTTGCTTTCATCACCAGAAAACATACTACAAGAAGTACTTACCGCCCCTGCACCAATAGCCAAACTTGCGGCTAATTGCTTAAAGGCAGAACGACGGTCCATTTTTACATCAAAGACCTGTTCAAAACCGTCTTTTCTTTCTTCTATATGTTTTATTTCCTCATGGTCATGTCCACCACAACCACCAGATGGCGTACTACAACTGCAACTACTTGAAGTTTCTTGGTTCTTGCGACCAATATTTAAGGAAAACCATTTTTTATTATCGCTGCTCATACCTATTCTCTTTCTTTTATTTTTTGTGTGTTAAACCGTGCAGGCCATCTCTTCTCAAAATGAGGTTTGTGCGGATTATGACAATTCACACAAGTCATGGATGCTCTTGGTGGCGCCCAACCTCCAATGCGTTTCCCATGTGCGCCGCCTTTCCAATCCTCAAATTGTTTGGTATGACACTGGTTACACAAATTATAACTGTTATTAAAATCGATACTGTTACCTGTTAAACTTTTAAGGTTATCCATATTATTTCCATCGTGACAAGTAGCACAATTCATGGTATTTTCATTGGCATGGTGCAACTTAATATCCCAATGCGCTTTCTTACCATCCTTACTTTGTAGTTGCGATAATGGTTTAGAATGACACTCGGTACAAGCAAATGATTTAATTTGACGCTTTCTTTCGGGGATTAAAAAGGTATGCTCTCCTTCTGTAATCTCCATGGTTTCAACACCTTCCAAATAAGCTTCAGAAGACAAGGATATACCATGATAATTCTCGCTTTCAGCTTTGATTTTGTCTGTTACACCGTGGTACTCTCCTTCTCCATGTTTACATGAAAAGAACAAAAGCACTATAAACGAAATACAAACGACTCTATGCATACTATGATTATTCATTGCTAATGGCTCTTTTAAAGGTTCCTATATCGGTCATTTCTTTATTGTTCGGAACATGACATTGTCTACAATTGATCCGCTCTGGATGCGTTACCCTAATTTCTTTTGGCGCACTTGGCCCGGCATGACAAGACAAACAATTTTCGTGCATCTGAATTTGATGCGGAATAATTGGTGGGCTTCCGGCCAAGGCATTATTAATTCCTGCTTGGGGCGCTACAACACTTCTATGCTCAAAAGGTTTAAATACCCCACTCGCATTTGTTGGCACATGACATTGCCTACAATTAACCAATTCCGGATGCGGCACTACAGGCGCGTAAGCATTAAATTTTTCAGTAAAACCACCATTTTCATGGCATTTTAAACAAGTATTTGCCCCAATAGTCATTTCATCTTTTATAGGGTGCGGAATACTTGGTGGTGCCCCATGATAAGCTCTGTTATCATAATAATTTTTCAAAGATCTTTGATGATTTTCGTCTACGGGCATATTAGCGTAGTCTAACGCATGTTCAGACCGCTTAAAAACCCCTTTCTCTGATGGAATAATTGAAGACACTTCTGTACTTCTTTCAAAGGGAATATAAGCTTCTTCTTTTCCAATTTGATAGCTAAAATTCCAAACGGCGATAAACGCAATAAATAGAATAATAAATAATGAAATGATACCCAGTCGTTTTTTCATAACCTATGCTTTTTCTATTTTAACAGCACATTTTTTAAAGTCAGGTTCTTTTGAAATTGGACAAAAAGCATCCAAAGTCACGTCATTAATCAGCATGTTTTCATCAAAGAACGGTACAAAAACCTGTCCTTGTGTTGGCAAACCTCTTTCGTTTATAGAAGCTGGCAACACACAAGATCCGCGTCTTGAAGATACTTTTACCTTTTCTCCATTTCTAATACCTAAAGCTTTAGCATCTTTTGGATGAAACTCTACATAACTATGAGGCATCGCTTTATGCAAAACAGGGATTCTACGTGTCATGGAACCCGTATGCCAGTGCTCTATGACACGACCTGTATTTAACCAGAACGGATACTCTTCATCTGGTGATTCTGCAGCTGGCTCATAAGGACGCTGCCAGATTACTGCCTTTCCATCAGGTTTACCGTAGAAATGAAAATCTTCTCCGTTACTACAAGCAGGATCAAACTTTGCATTAAATCGCCATTGTGTTGATTTTCCATCTACATAAGGCCAAATTACTCCAGACTCTTTTTTAAGAACTTCTAGTGGAGCCATACCATGTTTTTTACCTTCATGGAACTGACGGTATTCGTTGTATATCTCTTCAACGTGGTTTTCTTCAGAATAAGGAAACAAATCACCATAGCCCATGCGTTTAGCAACTTGAATGGTCATCCACGCATCTGGTGTGGTTTCTCCAGGACCTTCAATCATTTTATCCCAATGTTGTGTACGGCGTTCTGAATTTCCATATAAACCAGATTTTTCAATATGCCATGATGCTGGTAAAATAACATCGGCCACATCTGTTGTTGGTGTTGGGAACACATCCGAAACAACTACAAAACAAGAATCTTTTTCCATTCCAGGACGGAATCTACTGGTTCTTGGCAGAGACACTAATGGATTCACTACTTGAGTCCAAATGAACTTAATATCGCCTCTATCTACCGCTCTAAACATTTCAGTAGTATGATAGGTTGGTTTAGCAGGAATTCTCTCTACTGGCACTTTCCAAATTTTTGCAGCTAATTCTCTATGCTTAGGATTCATTACCACACCTTTTGGTAATTTATGCGTAAAAGTACCCACTTCACGGGCCGTTCCACAAGCTGAAGGTTGTCCCGTTAAAGAAAAAGGACCATTACCTGGTTGTGAAATTTTACCTGTTAACAGGTGGATGTTATAAATAATATTATTCATCCATGTTCCTCTGGTATGTTGGTTGACACCCATACACCAAAGCGACATTACTTTTTTATTGGGATCCCCAAAAATTGATGCCAAGTACTTAATATCCTTTACAGATACTCTGGAAATTTTCGCTACTTTTTCTGGGGTATAATCCTCTAAAAATGCCTTATACTCCTCAAAATTTATTTTTTCTGGTTTGTCGGTAAAACTATATTTATCCTCTAAACCGTATCCCATGTTAGTAAGACCCTTACTTAAGTTACAGTGCTTTTCTACAAAAGTTTTATTTACCCATCCATTTTTTATTATTTCATAACAAATAGCATTACCAACTGCTAAATCGGTTTGAGGTTCGAATAGAATGGATTTATCAGAAGCTGCACTAGAACGTGATGTTCTTGTTGCAAAGTCTATTATTTTAGCGCCTCTTTTATTTTTTTGTTCTAACATTCTTGAGAATAATACCGGGTGCATTTCTGCCATATTATTTCCCCAAGTCACGTAGTAATCGGCATAATCAAAATCTTCATAACACCCCATAGGTTCATCCGCCCCAAAAGTTGTTAAGAAACCAGCCACAGCACTTGCCATACATAAACGGGCATTACAATCTAAATTATTAGTACCGATAGCACCTTTCATTAATTTTGACGCTACATAACCTTCAGGAATTGTAGATTGCCCAGACGTGTACATAGCTACAGAATCTTTACCATGTTTTTCTATGGTTTCTTTCATTTTGCTGGCTACTAAATCCAGAGCCTCATTTAATGGTGTTTTAACATAAGTCCCATTCTTTTTCACCAAAGCATGTTCTAATCTGTCTTTGGCTTGAATACACATTGTTTGATGATATCCTTTTACACAAAGCAATCCTTTATTAACTGAAGAATTTGGATCACCTTTTACAGCTACAGCTTTACCATTTTCAACACCAACTAAAATACCGCAACCCACACCGCAAAAACGACAAGGTCCTTTTTTCCAATCTAAATTTCCGTTAGGAATTCCAGCCTCTTGTTCCTTTGCAAAAACAATACCCGGAAACATGGTTGCTGCTGCAGTCATCGCTGCCGCTGCTGCCATTTTTTTAATAAAACTTCTTCTGTTTGTTAAAGAGGTATACATAAGTTAATTGTTTTTTGGTGTGTTAAATCCTGAAACCATTGCCAGTAACTTTAAACTGTCCAGAGCTTCTATCTTTTCTTTTAATTGTTCGTCTTCTGCTTTGTTGTTGGTATCGGTAACGACTATGAGTACGTCTTTGTTTTCAGCAGGAATCACCTCACAGTTAGCCAGTTGCGAAATTGCATTTATTAATGATTCCTTCTTTCCATCCTGAGGATGAGCTAAATAACTTTTTATCGGCATCTCCAATATTTTTATTTCAGACATAAAAGTCCTGTATTACCGCAGGAAAAAAACTGACTTTTGTCAGGTTTTATTTATTTACAATTATTCTAAATAGATTATCTAGAATAATGATATAAGTCATATTTCAGACAATTTATATTTCGCTATATTTGTATGGATATAACGAAAAAAAATATGATTTCTATTGAGGACGCTTTATCTAAAGTAAAAAGTAATGTTAATCCACTTTCAAAAGAAGATGTCAAGGCTATTGAAAAAGCAAATGGGTATTATCTTTCTAAAGATGTGATTTCGCCCATTAACATGCCTCCTTTTAGGCAATCGGCGATGGACGGATATGCATTGCATTTACAAGATGATTTAAACTATAAGCTAATTGATGAAGTGAAAGCTGGAGATGGTCATCAACCAGTTCTAAACCAGGGTGAGGCCGTTAGAATTTTTACAGGTGCTCCAGTGCCAGATTCAGCCAATGCTATCATGATGCAGGAAAAGGTTATTACTAATAATGACACCATCACTATTGAACATCAAATTAATTTGGAGCAAAATATTCGCCCTTTGGGAGAACAAGTGAAGCAAGGAGATATTGCACTAAAAAAAAGCACTAAATTAACACCAGCTGGAATTGGATATTTGACTTCCTTAGGTATTACAAAAGTTTCCGTTTACAAAAAACCTACTGTTGCTATAGTAACTACAGGCAACGAACTTATTGAGCCCGGACAAGAATTACATCATGGTCAGATTTATGAAAGCAACTCTAAAATGCTACAAAGTGTTTTGTATAGCTTGAAATTCTATGATATCTCGCTTCACAAAGTTGCCGATGATTATCCAAAGACCGTTGAATTACTCAAATCGGTAATTAACAATAATGATTTGGTTCTTATTACTGGCGGGATATCGGTAGGTGACTATGATTATGTTGGTAGAGCTCTAAACGAATTACAAGTTGAAGAGGTATTCTACAAGGTGAAGCAAAAACCAGGAAAGCCTTTATTCTTTGGAAAAAAGGATAATACTTCCATTTTTGCATTACCTGGCAACCCTGCTGCAGCATTAACATGCTTTTATGTTTACGTATACATAGCCCTGCAGAATATGATGGATAGAACCAATACAGAATTGCCCAGAGTTCAGGCAACATCCCTTTCAAAATTCTTAAAAAGAGGCGATAGACCTCAGTTTTTAAAGGGGATTTATAATGATGGCGAAGTAGAACTTTTAGAAGGACAAAACTCTTCTATGTTACAGACTTTTGCTTTGTCAAATGCTTTGGTTTTTGTTCCTGCTGAAATATCTGAAGTTAATATTGGTGATACATTAGAAACTATTGTTTTACCCGTTTAAAGAAACAAGATCATGAGTTACAAAATTAAAAGTCGTATTTGGATTGAATCTGATAACAATGTTTTGTTAGGTGAAGGACGCGTTCATTTACTAAAGGCCATACAAGAAACCGGCTCATTGTCTAAAGCTGCAAAATCGTTAAATATATCTTACAAAAAGGCGTGGCAATTGTTGGATTCGGTTAATAAATCGGCTAAAAAACCAGTAACCATTAATAGTATAGGTGGCAAAGGTGGTGGTGGTGCCGAATTAACAGAGTATGGCCATTCCTTAATTAGCGCATTCGATGAAATCAATAAAAACTGTTGGGCCTTTTTAGATGACCAACTTCAAAAAATTGAACGCTTATAAATGCTGCAAACTGAGAACATATATTATTTTTTACTGATACTTCCTGTTGTATCGTTTTTATACTCCAGTGTAGGACATGGAGGTGCTAGTGGTTATTTAGCATTAATGGCACTGTTTTCATTTGCTCCAGAAACTATGAAGCCTACTGCCCTATTGCTTAATTTGTTTGTGGCGGGCATTTCGTTTTACTACTATTATAAGGAAGGATATTTCAATAAAAAGTTGTTTATATCATTCGCCATTGCTTCCGTCCCCTTAGCTTTTCTGGGAGGTCGTATTGAAGTAGATGCTTCGGTTTATAAAAAGATACTAGCCGTCCTTTTAATATTTGCCATTCTTAAAATGCTGAATGTTTTTGGAAAGGAAAGCAACTCGATAAAACAAGTAAAACTTTGGCAAGGACTCCTTGTTGGAGGTATTATCGGATTCTTTTCCGGATTAATTGGCATTGGTGGCGGTATTATTCTAAGTCCAGTGATTTTATTGCTCCATTGGGGTAAAATGAAAGAAGCTGCCGCTGTTTCTGCGCTATTCATTTGGGTAAATTCTGCATCTGGACTAGTAGGTCAGTTAAGTAGCGGCGTTACATTAGAAATGGCAACTTTTGTATTAGTGGCTATTGCTCTAGTTGGTGGTGTTTTAGGCGGTTACTACGGAAGCAAAAAAATAAATAACAAACACTTAAGGTACATTTTAGCATTTGTATTAATCATTGCCTGTGCTAAATTAATGTTTACGTAAAATGATTTACAAAAAAGACATAACAGGAATCATACTAGCTGGCGGCAAAAGCTCCAGAATGGGCTCAGACAAAGGTTTTATTAAACTGAATGATAAAAGCTTTGTTGAGTATAGTATCAAAGCGATGAAACCTTTAGTCAATGATATTTTGATTGTTTCGGACAATCCTGATTATGATGTTTTTGGATACAAAAGGGTTGAAGACGACATAAAAGATGCTGGTCCCGTAGCTGGAATATGTTCTGGCTTGAATGCCTCTGGAACTGAAAATAATTTGATTCTAAGCTGTGATATCCCATTAATAAAAACGAATATCTTAGAAAAGCTGATTAATAATATTGATGAAGATTCGGAAATCATCCAAATTGAAAGCAATAGAAAGACCATGCCTTTAATTGCGCTTTATAAAAAGCAATGCGCACCAGCATTTTTTAAAGCATTGCAAAATGATGAACGGCGTTTAAGACGGGTTATTAATACCATGAAAATAAAAAACGTTGCATTGGAGGTTGAAGAGCATGATACAACCATGAATATTAACACAAGAGAAGAACTTAAAACTATTGAAGATGCATATAAGGGTTAAATATTTTGGACAAATAGTTGAAGTAACCAATACCCAAGAAGAGATTCTAGAAGTTGCAGGTAGTCAAGTCTCGGATTTATTGAAAGTTCTCAATACAAAATATGGCCAATTAGAAAACAAGGATTTTCAAATAGCACAAAATCAAGAATTGGTTTCGTTGGAAACTGAATTAACTGGATTAGAAATTGCATTATTACCTCCTTTTGCTGGAGGATAAAAAATGAACAGATATAACAGACATATCATTTTATCAGAAATTGGTCCAGAGGGTCAAGATAAACTCTCCAAAGCCAAAGTATTGGTTATTGGAGCTGGTGGTTTGGGTTGCCCTATATTACAGTATTTAACAGCTGCGGGTGTTGGCACCATTGGTATCATTGATTTTGATAAAGTGGAATTATCTAATCTGCAACGGCAAGTGTTGTTTGGAACTTCCTCGTTAGGTAAAAACAAAGCTCAAGCTGCTAAAACCAGATTGGAAGATTTAAACTCAGATATTAAAATTAAAGCTTACCCGGAAGCTCTTACCTATCAAAATGCGCTTGAGTTATTCAATCAATATGACATTATTATGGATGGCTCCGATAATTTTGAAACACGTTATTTGGTAAACGATGCCTGCGTCATTACTAATAAACCATTGGTGTTTGGAGCGATTTATAAATTTGAAGGTCAAGTTTCAATCTTCAATTATAATAACGGACCAAGTTATAGATGCCTGTTCCCTAACCCACCTCAAAAGGACGCCGTTCCTAATTGCTCTGAAATAGGAGTTCTAGGAGTGCTACCGGGTATTATAGGTAGCATGCAAGCTAATGAAGTTACCAAACTTATTCTAGGAATTGGAGATGTATTATCGGGTAAATTGTTATGCTATAACTCCTTATCAAATCAAACATCTACTTTAAGAATTAACAGGAATGATGCTGTTATAAACGATATCCTAAATCAGCAATCAACCTTTGCAGAAAGAACACTCGATTTAAATTGCGAGACCAACGAATTGGTTTCCATCCAAAACATAGTCAATAAAGAAAGTATTCAGTTTATTGATGTACGCGAGACTCATGAACAACCTAAAGTTGATAGATTGTCAGTTGAAAATATTCCCCTCAGTTCAATACAAACCAATCTTAAACAATTCAATAACGAAAAAGAAAAGTACTTTTTCTGTCAGTCCGGAACGCGAAGTAAAAGAGCTGTAGCCTTTTTAAAAGAACAAGGCATTACTAAATGTTACAGTATAGAAGAAGGTGCTTTAGAAATAAAAAACTATTTAAAAGAATTTAATGTCGTTACGAAGGAGGAACGACTGAAGTAATCTTTTTAAATTAAATAGATTGCTTCGTACCTCGCAATGACAAAAAATATAATCATGAAAGATAAAAAACCAAAAAACGTATTTAGAGAAGGAGCTATTTCCTCAGATTTTATAGGCAATTCTATACACAAACACCAAACTAAAACTAGTATTGGTGCTCATAATATTTTCCTAGGTCAAGTAAGAGCCGATGAGATTGATGGAAAAATAGTTTCGGCTATTGAATATACAGCATATGAAGATATGGCAAATCAGAAGTTTCATGATATAAGAGAAGCTGCCTTTGAAAAATTCGAGCTTACCTGTATGCACATTTATCATAGTTTGGGGACTGTAAAAGCCGGTGAAATCTGTTTATTCGTTTTTGTGTCTTCACCAAGACGTAAAGTGGTATTTAAAGCTTTGGAGTATATCGTTGAAGCCATAAAAGCCGATGTCCCTGTTTTTGGCAAAGAAATTTTTGAAGACAGTTCTCACCAATGGAAAGTCAATAATTGATTATTTATTAACTATTATTGACTATTACCACTCATATCCTAAAACATTAAATACTTTGAAGGAAGCATTAAAAAAACGCACTAAATTATTCGCTTATAATTGCGTAAAACTAACTGAACTACTCCCTAACACCTATTTAGCTAATCATATAAAAGGACAACTGATTAGGTGCTCAACATCTGTAGCTGCGAATTACAGAGCAACTTGTTTAGCTCAATCAAAACCCAGTTTTGTTGCTAAAATCAGTATTGTTATAGAGGAAGTTGATGAATCCAATTTTTGGTTAGAATTTGCTTTGGACGAAAATTTAATAGAAAAAGTCAAAATAGAATCTCTTCTAAGGGAATCAAGCGAATTAACAGCAATCTTTGTCGCTTCTAGAAAAACCGCAAATAAGAAATAATCAATAGTAAATAAAAAATAGAAAATTTTAAATGGTTGATATCACACATAAATATACAACGCTTAGAACGGCAATTGCTCAAGCTGTAGTTTCAGTTAGCAAACCCGAAACTATAGAGGCCATCAAAAATGACACCGTACCAAAGGGTAACGTCTTTGCCATGAGTAAGGCTGCTGGATTATTAGGTGTTAAACGCACTCCTGACATTTTACCAGATTGTCACCCCTTACCTATTGAATTTACGGGTGTCGAATATGAAATCAACGGACTTGAAATCACCGTATTGTTCACGGTAAAAACTATCTACAAAACAGGTGTTGAAGTAGAAGCTATGCATGGTGCTAGTGTAGTAGCACTTAATATGTACGACATGTTAAAACCTATTGATAAAGGTATTGAAATACATGCCATCAAACTGTTGAATAAGAAAGGTGGTAAATCAGATTTTAAAGATAATTTCAGAAAAGATTTAAAAGCAGCTGTTGTTGTTTGTTCTGATACTATTTCAGCTGGGCAAAAAGAGGACAAAGCTGGTAAGACTATTATTGAAAAACTAAAATCCTGCGATGTTTCCATTGCAGAATATGTTATTATTCCTGATGAAACTGATGCTATTCAAGGTAAGGCTAAAACCTATCAGGAACAGGGTATTGATATGGTAATTTATACTGGAGGCACAGGGCTTTCTGGTAGAGATGTCACACCGGAAGCTTTAATTCCAATTTTAAACCGGCGTATTCCAGGAATCGAAGAAGCTATTAGAAACTACGGTCAAGATAGAACACCATATTCTATGTTATCTAGAAGTGTTGCCGGAACTATAGAAAACACTCTGGTATTGGCATTACCTGGTTCAACAAATGGTGCTAAGGAATCTATGGATGCCATTTTCCCTTCGGTATTACATGTTTTTAGAATATTAAAAGGAGTTAGACACGATTAATGACAAAAACGACAAACATATTACAAGATAAATTTGGTAGAGAACACACATACCTGCGGATTTCGCTTACTGAAAGATGCAACTTAAGGTGCTCTTATTGTATGCCAGAAGAAGGTGTTCAATTATCTCCTAAAAGTCATATAATGACCTATGAAGAGGTTTATGAGATTGCCAAAACTTTTGTTGATAACGGTGTTACAAAAATAAGACTTACAGGCGGTGAACCCTTTGTTAGAAAAGACATTCCAGTGGTTCTTGAAAAGTTAGCCTCGCTTCCAGTAGAATTGTCAATTACTTCCAACGCAGTTATTATTGACAGATTTATTGAAGTTTTAAAAGCCAACGGAATCAAGAAAATCAATGTGAGTTTAGATTCGCTTGATAAGGACAAATTCACCCTTATTACCCGTAGAAATCAATTTGAAAAGGTTTATAACAATATTCTACTATTGGTTAAAGAAGGATTCACCGTTAAGGTCAATGCCGTATTGATGAAAGATTTCAACGAAGATGAAATCATAGATTTCATAGAACTTACTAAAGATTTACCTGTATCCATCCGTTTTATAGAGTTTATGCCTTTTGATGGGAATAAATGGGATTTAAGTAAAATGGTATCTTATAAAGAAATCATGAAAAAAGTAAATCATCATTTCCCAAAAGACACCGTTGAACGCTTACAAGATGCTCCAAATGATACTGCCAAGAACTATAGAATTAAAGGTTACAAAGGGAGTTTTGCCATTATCAGCTCAGTGACCAATCCATTTTGTGACTCATGTAATAGATTGCGTTTAACAGCCAACGGACAAATAAAAAACTGTTTGTTCTCTTCTTCGGAATCTGATTTATTGACAACCCTGCGACAGGGTGGTTCAATAGAACCTATCATTGCAAAAGCTGTTCAATCAAAATTTAAGACAAGAGGCGGCATGGACACTTTAAAAAAGCTCCAAAGACCAGATTTACATGGTAAAAACCGTAGTATGATTACTATAGGGGGGTAATCTTTTTAAATCTTATATAAACTAAAATACAGAGTTTCATTCCTATATTCTGCAGTAATCCTTTTTTCAACAGGCTTTTTGGGTAAGGTTATATTCATCTTAAACAGCGCTGAAGGGTAGCAATAAGAATGTTTCTCATTATCGCTTTTAGTTTTTTTTGTTTCACTATCCTTTTCAGTTGTAATTACCAATTGGTTTCTGCTTAAATAAAAACGAAAATCTTCCTTTATATAACCCGGAATATCAAGTTGATAATGATAACCATTCTCAGATTCTTGAAACTTTAATGTGTTTTTCTGCTTTTGGTTTTCGGTTGTTTCTTTAAATCTGAAATCCTTCAATTTGGGTTTAGGGGAAATAGTAGTCATAATATTAGGGATATGTTTAGTTTAGTTTTGGTAGGACATTAGAATAGAAGAACTCTATCTAGAAGAAGGTCTGTTTAAATTTAGCATGATTTTTTTAAACAAACAAGATTTGTTGTATATATTTTTAGGATATACTAAAAAAAAATCTGTTTGCCTTTAAGCTTTGGGGAAAGTCTAAAAACAAACAGAAAAACCAAAAAAATTATATTGTTAAATATAATTAAGCAGCAACACTAACAATATGATTATCGATTAGGTAATCAAAAACTACTTGTTTTTCACCATAATCTTGAATTCTTAAATAATATCTAACTCCATAAAACTCTATCTTCTTAAAGTTTTGAGCTAAATAATCGCTTTGTAAACCTTTAATATTAGGTTTAATTTCAATACCATGTTCTATTATGAAGGCAACCTGAGCTTCATGGCTCACATCGTTATTAATTTTTTCTTCAGAAATAGTATTTTGTTGTACTTGTTTCTCCTCAAAAAAATCTCTGATATCTTCTAAAATATCATTATCGATAAACTCAAATTCAAGGTTTTCTAAATACCCCTTTATTTCATTTGTTATCGTCTTATTTTTTTCATTCGCCTTCATGGGTCATGGTTTTGAGATTATAGCACTAAATTAATTTATTCATCCTTATTTACTTTACAACTTTAGACGAATGGAAATTTGGTGTAGACGAATGGACTTTTTTATGTATTAAACGGAATTTTTAACCACTCACAGGGTTTAAAAGGATTTTTTGAGAGAAAAGTAATAAATTAAAGCGCTATTGCTAAACCGTCTGGTATTCTCCCCGTACCAATAGTACTCACTACTTTAAGGCTATTTAAATCTATGACCTCAACTCTAACGGCGTTTGAATTGGCAACAAATGCATACTTACCATTGGGATGCATGGCTATACATACTGGTCTAGGTGTATGATATAGGATTCTTTCAACAATATTCTTTTTACCTGGGAGAACAATATTTTTTTGAAGTTTTTTTGTAGCTGTGTTGTAAACTGAAATTGTTCCGGAAACAGAGTTAGCAACTAAGCAATATTTACCGTCTAAAGTAAACTGTAATCGAGATGGTTCCTCTCCTGCGGTAAGTACCGAGACAATTTCTAAAGTTTTGGTATTAATAATAGAAATGGTTTCATCTCTATTATTAGTGACCCATATTTCCTCACCATCTGGTGTTATATCTATACCCTCGGTTCCTTTACCACATGGAATCACCTTGACAACCTCATCTTTGTTTGTATCAATTACCGTGACCGAACCGGAGCTAAGATTAGACACATAGGCTATCGAATCTGTAGGGTGATACGTTAAAAGGTGACTATATATTTGAGTTGTTGGTATCTTCTTTTTTATCTGTCCTACTTCAATATCAATCACCAGAAGATCATTTCCAACATCGGTTGCAACTGCAACGCAATTAGAATTTGGAACAGCTACAACTCCATGAGGTTTTAAACTTTCATCAACCCTTACCCGTCTAACCTCCTTAAAAGTCTTAGCATCGATTACGGTTAAACTTTTCCCCATTTCTTCAGGTCCGCCATAGTTGGTGACAATTACTTTATCCCCATAGAATGAAGTTGTTGCTTCATGAGGCTCCATATCAATAGGTAATATGGCCACCTGTTCTCCTTTAGTTAAATCGAATACAGTAACATTGCTACTAAGTTTATTAACTATAAAAAGTTTTCCTGTGGTTTCAATGGAATATGAGGTTGTCCTAGCTTTGATAAACGCTATTGCAATAATACTGAACAACAGTATAGCAATAGCGACTAAAACTCTAAGTTTTTTCATTCTGACAATTGAATAGCGGACAAATTGAATTGATATTTCACTGTAAAGTTAAACCGAATACATTTCTGAATAGTACTTTTCATAAGCACCTGAAGTGATGTTTTCCATCCACTCTTTATTCTCTAAATACCATTGAACCGTTTTTTCGATACCTTCTTCAAATTGTAATGAAGGTTCCCATCCCAGTTCTTCTTTCAACTTGGTAGCATCAATGGCGTAACGCATATCGTGTCCCGCACGGTCGGTTACATAAGTTATTAGGTTATCTGAAGTGCCTTTTGGCCTACCCAAAAGACGGTCTGTGGTTTCAATAAGTACTTTTACTAAATCAATATTTTTCCATTCATTAAATCCACCAATGTTATAGGTCTCTCCTATTTTTCCTTTGGAAAAAATAACATCAATAGCGCGAGCATGATCATTAACATATAACCAATCGCGCACGTTTTCCCCCTTTCCATAAACAGGAAGCGGTTTGTTTTGACATATGTTATTTATAAATAACGGAATTAATTTTTCTGGAAATTGATAAGACCCGTAGTTATTCGAACAGTTAGAAATTACTGTTGGTAATCCATAGGTGTCATGAAAAGCCCTTACAAAGTGATCAGATGATGCCTTTGATGCTGAATATGGAGAATGCGGATCATATGGTGTTGTTTCTAAAAAGAAACCTTTCTCCCCTAAAGAACCATAAACCTCATCGGTAGAAACATGGTAAAATAATTTGCCATCATAATCACCATCCCAGAATAATTTGGCCGCCTGCAATAAACTAAGGGTTCCCATTACGTTGGTTTGGGCAAAAGAGAATGGATCTTTAATAGATCTATCAACATGTGATTCTGCTGCTAAATGAATAACATTGTTAATTTCAAATTTTTCAAAAACGTTTTTTACTTGTTCAAAATCACAAATATCGCATTTAACAAACTCATAGTTTGGCTTGTCCTCAACATCTTTCAAATTGGCTAAATTCCCCGCATAAGTCAGCAAATCCATGTTAATAATATTATAATCAGGATATTTATTTACTAGAAGCCTAACTAAATGTGAACCGATAAAACCAGCTCCTCCGGTTACTAAAATATTTTTGTTCTTCATCTTTATAATCTTTGTAAGCATTCCTCTAGTGAATCTCTCCAATAGGGAATTTCAATTTGAAACTTATTTTCTATTTTACTCTTGTTTAATACACTATAGAAAGGCCTTTTGGCAGGTGTTGGATATTGCCAGGTCTCAATAGCATTTACTTTTACGTTAATCTCTTTAATGGCAAAAATAGCCTTTGCAAAATCGTACCAACTGCATACTCCTTTGTTAGAAAAATGATAGACTTCAACAGAATCATTATCTAACTTCGGGATTATTTCAAGGATTCCTTTTGCTAAATCCTTAGCATAAGTAGGTGTTCCAACTTGGTCTACTATTATTCCTAATTCATCTCTTTCATTACCCAAACGAAGCATAGTTTTTGCAAAATTGTTTCCAAAACTGGAATACACCCATGATGTTCTTATAATGACCGAATTTGCAGGGTCTATAGTTTGCATTGCCTGTTCTCCTTCTAATTTCGTTCTTCCGTATACGCCTTGAGGATTCGTTTTATCATCCTCTTTATAAGGAACATGATTTGTACCATCAAAAACATAATCGGTCGAAATATGAATCAACTTAATATTTTTGTCTTTTGCTATTCTAGCAAAATTTCCAACAGCTAAATGATTTAATTTATTCGCAGATTCTACATCATCCTCTGCTTTATCCACAGCAGTATGAGCGGCGCAATTAATAATGACCGTAATATTTTCAATCTCAACAAATTCTGAAACAATATTGAAATCTGTAATATCCAATTCGGTACGCCCTTTAAAATAAAAATTATAATCAGAGTATGAATTCGCTAATTCACGAATTTCAGAACCTAATTGGCCATTAGAGCCTGTAACTAGAACATTATTCATACAACGAAACTAAATCTTCAAAATACTGAGCATCCTTAAACAATGGCTGCTTTGTATCTTTGGGTGATAATTTCATTTCATTAAGAGGTAATTTCCAATCAATATTCAAGGATTTGTCATCAAAGGCAATTCCTCTATCGCACTCAGGGCTGTAATAATTATCAACCTTATAAGCAAATGTGGCTTCTTCACTTAATACCACAAAACCATGTGCAAAGCCTCTTGGTACTAGTACTTGCCTTTTGTTTTCTCCAGTTAACTCAACAGCAACGTGTTTGCCAAAAGTAGAAGACCCTTTTCTTATATCAACCGCAATATCTAAAACAGTACCACTAATAACTCTAACTAATTTAGTTTGAGCATATGGAGGTAGTTGATAATGCAATCCTCTTAAAACTCCAAAAGAAGATTTAGATTCGTTGTCCTGACAAAAATCAATATTAAAGCCTAAAAATTCCTCTAACTTATCTTGCCTAAAAGTCTCTACAAAATAACCTCTATCATCCCCAAAAACGTTGGGTTCACAAATAATTACATCTGGTATAGATGCCCTAATAAATTTCATATACTTACTCTTTTGCTCTTTCAATTAAATATTGTCCGTAACCATTCTTTTTTAAAGGTTCTGCTAGTTCTAGTAATTGCTCTTTTGATATATATCCTTTATCAAATGCAATTTCTTCAATACAAGCAACTTTTAATCCTTGTCTATGTTCAATAGTTTGAATATAATTAGATGCTTCAAGTAAACTTTCATGAGTACCTGTATCTAACCAAGCATAACCTCTACCCATTAATTCAACTTTTAAATCTCCTCTCTCCAGATAATCTTGATTTACAGTTGTTATTTCCAATTCTCCTCTGTCACTAGGTTTTACATGCTTAGCAATCTTAACAACACTATTTGGATAAAAATATAATCCTACAACGGCAAAATTGCTCTTTGGTTTTTCAGGTTTCTCTTCTATACTTAAGGCGTTTCCATCTGAATCAAATTCAACTACACCATATCTTTCTGGATCTTTAACATGGTAACCAAATACAGTGGCTTTATCGGTCTCCTTTGTTGTGTTAACGGCATTGGAGAGCATTTCAGAAAATCCGTAGCCGTAAAAAATATTATCACCTAATATCAAACACACATGGTCATCTCCAATAAACTCTTCTCCAATAATAAATGCCTGTGCCAATCCGTCTGGTGAGGGTTGTTCTGCATAAGAAAATTTCATTCCAATATCAGAACCATCACCAAGTAATTGCTCAAACCTTGGCAAATCTATAGGAGTTGAAATAATTAGAACTTCTTTTATTCCAGCTAGCATTAATACAGATAATGGATAATAAATCATAGGCTTATCGCCAATGGGAAGAAGTTGTTTTGAGGTTCCTTTAGTAATAGGGTACAATCGCGTCCCAGATCCGCCAGCAAGAATTATTCCTTTCATTTTTGGTTACTTTATAGGTTTAGATTTAAGGTTGATTTATTCAATATTAAAACAAATATATCTATTAGTTATTTAGAAAATTATCTTTTTTGAAAGATTCTATTCAAAACATAAAAACAATTTAAATCATCTTTAGTTTAACAATGCTAATCCATCTGGCATTGCTCCTGCTTCAATACTACTAACAATTTTAAAACTTTTCATATCAATGACTTCAACTCTTCCAACAGATAAATTTGAAACAAAGGCGAACTGTCCGTTTGGATGCATTAAAATACCTACTGGTCTTGGATTACCTAAGACTAATTTATCCAAAATATTATCCTTTCCTGGGATTACTATATTCGAAACAAGTTCTTTCGTGTTTCCGTTATAAACCGAAATGGTTCCATCTCCAGAATTGGAAACTAAACAATATCTTCCATCAACAGAAAATTTCAAACGCAAAGGCTCTTTACCTGTATCAATTTTATTCGCTATTTCATTGGTTTCGGTATCTATAACCGATATTAAATTTTCCTTAATATTTGTTACCCAAACTTCAGAACCGTCTGGATTAACATCAATACCTTCAGCGCTTTCGCCAATAGGGATAATCTTTAGAACTTTGTCAAGTACAATATCAATTACACTTACAGAACCTGATTTGATATTGGCAACATACATCAACTGTTTTTTCGGATGATGAACCAATAAATGACTAAAATCTTGTTGTGTTGCTATTCGTTTTTCTACAACACCTGATTCTATATTCACAACTGAGAAATCATTGCCTACATCTGTAACAACTGCAACTTTGTTAAGCTCAGGAAGTGAAATAATACCGTGAGGTTTTATGCTCTTTTCTCCAAGTAAAATGTTTTGTTCTATAGTGTTATTTTTTGTATCAATTACCGTAATACTTTTACCTTCAACATCTGGGGTTCCGTAGTTGGTGACAACCAATTTATTTTGATTAACCAAAACTGTCGCTTCATGTGGTTCTTGTTCTAAAAAAATCTTAGTCACTTCTTTTCCCTCTCGTAAATTAAAAACAGTAATATCTTTACTTGCCTTATTCACAACATATAAAGTTCCTTCTGTTTTTATGTCATAAGACGGCTGCTTAATAAAGTAAAACGCCAACGCCGATATAAAAAATAGGCAAAAAATTACAGTTATTAATTTCAAGTATCTCATAACTGATTGGAGTTAAATTGATCGATTGCATAATGACATGCTCTTGCCGTAAGTGCCATGTAAGTAAGTGAAGGGTTTTGACACCCCGAAGACGTCATACAACTTCCATCTGTAATGAACACATTCTTTACATCATGCATTTGATTGTACTTATTTAATACTGATGTTTTAGGGTCATTTCCCATTCTTACTGTTCCCATTTCATGAACTGCAGAACCGGGTGGAGGGCTATTTCTATAACTACCAACATTTTTAAAACCAGCTTTCTTCAAAATAGCTTCACTTTCTTTTGTCATATGTTCCATCATGGCTTTTTCATTAGGTCCATACGTAAAATCAACTTTTACCAATGGCATTCCCCATGTATCAAGGTTTTGATAGTCAAGTGTTATTTTGTTGTCATAATTAGGCAGGGACTCTCCTCTTCCTCCTAAAGCGATTTTCCACTCACCTGGAGTGGCCAATTGTTCCTTTAAAGAAACTCCAAAACCAGAGGTACTCTTTGTCTGCCAATTATCTCTCTGTCCTTTTCCTTGAATACCATATCCTCGAACAAAATCAACATCCTCTTTGCTATTATCTAAATTTTGAAATCTAGGCACATAAATCGTTCCTGGTGAACGTCCTTCGTAATATTTATCTTTTAATCCATCCAACGTTCCGTAGGTTCCTTCATTAACAACATGGTCCATAAGGTTATGACCTACTTGGTTGCTTGAATTCCCCAATCCATTAGGAAACGTTTCAGAAGTTGAATTTAAAAGAATTGCCGCCGTAGCAATTGCAGAAGCGTTTAAGAAAATAATTCTCGCGTAATATTCGATCTCTTCCTTAGTTTCGGCATCGATTATAACAACGCCTTTAGCTTTTTTTGTTGCCTCATCATAAATAACTTCTTTTACAATTGAATTAGCTCTTAAGGTTAAATTACCAGAATTATAAGCATCTAAAAGGGTCGACGAATTACTACTGAAGTATCCTGAAAACGGACAACCTCTACTACATAAATTTCGGTATTGACATGGGCCTCTACCATCTTTATGTTGTGTTAAGTTCGCTACTCTACCGTTTATTACTAAGCGATCCGAATATTCTTTAGCCACCTCTTCCTTTAAATGCTTTTCTACCGCATTCATTGGTATTGCTGGCTGAAAAACACCATCTGGTAAATGTGGCAGTCCTTCTGAAGTTCCACTTATACCAACGTAATCTTCAACATAATCATACCACTTTTCTAAATCTTTATAACGAATTGGCCAGTCCACGCCGTGACCATCTTTTTTATTGGCTTCGAAATCTAAATCTGATAATCGATAAGTTTGGCGCCCCCAGGTTAGGGAACGTCCTCCAACTTGGTAACCACGAATCCATTTAAATGGATTTACTTGAACGTAAGGGTGCTCGCTATCTTTAACATAAAAATGCTTATTTGTTGCATCACAGTGACTACTTTGAATGGGGTAATCCTTTAATTCTTTATTGGTTAAATGTCCTTTATGTTTAAAATCCCAAGGATTTTTAAATGCTGTAGGGTAGTCTTTAATGTGCTCTACATTTCTTCCTCTTTCTAACACCAGTGTTTTTAATCCTCCTTTAGTCAGTTCTTTAGCAGCCCATCCTCCGCTTATTCCCGAACCAACTACTATGGCATCAAAAGTATTATGTTGTGTTTGCTCTTTCATTATAAATGTTATCTGGTTGCCCAAGCTTTTTGATTAGCTCCTAATTCTGTAATGGCTCTGTATTTTCCCGGCACTGGACGATATGCTAAATGTTGGGTAGCACCTATTGATGATGTACAATACCCTTCCACTGTTAACGTCCTTAGTATATTGTAAAAACTACGTCCTTTAATTTTATTGTTGATTTTTGAAATGATGCCATTGGACATTCCGCTTTCAAATCCTTTAAGTATTTCAACTTTTTGCTCACTTGAGCATTTTTCAAATGAATTACCATAGTTTATTTCACAATCTTCTTGAAGGTCTATAAGGCCGTTTATAAAATTATTATACTCTTTAGCAGAAGCACAATCCTCCATAAAATCTACAATATAGTCCTGAACCAAAGCTTCTTTGGCTCCTGGAGTATCGGTTGGTGGAATAATAACATCTACCAATTCAGATATTAAATTATAATAGTCCTTTAACTGACCTCTACTATGCCTTGCTCCTCCAGAAAAATATTTATATCCTGTGTAAGAGACTGCACCCAGTCCAGCAATTCCGAATATTCCTTTTAAGGCTGTTCTTCTATTCATTTCTTCGCTTTTTACCTTAGGTCTAACTTGCTCTTTGGGCTCTTTCCCAGTTAACTGACTGTGTTTTCTTCATGTACCTGAAGAAGCCCAATACTACTGAAAGGTTCATAATGAAAAAGTAGTATGGCACGAACAACAGCTTTATTTTTATTGAAATATTTTCTAAAAACCAGCCTATTAAAGCACCCGCGTAGAAAAGCGCCTGTAACCAAAATAGTGTAGCGTACAAACCAAATTCCATAATACCTTCATTTAAGGCTAATACCGTCAAAATTGGAATTAGCAAGACCAAACAAAGTGGTGTTAAAGTCCAACGCAATACACGATGCGAGATATACTGAAAAGATAAGGTTCCATATTTAAACACATTCAATAATGAACTTAATCTTACCACAGATTGAATACCACCAGCTGAAATTCTAATTTTTCTCTTTAATTCTTCTTTTACGTTGGCCGAAGCTGATTCTATGGCATATGCTTCTGGATCATATTGAATAGTATAACCCTCTTGAGCCACACGAAGTGAAATGATGAAGTCATCTAACAACGTGTCTTTTTCAACATGACGATATAATTCAGTTCTAATAGCGAACAATTCTCCAGCTGCACCAACAACCGAATATAATTCTGCATCCCATTTCTTTAAGGTAGATTCATATTTCCAATAAATGCCTTCTCCGGCACCCGATGCCACATCACTTTCCTTATTTATAATTCTTTTTTCCCCAGAAACACAGCCAACTTTAGGATTACTGAATAAATTAACAATACGCCTAATGGATTCCTTACCCAGATTAGTATTGGCATCACTAAAAATTACGATAGGTGTTTTCACGAACTCCATTCCTCGGTTCATAGCTCCTATTTTACCATTACGCTCATCCAAATGATGTACTGTAGCTCCATCATATTGACGAATCATATCTGGTGTTCCATCATCAGAGCCATCAGTAACCCAAACAATATTGAGTTTATCTTTTGGATAATCTAAAGACAAAGTATTTTTCATTTTGGCTTCCACATAATCTTTTTCATTATAGGCAGCAATGAATAATGTTACTTCTGGTTCATAGGAAGTGTCAACTTTGGTTTTTTTACCAATTTTAAAAATTCTTCTAATCTTAATAATGAAGTATAATAAAATCCCATAACCTACATAGGTATAGAATATGATGAACAGTAATGTCCAAAAAAGTATTTTTAAAGTTATCATATCGTTCATTTTTTTGGGGTTGGTTTTTATTTAGTTAGACTAACGCCTTCCTAAAAACAATATTCTTGTTATTTTAAATCGGTCTAAAACCTTATCTATAATTATTGGAACTATAAGCCCTAATGCTAGGGACGTTACAAAAATTAATGCTGTTGAATTAACATCTAAACTTCTTGGAATTATTCTACCTGCAGCCGTACCAAAACCATGGAATAGATAAATGGAATAAGACAATCCTCCAATCCAAATAAGCCAATTAATTTCAAGTTTAGACCTTAGTAAAAGAATAGTAAAAGAAAACCCTATTAATAGACCATAAAAATTATCTTTAAGCAGAACAACGTCAATAATATTGAACCAAGACAGTTGTTGAACTACAACACACCCCATCAATAATAAACCGCAAATATTTTTTATCAATTGGTTTTCTAATAGCACTTTAAAACGAAACAGACCAACACCTAAAATAAAACTAGGTAATAAATATAGCGTTCCTAGATAACTAAAATAATTTAGCGATTCCATAGGGATAAATAAATCTCTTGTCAACAAAGCCATTAAAGACAAGATGAAAATTAACATCCAGCTTGAAATGGTTTTCATTTTACCAATATTATCTAATATTGCAATTAAAACGAAAACGAAAAAAAGTGAATACAGATACCAATAAAAAGTATATGGGAAAATTATTAGTTTCCATAAATCAATCAAATCACTTTTACGATTTGTTCCTGGGGTATAATATTGAACAATAAAATAACAAGCTCCAACAACTAGCATTGGTATAAGAAGTCTAAAAACTTTCTTTATGACAAACTCTTTTATCTCAGATTTTGAAGGTTTTAGGGCGTACACCCATCCTGCTAAAACCGTAAATAATGGCATCTGAACTGGGTCTATGAATGTATAATAAATGTATCTTAGAAGAGAATCATCATCAACTTGCATCCCTCCTTCAGCAGCAGAGCCTATAACATGACCTATAACTACAAGCAATATGGCAAGTCCTCTAAGTGTTTCTATGGTTTTGTCTTTTTTCATAATATATGATGAGAGAAATTCAAATATTAAGTTAATTATATATTTAACTAAACTTTTTCCCAAGTTTTGGTTTCTTCATTATATTGTTTGATTACTCTAGCTGGATTTCCAACCGCTACTGAATAGGAAGGGATATCCTTTGTTACTATACTTCCTGCAGCTACAACACAGTTCTTTCCAATCGTTACACCAGCTACCACCACTACATTAGCTCCTAGCCATGTACCATCTTCAATTGTTATGGTTGCAGTAGAAACGCCTTGCTCATGAATTGGCTTAGAGACATCTTGATAATCATGATTTAGGCCTGATACCGTTATATTTTGAGCTAAACGAACATCGTTCCCGATATTTACTGGACCAATAATGGTGTTACTTAATCCTATTCTGGTTCTAGCTCCAATAAATACATCTCCAACTCCATTATTAACTGCTGAAAAATCCTCTATAGTTGATTCTGCACCTAGTTCAAATTTATTCCATGGCACGACGTCCATTCTAGTTCTTCGTCTTACTCTAGCTCCTTTACCCTTTCTATGAATAAATGGGTTTACAAACCATCTCACCCATAATCTTGGTCTGGCCTGTTTTGGAATTAAAATAGACCAGTGAGCTAGCTTTTTAAGCTTTTCATTTGAGTTTATTTTTTCTTTTAATCCCATTTTATTTTGTCCTTGGTTGCCTTTTTAATTGAGTTGTAAATGGCTTTTACGTTATTCTCCCAAGTATGACTTTGGGCAAATTTCATGCGCTCTGAAGCCAATTCGGCTGAGTGTTCTTCTAATGCTCTTTCTGCCAAAGTGATATAGTCTTCTTTAGAGCTCCCTAAATAAACATAGTCACTAAACATTTCCATAGCCTTGGTTTTAGTAGCTAATGTTGGTTTTCCCATGGCGAGATACTCATCAATCTTTCTAGGGTAATTCCCAATAGTTAAATTATTAACCACCTGAGGGTTAATAGCCACATCAAAACCTTTTACATAATTTGGTAATTGAGAAGCGTCTTTACTTCCAAGAAAATATACATTACTCAAATTATGAAGGTTAGAATTTTTGAAATCATCATCTTCCGGCCCAACTAAAACAACACTCCAATCTTTTCTCTCATTGGCTATATGCTCAATTACCTCTAAATCTAACCTTAAGGAAGTAAGGTAACCAACATAACCAATAATTGGTTTTGGTATATCTTTAAATTCATCTGCCTCTAAAATTGAACCATCTTCATCATTGAACAAAGATACATCACAACCTTGTCCTACCATGTAACTATGTTCATTAATTGGAGCACATAATTCTTCGTAAAACTCAGAATTTGTAAGTGCTGTATCTGCCTTTTTAACCGTTTGAGGTTCAATTCTTTCTCCGTGCTTTTGCCAATAAGGAACCTTAACTAAATAATCCCTCATATAATATGCATAAGCCATTGGCTTTAAAAGTTCTTTTAAATGTAACCCTAAAAACATAGAGCTATCATTGAACAAAATGAAATCCTTAAAACCTAGTTCAGCAGCTGCAGATTTTATATCAGCCGCAAACCGTTTCGCATTTCTTTTGTTTAAAATTTTATAAATGGAATGAACGGGAATCCAATTAATAGATTCCACATTATGTTTAGGATAAAGATTCCATAAATTTTCGTCTATTTCAACCAATCCGTTCTCTTGCCCTTCTTTAATTCTTAAGCGTTTTTGTACACTTTCTTTATGCTTTTCTCTTCGCTCTGTAGCTCTGTCAAGAGGTGGGTTAACGTAAAGTACACGGTTATGCTTAGCAAACTCTCTGGCAATATTTTTACAATTACTGCCAATCTCGATATCCCAAGCTTGAATGCCAACTACTATGATGTCTTTACCTGTTATCATCCTCTATGCGCTATAAAGCTGTTGATTTTCTTTTATTTTAAAATTGCTCAAATTCCATATTGCTGCTCTATATAAAGCCGACAAATGCTTTCTATCAAACAAGTATTTTATAGTATTTTTTGCAAGCGAAACGGTATAGAAATAAATAATGGCAAGCACTAAAGTTATTCCGGTAGTATTTCTTCTTACAAATAACACCCTGTTTCTATTTAAATAATACGTTTTTAACGGACTGTTTTTACCTGTTGAAATAGATTCTTTATGAAGAATGGAGGAGTTTGGTTGAAAATAAATTTTATATCCTGCACGCTTTACTCTTTCGGCAAAATCAAGTTCCTCATAATAAAGGAAATAACCTTCGTACAACAAACCTAGTTCCTCTAATACACTTCTTCTTATCATCATACAAGCGCCATGAGGATATGAAGTCTCCGTTGCTTTTTTAAATTGCCCATTGTCTTTTTCCTTATTTCCATAAGTAACCCCTCTGGATGTTATTGGGTTTAATGGTGAAGATCCAGCATATTGAATAATATTATCTTCATGGTAAAAAAGAATCTTAGAACTAACAATTCCTATTGTATCATCAGATTCCATCAACTCAACAAGACTATCTAAAAAGTCAGGTTCCACCTCAGTATCATTATTCAATAACAAAACATAATCTCCTTTTGCCTCTTTTAAAGCAATATTATTACCCCCCGCAAAACCTAAATTCTTATCACTAATAATCAATTTAGCTTCTGGATATTTTTCTTTAATAATTAAAGGAGAATTTGTAGGTGAACCATTGTCTACAATCAACGTTTCAAAATTAGGATATGTTACCCCTCTAAGGGATTCCAACATTTCACAAGTAATTTCTGGTTGATTGTAATTTACACTTACAATGGACACCATTGGTTGTTTTATTTTTGACTCCATAACTTCTTATTCTAATTTAGTGGTTGAATGGCGTAGTCATAATTTTGAACCTGTTGAAAATAAATATCCTCTATTTCCCTGCACATTCTATCAACGGCATATCTTTGACAAACGATCTCTCTAGATTTTTTGCCAAATTCAGCCATTTTAATTGGGTTTTGGTGCAATTCAATAAAGGCTTTTGCTAAACTTTCGTAATCACCGCATTCAATTAAAATGCCATTTTCACCATCACTGATTACTTCTTTGGTTCCATCTACACCTGTAGCCACAATGGGCTTGGCCATAGACATAGCTTCTAACAACCCTATAGGTAATCCTTCCCACAAGGAAGGCAATGTATAGATATCAATGGTATTTAAAACATCTGGTATATCTTGTCTAAATCCAGACCATACTATCATATCTTCTATATCCAACTCTTTTGCTAGAGCTTTGGCATCATCAACTAAATCACCGTTACCCATTAAAAGGAAAACAATATCTTCAGTTTGGTCTTTTACCTTTCTTATAGCTCTAATTAATGTTAAAGGATCCTTTTGAATGGTCATTCTTACCAAATAGCCAACAATGGTTTTATTTTCAGGTAAGCCAAGTTCCTCCCTTAAGTCCTTTAGCCTATTTGAAGGGCCATATTTATTGGTATTGATTCCATTGGTAACAACCTTAGAGTTATTCATTCCAAATAGTTCTATACCATCTTTCTGATTGCTATGGGATACTGCAATAGTAACGTCGGCCTTCTTTGTTAAAAAACTTTCGTTCTTTATCCTTAACATTTTGATGAATGGTTTTTGGCCTTGATGAAATGACCAGCCATGCACCGTATAGACTATAGGTAGCCCTAACTTTTTTGCTGCCCAAAACACATTGGAATTTGCTCTTGTACCATGTGCATGAACAATGTCAATTTCATGGTCAATCATAAATTGTTTCACTTTTCCCCAAACTCTAATATCATAAGGCTTTTCAGTATAAATCACATGAACCTCAACGCCAAGTTCTTTTACCCTTTCTACCATCGGTCCATCTGTAAAAGATAGCACTACAGGTTCAAACTGAGAAGTATCTATATTAGCTATTAAATCTAAAACATGGGTTTCTCCTCCGCCTATTTTTCCTTGGCGGATGGTCTCCAATACTTTAATTTTTCTAATCATGTTCTTGATTTTTAGATTTGGGTTAAATGTAGTTTTTATTGAAATTTCCAAGAAGACATAAATCCGCTAGAAAAAGAATCTGGCAATTGATCTGCCATCCAATTATCTAATTTCTGTAACGGCTTTACTCTATTAGCTACCAAAGAGTAAGGGAATACAGCTTCCACAAAATTAGTACCTTGAAATTTCACTAATTTTAAGTCTTCCTTTTCTAATAATCTTCTAAGGCTCTTTTTTGTAAAGAATTGAATATGCATTAAATCCTCAGCTTCAGATTGTATGGTAGTTCCTGTATAACCAAACAGTTTTTTTAAACCAACAACTGCATTCCAAGTAAATTTATTTTTCATTAATGCCTGCATAGGTTTAGTCATAATGACTTCTCTTGGTCCATAACCATTTGGAACCGTAACTATTAATATACCATCAGGTTTTAATAAATTCTTTAAAGATTTTATAACAGGAGTAGGTTCATGTAAATGCTCAACAACTTCGCAGCAAATAATAGCATCAAACTTGTCATTGATATCTAAATCTTCAGCAGAAACATTTTCAAATCTTAGATTATCATAAGTATTTAAAGACCTAGCAGTTTCGATAGTCTTATCAGAAATATCTATTCCCAAAACATCAAAACCTAAAGAGGCCAATTGCCTACTATTGTTTCCATTACCACAACCAACGTCTAGTACTTTTGCGTTTGGATTGTTTAATGATAAAATGGCTGATTGAATAAACTTTAGTCTTTTCAAATCTTCTACTCTAGTGTAGTTCGTTTTATTACTAAATTCCATAGTTTTAAAAATTTAAATTAATTATTATGGTTTATTGGGGTTTCTTTCATTGTGTGCGGTGTATGAATAAATTTATCATTAGCGCCTTTCAATTTGAACATAGCCAACAACATAACACCTACTGCTTTTGGGAGAGAGATTATGGCCATAAGCAGTTCTTTGGTCCATAATTTTTTTGGAATAGCAATACTATATGAAAATATAATCAGACCAAGAGAGATGCCCCATATAAATGAGAACATTGTATCTTGAATAATTAATGCAAATGCGAAAAGCACAAATAACATTACTGGAAACAACATTCTTGGAGGTAAAAACAGTTGAACTGACTTTAAGAAATAATCGACTTTTCCAGACAACAGTTTTCCTATTGAACCCCAAAAATATTTCTTAAGGTAATAGAACTGTGCAGATACCCATCGTGTTCTTTGCTTTGAAAAAACAGCAGATTGGCTTACTTTTTCATCATAAACGTGTGCTGATTCTAAATAATGTATTGAGTTACCGGAATCTACTAATTCTAATTCAAGCACCTTATCAAATCCACCAACCGCATCAACATCTTTCATTAATCTTTTGAACATTTTATAATCAAAGGCCATACCCGAACCAATCAATCTCGATGTTAAACCAACAGCTTGAGTACCTTTACAAAAAAGATGATTGTTCATTTCTTCACTAATAGCATCGAGCATTGAAAAGCCTGTTTCCTGGTTCTTTGCAGTTCTGTGTGCCTGAATAGCATTATATCCATCGGCATATTTATTTGCTATGGCATTTAAAGCGCCTTCTTGCATAACATTATCGGCATCAAGCACAACAGCTAAGTCGTAGTTGACACCCAATTTATCCATGGCAAAATTTAGAGCTTTTGCCTTTGTACTTTTTTCAAACGACACTTCAACAACAGTAATATCTAATGACTTTAATGCGAATATGACCTCATCATTAATAGAGTCAGCTATTACAACTACATCAAATTTGTGATAATCTTGTTTTAACGCCTCTTTTGCGGTATGAAGAATAACTTCATTTTCTTTATATGCAGGAATAAGCAGTGCTACTTTAGGTAAAGACCTACTATTTTTAATATTATTTTTTTGTCTAAAAAACAATCCAGCAACTGCCAGGACAAATAAGTATAATACGCAAAAGCCCAACCAGATTAATAAGGCAAATTGCGTTACTTGATAAAAAAGGTATATATATTCCATAGTCATTTAGATTAGGGGCACTATGACGTCTAAAAATAAATTATAACGTTAGGCGTTTATTTCTTCATAAGTTTCTTTATATAAATCTAGGACTTGATTGGCCATGTTTTTCCAAGAAAACACCTTGCTTCTTTCAAGACCACTACTTACTAATTTTTTTCTGTATTTCTCGTCGTTAAGAACTTTTACAATTCCGTCTGCAATTTCTTGGGGTTCAAACGGGTTTACCAAATGTGCTGCATCTCCAGCTACTTCTGGTATTGAGGACGTATTGGAGGATATTACTGGTGTTCCGCAAGCCATAGCCTCGAGCATAGGCAAACCAAAACTCTCTCTTAGTGATGTATATAAAAACAAACTGCTTTGAGAGTAAATTGCTGGTAAATCTGTATTTACCACATACCCTGTCAATACAATATGATTTATTAATTCCTGATTACCAATGGCTACCAATAGCTTTTCCAAATGATCGTATGAGAAATCTGAAATCACCAATTTGTAATCTGAATTAGTTTGAGCGATAAATCTCGAAAATGCCTTTAGTGTACCTTTAGTATTTTTCTTAGGAACAGTATTGCCTAAAAAGAAAATATACTTATCTGGTAAACCGTACTTCTCCTTAATTTCAAGAAGCTCCGTTTCATCCTTTAAAACCCTGAAATGTTCACTCACACCGTTGTATATGGAACGTAATTTATTATTACCACTAAACCCGAAAAAATAAGAAATCTGTTTTATCTCAAAATCCGATACAGTAATAACTCTTTTGCTTTTTTTAACGGCGTAGGGCACCACTAACTTTCTGTACATATTCCCCATTTTTTGATAACGGGTTGCATTACTCGTTAAAATCTTTAACGACTTTCTTTCTAAATAGATAATATCATGTACTGTTGTTATTAAGGGTGTACTTCCAAATAATGGTGCTGTATTACTTGTACAATGCAAAATATCGCAGTTATACTTCTTGGCCGCTCTCGTCAAGGCATACTGCTCCCATACTGGATAAGGTCCAGAATCTATCTTTACAATCTTAAAGTTTGAAGTTTCTTTCAACACCGAACTATCTTCATCAGGCTTTACGAATACATAGTACTGATTCTCTTTATCGAGAACCTGAAGGCTTTTTATTAGTTCTAAAGCAACCATATCCATACCATGTTTATTTTTACGGAAGAGCCTTTGCCCTTCAATACCTATATTCATTCCCTGAATTTTGGATAAATATATGTATTTTATCGGTAATTTAAAACATTTAATCGATAATATTTTATTTTATGTAAAAAAATTAATCGGTTTTAATGTTTGTTGTCGTGTGTTGAGTGTGTATGTAAGTTTTATTTGCCCCTTTTATTTTTAATAAAGATAAGAGCATGAGCATCATTCCTTTAGGTAAACTTATTAAAGCTTTTAAAGTCTTGGTATTATAAAAATACTTTGGAACAGAAAAAACAAACGATAAAATACAGGCTGTGATTAAAACTACCCAGTACAAGTTAAAGGCAAAATTCTCCATAGTAAAATTCAAAAACAGAAAACCAAAACCAAAAAACATAACTGCACCTAACAATAAAATTCTAGGCGGTTGAATAAATTGAATGGCTTTATCGAAGTAATCTAAATTACCTTTGGTAAGAAGCTCTTTGAGAGCTATAAAAATATCTTTTCTAAAATAATGTAATTGAGCAGACAACCAACGTCTTCTTTGATTTCCAAAAACTTCAGCTTTTTGTACTTTTTCGTCATATACCAAGGCATCATTGAGGTAAAAAATAGTTCTGCCTTCTTTCAACATTTTTAATTCTATCTCTTTATCGAAGCCACCTATGGCATCTGTTCTCAACATAATAGATTTAAAATAATTATACCTAAATGCCATGCCCGAACCAATGATTGCAGAAGAAAGCCCTAAAACCCGGTGCCCTCTTCTAAATATATTGTTGTTTATCTCCTCGCTTATGGCATCTAATATTGCCCATGAGGTATTAACGTTTTTGGCTGTTCTATGTCCTTGAACCGCGATGACATCTTCTTCAAAAACCGCATTTATTTTTTCCAGGAAGTCTGCCGCCATAATATTATCGGCATCTAACACCACTGCGATATCATAATCTCTTTCCAGAACAGACATTGCCTTGTTCAAAGCTTTTGCTTTTGTACTATTCTCAAAACTAACCTCTATAAGTTTTATTGGTAAGCGCTTCAGACTTTGAAGCGTGGTCTCTTGAAAAGAATCTGCGATAACAATAACATCAAAACTATCTGCTGAATATTCTTGTTTCAATGCATTCTTAGCAACCTCAACAATTACAGCATCCTCTTTATAGGCTGGAATTAAAACAGCTATTTTTTTAATTTTACAGTTGGTGTCGTATTTTTTATCCTTGTAAAAAAGCCCAGCAAATGAGAACACAAATATGTAAGACGTCGCTAAGCCTAAAACAACTAAAATTATTATTTGGATTATATTTAAAAACGCCATGACATTATTTGTTTATTACACATTACATTAACTAGTTGGCAACATTGTTGCTTCTTCCCTCTCTAGCTCCTCTTCAGATCTTTCAAAAATCTTAGGGTTAGAAATCAAAGCCATAGTGGCATATATTAACAAAGAAGTAGGATGTTGTCCTAAAACACCATTTCCATAAGACGCAGCCATTATCCCCAACATACCTGCTATTAAAGCACTCATCTTTATTTTGGTTATGGGGTCCCTGACCCTAAACATAACTTTAAAAGATGCCATACCAGTAACAAAAAATAAAATAAAGAGATGTAGTGTTAAACCAACAACTCCTTGCTCGGCCCATATCATTACGTACCAGCTATCGGTTGCCACATTAGACAAAAAAGCATGGGGTAAAAAACGCTGTGCTTTATCTCCGGCGTGCCCTATACCTCCTCCAAAAGGTCTTGAAGCGAGATAAACTTTCAATTTTCTTTGGTTTTCTTTTCTTACCAGCAACGATGGATTATTAGAATCAAAACCGGTTCGCATTCTTCTTATTTGAGCGTTTCCGTTTCCAATCATTGTATATTTAAAAAAAACAAACATTAGAATTACGAAAAAGACCCCAAGAGATAATACTTTAACATTTTTCTTTAAAACGAAGAAGGTCATAAATCCCGCAAAAGGCACTGCTATAGATCCTCTGGTACCCGATATTAACATACCGTAAATACCTAAAATACCAACAGTTAAGAAAAAGACTTTTTTCCATCCCTTCTTAGCCATTGCATAGATTATAAAGACTACACCGGCGTATCCTTGGTTACCCCCAAACTGTCCGGCATCACTATAAAAAGAGAATATTCGAAGTTTTCCAAACAGCACATGTGTTATAGAGGCCCCGCTATCTAACCAAGCTTGCTCTGCATAATCTGGACCAAAAACCAGTTGCATAATACCTTTTAAAGTACCTAGTATAGAAAAAACTCCCCATACGTATAAAAAAGTATCTAACCGCTTATTAGTATTAATAAGCATAAATGTTAGAATTACAAAAAAGAGGAAATAAAACCCTATACCTCTACCGGCTATCCAAGGTTCAATCATAACCGCTTCGGGGTTAACTATTTGGAAAATAAAATAAGCCAACCATATTATTGCTAAAACAGTTACTGTCTTGTAGGCAGGTGACCAATCGACTCTCTCTCTAAAATTTTTAAAGATTAAAGCAAGAAAGGTAAGTATCATAATACCATCTATACAGAAGCCAATCGGTAATTCTGTTTTGATGTAACGTAACGACCCAAGTAGTACAAAATTAAGACCAATGGCAGTATAAAAACCTATAACAGGTTTTTTGAATAAAATATTTAAAAATGAAGTACCAAAGATTATAGCCAGGACCATTCCCGCCCCTGCAATCTCGAGTTTACCTAGCAAAAGAGCAATAAGACCAACACCTCCAAAAAACATTAAAAGCCATTTGGGTTTGGCCAAATTAGATGAACCAGGTTGCTCATCAAATGGATTTATATGTCTTTTACTGGTTATCACTTAATTGTTTATTTGATTAACTTCGGTAGAACGGTTACCCATTGCTTTTCTAAAAATATCCTTGTAAAACTCTATGCCACTTATGAAAATTTGTTTGTAGGATAATGTAAGTTCTTTGTTCAAGAAATACATTCCTAACCAAATACCAACTAGTGTGAAAAGTATTGAGGCAACAGCTACTAGAATCAAAGATTCGAACATAAAAATGGCTACAACGTCTCCAATAACATTAGCTAAAACCATTACAAAAACTTTAACAGCATTAATATTGGGTTTGTTTATACTATCTAAGCCAATTCCTGTCATCCTATCAATAGGCAACAATAAACCATAAATGGAAAATACCCTAACTATATCGACAACATTGAAACCAGTCTCTGGATCCACCACCAGATATTGCTCCCCCGATAGAATAAGCACTAATAAATCTGCAAAAATGAATGTACACAAACTCATGGCCACAAACAGATATGTTAATGCACCAGAGTAGGCATAGAATAAATCTTTAACTTCATTTACTCGGCCCTGCACACTTGCTTTAGACATTTTTGGAAATGCTGTTGCTACAAAACTTCGTAACGGAATCTGTTGTAATTCTGTAAGTTTTAACGGAATACTATAAAGTGCAACAGCCGATGCTCCCAGTGGACTTAAGCTAATAATCAAAGCATCTGCACTTCTAAGCAAATTGGTTCCTATTAGCGTAAATGTTGTAAACTTACCAAAGTTGAGTAAAGTTCTGTTAGTCGATTTACATGCTTTTGTAATATGATTTACGCCATCCCAGCCTAACAAAAGACTAGTTAATGATGTAACAGCATTTATTATCAACAAAGCAACTACTAACTGAGACAAAGTCATGTCTATAAAAAATGAGTTAGCAACAATTACCAAAAAAAACAAACCACTGTTTATTGATTTTAGCGCCAAAATTTTACCATACTCCCTGTCTGCTTGCAATACAACAAGAGCATTGTTCCAAGGTAAATTAAGAAAAGCTAATAACGGGTACCACTTAAAAAACAAGCCGTAACCTGAATTAGATATGGCTTCGCCAAAAAACAGATTACAAACTATCAAAATGAATGCTACCAATACAGTTGCTCCAAGCCCAATTAAGGCATTAGATCCAATGAGTTGATATCTAGAAGAATCATCAGCTCCAGAAAGATATCTTATAAGTCCCGTGTTGGTTATTCCAAAGCGGAACATTTCTACAAAAGACCCTCCAGTTATAAACAGAACCCATTCTCCAAACACTTCCAGAGAAAGACTTCGTGCCAATAACCCAAATCCAGCTACACCTAAAATTGCAATTACGACATTTCCCGCCAAGGACAGGAAATTATCTTCTCGAACAATTTTTTTTAGCTTATTCATGTCTTAAGTTCAACTAAATTTGATTTTTAGAGAAAAACTCAAGTTTAAATATAGATTTCATCTTTTTTCTTAAACTTGTTCTTCTCTTGGGAAGGTCCCCCAATACTCTTTCTACTTCTTTAAGTTCGACACCATTAATTACAAATTTCATCTTAGACTCAGAGAACGGCATCAATCTATTAAGCGCCGCTTTATCTGCCTTAGACCAGGTTCTGTTCGATCTACAAACCAAAACATCTAAATCTGAATCTATAAATAATTCCGTTGGGTGATTATTATCAATTATCGAAGGCAATTCAATAATTACATACTCAGGAACAAAGTCCAGTTGTATATTATTCTGCTTTAAAATATCAGCATAATCCTTAGCCTTATAAAATTGCTTATCGATATTATAAGTTTGATATTCCGACTCATCGAGATATTGAGAGGCCTTTGCCAAAAACGGGTTATCGATATCTATTCTTGGATCTGGATAACCCAATATTCTATTTAATATTGAGTGTTTCCTCTGCTTATCTTTTCTTGGTTCTTTATCTGAATAATTTAGGACCAAAACACTTTTACCACTCTTCTTTAAACTTTTAGCAATATTGCCAGCTATTACACTTTTACCTTCTAGTTTTTGCGTACTAAAACATAAAATGGTCTTTGGGATTTTATCTCGTTTTTCGTCAGAACTTAAATGCTGAATTATATTCTGCGTAATAATCTCTATAAGTCGACTTTGAACAAAAGCCATCTTAGTAGTAAGAGGATTAAGCAATATTTTAGGAATCATACCCAAAGCAGGAATTCCTATTTTTTCTGCCGCCTTATCTGAATTTTTTAAAGTATCATCAAAATACTCCATAACCAATATAATACCCAAGGTGAATAAACCACCAATAAAAGCTGCGGCAATTATTAGTATTTTACGTTTTGAAGGTATAGGGTACAACGGAAAAAATGGAGGGTCAATAGCTTTTAAGTTAGCAGACAAGGAGTTATCCTGTAATTTTAACTTTGCTAAGTTAAGCCCATGTAAAATCTCCAAATAGCCCTCCTCTGAAACTGAAATTTCTCTTTGAATCCTTAACATATTAGCCCCAGCAGGCGCATAAGTAGCATACTGTTTTTGGAACTCTTTGTTTTGATTTTCCATAATCTTAAGCTTTGCCCTTAAGTTTTCAGAATCAGTTACATTATCCATCCATTCTGGCAATACTTTTGTAACAGGTAAACCATCTACAGTATTCTCGTAACTGTAAAGTTCATCAACACTTTTCTTAATTTCGTTTGATATTGATCTAGACTGACTTCTTAGTGATTCTAATTGCCCCTGACTTTGGTTATTTCCGGTAGACTCAATTTTAGCTTCAATCATGGCTATTTCATAATTAAGCTCTCCAAGTTCTTTCTTCTTTTGGAGTACATAATTACTCTTCTGCTGAATTATTTCTTGAACATCCAGTTTCTTTTCTAATCGTTTAGTTGCCGCTTGCAACCCAGCCAATTCAGCTTGCTTTTGGTTGTAATCAAGCTCCATTTCCTCTTTAACTATGGCAACCTTTTTACTTTGCTCGTAATAGTTAATAATATTTGAAGCCTTGTTAAATTCCAAAAGTTTATCTTCCGCTCTTTTTAGTTTGTCACTGGCCTGGGCCAACTGAGCTTCAAAATATTTTACAACGTCATCAGATCTATTCTGTTTAATGAATTTATAGTTCTTAATACAAACCTTATTATATATATCAAGCGTTTGCTGACAAATACCAGGATCATTTACTGTATAAGTTAATTTCACCAAATCACTACCTCCTATTCTCATAGCATTGACTCCGGATATAGCTTTTATAGAATAATGTTTGTCTTTTTCGTAGTTAATTATTTCATACACAAAATTAGACGTATTACTCTGCATTAAACCCATAAGATTTTTAACGGTTTGCTCATATAATACAGGGTCTATTTCCGTTGGAAAAATGTTAGATAAATTCTCTGTGTCAACGGTTACATCTGCAGCATTTTTATCCACTGCTACATACTCATATAAATCTTCTGGAATTTTATCCTTGAATTCTTCATAATGATCCTCAGAAATATACTTCGAATTAGCCTCTTGAAGCATTAAATGTTGAGCAAGCAACCTAATAGCAACCTCTTCCTGAGTATCCCTAGACTTAATGATATTAATTAAGTTATCAAAAGCAGCACTATTGGCATGGTGATCAAACCTCTTATCCATTTCTATGGATGTTCCAGTTGCCAAACCAGTATATAATATCGTTTGCGAAGAATACTCGAAAGAAGGATTAACTGTTAAGATAATCACCAATGATGCCAATAAAATTGGTATCAATATCAGCAAACGAATATGCTTTAAAGCTAACCTTACAAATTCTACTATATTCATTACTTTAATTCGATGTTAAAATATCAAACTTAAAACCAGCTAAATCCTCTAAAAGTTGTTTTGCTAAAACAAATTCAGATTTTGCTTTTTCATACTCTATCTCTAAGTTGGAAGTAATACTCGTTATCCTTACATATTCGGCTACGGGTACTATACCATTCCTAAATTCTTTATCTACCATTTGTATATTTACTTTACCATCACCATAGGCTCTTGCTTTAATTTCAAGTAATCTTTCTTTTAAAACAATATCTTGGTAAAGCCTTATAACATTTTGACGTATGGTTTCTTCCTCCGCTTCTGCCAACCTTATAGCTTCTTCTACCTCCAATTCAGCAGTTTTAACTAATTTCTTTCTGTTAAGGACATCAAAAAGCGGTAATCTTAAATAAAAACCGGCACTATAATTAAACTGTCGAGAATTGGTTGCTATTGGGGTAATTATCTGTCCGTTATCGTTTGTAGAAAAATTATTAAAATTTCCATATCGGGTCTCTGCAGCAAATCCCACATGCCTAGAAATATCAATACCTTTAGATTTCTTTAATGTTTCTAAACGCTTTATACTATTATTTCTATAGTTAAGCATTCCGCTATTCTTAAGAACAGAATCGATAACTATATCTAAAGGTGGCAGACTTGTTCTTGTCTTTATTCTACTAGGAGCCACTTCTAACATTGTATCTTGAGCAGACACATGGTTAAAGCAAACAAAAACAAATAATATAAAAAACCTAAATAATAATTTCATTTTCCCCAATTCAATTTTTAAACCGTATCTTTTTGGAATAAAGCCGGTATGGTTCTTAATATGAGCTTCATATCATACCAAAACGAATAATTGTTCCCCTTAAACTGATCGGCATATTCATTATCTAAACGCATGCGCTCTTCTTCAGACATATCTCCCCCTCTTCCTCTTAATTCTACTTGCCAGAGACCAGTAATTCCTGGAGGCGCTAAAAATCGTTTTGAGATATCACCTCCTGTTAATAATTCTGCTTCATAAACAGGTAAAGGCCTATTCCCAACAATAGACATGTCTCCTTTTAAAACATTAATTAACTGAGGCAGTTCATCTATACTTGTATTTCTTATAAACTTTCCTACTTTGGTAATTCTTGGATCATCAACAATTTTTACAAAAGCCGAATTATTTTGCGCTTCTTTTTCTTTTTGATGATTATACCAATAATCGCATATGCTGTAAGTGTCGAAATACATCATTGGTGAACAACTTTCTCCCTCTGGTAACTTTGCACATCTTGGACAAGGCTCATCTTCTGTATGTTCTTCAACTTGCGGTTTGGTATTGTATTGATTTTTTTCTTTTGCTAGTTTTTTCAGCAACTCATCTGCACCAGTTCTCATAGAGCGTAGTTTGTAAAAATCGAAGGTCTTTCTTCCTACACGCTTAGAAATGTAGTAGACTTTCCCTTTAGACTCCAACCTAATAGCCAATAAAATAATTAGTAAAAATGGCGACGCTAATAAAAGTGCCATAGAAGCTACTGTAATATCGAATATACGCTTAGATAATGGCATTTTATACTCTACTTCAGATAGCTCGGGAAGTTTTGCCGAACGTGACACCGATTTACTTTCGCATAGAAACATTGCCCTTTGGTAAATATCTTCAGGAGAGGATGTATTTAAAACATAATAATCACTCACCCTTTTTTTAAAGGACTGTTTATAAACATCATCATCAAATTTTTCGGACAACAAAATGAAAGGTGTACTTCTATACTCTGAATTATCCCTAATCCAATCGTAAAGATATAGACCGTTATTTCCTGGTAAATTATAATCACAGATAATAAGATCAATTTGATTATTTGAAGTAAGATAATTGATAGCTAAAATGCTATTCTCTAGAACACAAAAAGCAACATTATCCTTCTTTTTTAGGGGCTTAAAGTAATCTGAAGAATTTCCAATATAAAGTATAGTCAAAACAGAATCCATTGTTAATGTAGGTTAAGTTAAACTGTATAAAATATTACCACTGTACCGCGTAGTGAATAGGGTAAAGATTCTTTTTAACCAATTCATCCAGCTCTTCTGGATTGAAGGGCTTGGTTAAATAATCTTGAGCTCCTAACCTGTAACACTTTATGCGTTCTTTACTCTCTGATTTTCCAGAAAGCATAATGCATGGTGTGTGTTTTGTAAAACCTCTTTGTCTTAATTTGGTTAAAAACTCATACCCGTCCATTTTAGGCATTTGGATATCGCTAATTACAAGATCTGGTATATTGTTCTCTAACCATAATAATGCCTCATAGCCATCATTTATAGTTTCGATATTGTAATCTGCCGAAAGGAAATTTTCTAACAACAGGCAAATACTTGCCTCGTCGTCTACTACTAATATTTTTTTCTTCATGATTTAAGATTTGGGGTTCTTAAAAAATATTTTTTGTTACAATAAACACAGAGAGAAATAGCAATTCTACTTCATATAAACTAAACTATTGTTTTAAAGAAATCTATAGTTTTGGATAGGCCTTCTTCTAATTTTATTTTTGGTGCCCAATCCAATTCTTTTTTTGCAATTGTTATATCCGGTTTCCTCATTAAAGGATCATCAGATGGTAATGGCTTGTATACTATTTTAGATCTTGAACCTGTAAGCTCAATTACCTTTTGAGCCAGCTCTAAAATTGTAAACTCATCTGGGTTACCAGTATTTACAGGACCTATAAAACCATCTCTAGACCCCATCATTCTTATCATAGCCTCAACAAGGTCATCCACATACTGAAAGCTTCTAGTTTGTTGACCTTCACCATATACAGTAATATCCTCACCTCTAAGCGCTTGAACTATAAAATTTGATACTACCCTACCATCATTTGGATGCATTCTTGGGCCATAGGTATTAAAGATTCTAACAATCTTTACATCTACATTATTTTGTTTGTGGTAATCAACGAAAAGTGTTTCTGCAGCTCGTTTACCTTCATCGTAACAGGAACGCTCACCTATTGGATTTACATTTCCCCAATACGATTCTTGCTGTGGATGCACTAAAGGATTACCATAGACTTCGCTCGTCGATGCCTGTAAAATTTTAGCTTTTATTCGTTTTGCCAACCCTAACATATTAATGGCTCCCATAACGGAAGTTTTCATAGTTTTTATTGGGTTATATTGATAATGTACTGGTGAAGCTGGACACGCTAAATTATAAATCTCGTCAGCCTCAATAAAAAAAGGTGCCGTTACATCATGACGTATCAACTCAAAATATGGATTATCTAAAAGGTGTACGATATTTTGTTTTTGTCCAGTAAAAAAATTATCTAAACAATAAACCTCATTATTTTCATTTAATAAACGTTCGCATAAATGAGACCCTACAAAACCGGCGCCTCCTGTAACTAGAACTTTTTTTCGTATCATTATTAATATATTGGTTGGATTAAAAAATTAAAATTTATTAGCTTACAGAACTTAACACTGGCTTTACCATATCTTTCGTTGTATCTACACCGATACAGAAATAATTAAAGCCTTTTTCTTTCATTTCGTGTCTGTCGTATATATTTCGTCCGTCAAAAATAGCTGGACTCTTAAGCAATCTGTTTACAATATTGAAATTCGGAAACTTAAATTCTGGCCACTCTGTTAAAATCGCAAGACAATCTGCATCAATTAGAGCCTCATACTGATCTTCATAATAAGAGATAGTCTCTCCAAAGTGATGTTTAGCTTCTTCCATAGCAATAGGGTCGTAAGCCTTTACAGTTGCACCGGCCTCTAACAACCTCTTTACAATCTCTAAAGAAGGCGCCTCCCTCATATCATCTGTTTGTGGCTTGAATGAAAGCCCCCAAAGCGCAATTGTTTTTCCTTTGATGTCTCCTTTGAAATACTTCAAGATTTTAGAAAATAATACAGTCTTCTGTTTTTTATTAACTGCTTCAACAGCTTTTAATACTTGTAAGTCATAGTTATGTTCACTTCCGGTTCTAATGAGTGCTTGTACATCTTTTGGAAAACATGACCCACCGTAACCAATACCCGGATAAATAAACTTATTTCCTATCCTAGTATCAGAACCAATACCTTTTCTCACTTTATTTACATCAGCTCCAACTATTTCACAAAGGTTTGCTATATCGTTCATAAAGCTAATCTTAGTTGCCAACATGGAATTAGCAGCATATTTAGTCATTTCTGCAGAAACTATATCCATAAAGATTACGGGGTGCCCATTTAGAGTAAATGGCTTATACAAACGCTTTAGAATATCCTCTGCCTTTTGCCCCTCTACTCCAACTACAATTCTATCTGGCTTTAGAAAATCATCTATAGCCGCCCCCTCTTTTAAAAACTCAGGATTAGAGGCTACATCAAACCCAACTTTTATATTTCTTTTGTCTAACTCTTCTTGGATGGCTTTCTTCACCTTTAAAGATGTACCTACAGGAACAGTACTTTTAGTTACAACCAATTTATAATCATTCATATGTTTACCACAATCCCTGGCCACAGCAATTACATATTTCAAATCTGCACTACCATCCTCATCTGGAGGGGTACCTACAGAAATAAATACAGCTTCAGATTCCTGAACTGCATCAGCTATTTTAGTGGTAAAACTTAATCTTCCTTTTTTCATATTCCTAGAAATCATATCCTCTAATCCAGGCTCATATATAGGTATAATGCCCTTGTTAAGGTTATCTATTTTGTTTTTGTCGATATCAACACATACTACGTCAATACCTACCTCTGAGAAACATGCACCGGTAACAAGTCCTACATATCCACTTCCAACAATTGTTATTTTCATAATTCAATATTTAAATGGTTCTAATTTTTTAAATTTGGGGCTTAAATCTTCCAATTTAAACAGCAGATAGAACATTTTTTAATCTACCCGAGTCAAACATACAAATATTTTTACACAAAACATCGATAAAATGCAAAAAAAATAGGGTAAAATGCATTTTTATTTTATAAGTAGGAATATAAAACAATATTCGGCGATAAAAAATCACCTTTTTGTGCAAATTTTAATTCTAAAAATAAGTAGGTTAATTTCTGGGTAGACGGACTAATCGTATCCCTTTTGCAAATAGCTAACAGATTACGATAGTATTGAACTAAAAAATATTTAGAACGGTTTACTAAGTTTTGAAAAGGATAAAAAAATAATTTGTACTTGGTTGTTCTGTCTAAATATTGATTTGGAACATATTAGAACTTGACAGTTGTTTGGGCAAGAATACCATGAATTATTTTTTATCTAATCACTGGCAAATATATAATCAACTAAGAAAAGAAATTAAGCATTTGGTCCAAATGACCATAATGTGTAGACGAATAGTGTATAATGTAAGTTTAAAGCACTAAAGTAAGTTTAAACGTTTCATTAGTTCTGGTCTATTAGACCTACTAACTGGGATAACATCTTTTTTTATTAAAACACTATTATCCTCAATATCTATAATCTTTTTGAGATTTATTATGTAAGACCTGTGTACTTTTAAAAAAAGATCCGTGGGTAGTTTTTCCTCAATTTTCTTCAAGGAAGAGTGCACCCTGTAGTTTTCTTGTTCTGTTTTGACGTTTATATAGTCACCCTTAGCTTCTACTAAATAAATACTGGGTATTTCAATTTTAATTAAACGCCTGTCTATGTTGATGTACAAATGATTATCTACAGATGAATCTTTCTTGGCAGAAACACTTGGAGCTTCCTCATTATGAACAGTTTCAGGAATGGTACTTAGTTTATGAATGGCTTTTTCAAAACGCTCTAGCTTGATTGGTTTTACCAAATAATCTACTATACATTCGTATTCAAAGGCATCTATAGCAAATTGCGGGTCTGAAGTGGTTAATATAATCTTTGGAGGATCCTTGAGGGTTTGTATGAAATCAAACCCCGTAAAATCAGGCATGTGAATATCTAGAAATATGAGGTCTACCTGATTCTGATTAAGGTATTTAATAGCCTGGATTGCATTAGGAAACTCTTCTACAACATTAAGCCCTCCAATTTGAGAACATAATTCAGAAATAATAATTCTTGCTGTAGCTTCATCATCTATAATAATGCAATTCATCTCTTTTAAATTGTACCTAGAAAATCCTTAATAATTTGTAAAATACTCAAGAAGTCTTCATGCAGGTTACCTTTACCTTCCTTAAGGCTATTTTCGTGATCATTGGCAACTGCATAACTCTTTTCAAGGCCTAAAATACTAATTTTATGTTTAAGTTTGTGTACATTTTCTGCTGCAAGTTTAAAATTTTCAGAATTATAGTTTGAATTATATTCTTCAACTTCACCAGAAAACTCATCTTTAATAACACCAATTATTTTTTTTACAAAACTTTCATCTCCTCTGGACATGGTTTCTACATAAGACAAATTAGGTTTTTCCATAGTATTATTTTTTTATGGTAAAATAAAAAGTAGTTCCAATACCAAGCTTAGACTCTAGCCATATCTTACCACCGTAAGCGTTAATTATCTTTTTTGCAATTGATAGACCAATACCTGTTGCATTTGGATTATTTTCTAATTTTTGAAATGGTTTAAAAATCTTATCGAAGTAATCTTTCTCTATGCCCTTACCATTATCACGTATATGAAACTTCCAGTGCATAGTCTCTTCTTCAACGCCAATCTCAATAAAGCCTTTTTCCTTATCATTATATTTAATTGCATTATCAATTAAATTTTCAAATAATTGCTTAATTCTTGGCTTATCTGCATTTATTTTAGGCAACGCATTTAGTACCTTAATATCTATGTGTTCCGGTATGGATATACTATTGATTATTTCTTTAATATAACTCTCTAAATTTATTACACTTGTTAAACTTTCGTTTTTATTTACAGTAGAATAATCTAGAATACCTGTAATTAGATTATCCATTTTTTCAACGTTATCTCTAATAAGTTTTAAATTCTCTGAGGTATTCTCTTTTTTATTTGTTTCTGCCTCTTCGTTTAACCATGCAGTAAGAGCATCTATACTTCTAAGTGGAGATTTTAAATCGTGGGAAACCAGATAAGCGTAATTACTTAGTTCTTCGTTTTGACGTTCTAATTCACCCATGAGTTTTTCTCGTTGCTTGTTCATTTCAACAATCTCCTGGGTTTGCTTATCTATAAACTCTGCCAAGGATAAACCATCAAGATTCTCTGGAGCCATTTTTTGAGACGCTTTAGCTTCTTTAGACATCTCCCCAAAATTCAGGGATTCTACTACCTTGTTTAACTTATCAATAAGTGCACTTTGGATATTAGACTCATGCCTTAAAACCTTATTAGCTTCGTTAAGCTCATCAGAACTAACCAGTAAAGCTCTTTGTTGTATAAGATACTGTTCGTCAAATTTATTATAGGAGTTATTTACCGCATCTAGAAAAGCCATTAAATCTTCGTTAGATACATTTTTACTGCTTAGAAATCGCTTAACCTGATTTTTCAATAATGAATTCATTATTCACTTATTAAAGTTAGTGCTACAGATTGATTATGCAACTTGCACATATTCTCTTCATTATTAGGGGCTATTTCTCCATAGGAATAAAACCCACTAATTATTACGTCTTTACCAATCGTATCTCTTACCTCAAGAACCTCCTCGATAGTACGTTGGTCTAAAAATTGTTTTCTTCCCAAACCACTAAAAAACATAGCTAGTTTAGGCTCATTAATCATTTTCTCCCGTGCTTGTTTTGCCGTTTGTATACTGGCTCCAATTAACTCGGCCGGATTAGTCATCATGAACTGAACTTTCGAGTTAGCAGGGATATCTCCCGCAAAAAACATAGCATTATAATCCTTATTAATATTTAATATAGTTCTCGGATAATATTGATCATCTTCCTGAACTCCAAGAGGATAATTCATTGATGCCGCTGAGATGTTTTTAGATAAATCACCAATATATTTTTGATAAATATTCAATGCAGGTTTATTATCTAGTTCGTATAATATGTTACCCACAGATTTGGTTACTGTTCTCTCAACACCAAAAGGCATCCATCCTGACTCTGTAGATGAAGCCACCTCTAGAGTGTCACCGTAAAACCCAATCCCAACAATTTCTCCATCTTTTGGATTTTCATTATACGAAACCATTGTTCTTTGAAATCTATAATCATCAGAACAAAGACCACCTGTTATCAAAACATGATTGTCTACCACAAAATTCATTCCTCTGGTCAATTCACTACCGTTAACAAAAGTACCATCAGATAAAACCATGATATACTTTAGTTTGTCCTTTGGCAATTTGTTTACCAACTCCATTCCAGCTTTGTAGCTATTAAGTTCGGTATCATTTAAATTTATGGTTCTTACCTTGAATTCACTTCGTTCGAACTCAACCGCAGTTATGGTAATACAATCCTCATCTATTGAATTTGAGGTTACATTCCCCGAAGAAGATGCAAATACAACATGTCCTTTTGGAAAAAACTTTTCAATGGCTTTGTATATTCTGGGCTCTTCAAATTCTTTCCTATCACCAAAAACCATTACCAAGGGTTCTTTTAGTTCAATAAAAGGTGTTACACTTTGCCAATCCTGGCCTTTAAGCTTTCTTAATTGTACAATCTTCATCTTTTACTTTTTTAGTGTGAAAAAGAAGGTTGTACCTTCGTTAAGTTTGCTATCTAACCAAATTTCTCCATCATGTAACTCAACTATTTTTTGCACAATAGACAAACCAATACCTGTTGAATCCTTTCGCTTGTTGACAGATTGAAAAACCTTAAAAATTTTAGAATGGTATTTTTCATCAATTCCTATACCATTATCCTTTATGGAAAACTTATAATGCGAACCAATATCCTCAACATCAATTTTAACAAAACCCTCAGCTTTATCTATAAACTTTATGGCATTGCTCATTAAGTTTTGGAATAATTGCTGTAGTTTGGTTTTATCTCCATTTACAATTGGTAATTGACTAAGCACTTCAACACTTACATGATCCGGTTTATATAAAAACTGAATGAGATCATTTATAAGTGAATTTAAATCGACTTGAACATACTCTTTACTATCACTACCTATACTGGAATATTCAAGAACATCAGATATTAAGTTATCCATTTTCTCTATGGTAGTTTCTATTAGAGCTAGATTCTGCAAACTCACTTTATCAAATTTATCTTCGTTATCGGTTTTCAACCAACTTACTAATGCATTAATACTGCGCAAAGGAGACTTTAAATCATGAGAAACTATATGAGCATATTCTTGTAGCTCCTCGTTACTATACTCTAATTGAGAAAGTAACTTTTCCTTTTGGTGTTCTAAATTTTTTAGATCTGTAATATCTCTGTAGGTCCAAAGATGACCTCGGTAATTATCGCCTTGATAAATGGGAATATAATCTCTTTCTAAAATTTTTCCATTTACCATGTGAATCTCATCGCTTAGAACATGCTCACCTGCAGTTTCAATCAATTCGAGTCGATCAACAAACTCCTGGGGATTTTTAAATAGGTTCTTAAACCTATCGTCACGAAACGTAAGGTACTGTCCCTTTATTTTTTCTGGATTGTAATCAATTCCAAAAAGCTCACAGAATTTTTCGTTTGCAAGAATGATTCTCTTATTCTCATCTTTTAATAAAACCCCGTTTTTAAGGTTCATCATTAATGCCTTTAACCTGTTATCAGATTCTCTTAACAGGCGTTCTGCGGCTTTAGCTTCGGTTATGTCCCTTACAATACCTTGAGCAGCAACTGGAATACCTTGATCTAGTATAATACTGGCATTTATATGTACAAGTTTTTCTTCTCCTTTTTTTGTTATTATTTTTACTTGAAAATCTGTAATCGCTCCATTCTTTAGGAGATTTTTAAATGATCGAGACACCCTTTCCTTTTCTTCATAAGGAGGAAACTCTAATAAATTTGCATTTTCCTTAGTATTATCAAAACCTAACAAATCTACTGCTGCATCATTCATTTTAAGAATGTTACCCATTAAATCTATTATAACGTATGCATCGACAATATTTTCAAAAACCCCTTGAAGCTGGGAATCGGTCTTATCTAAAAGTGCTTCTAGTTCTGTATATGATTTTTCTAGCCTTTGATTGGCACTGTAAAGCTCGGCAGATTTTTCTTCGAGTATCCGTTCGGCATCTCGTCGAGCAGCTCGTTCTCTTTTTAGAGCCCTTTCAAGTATTTCAATTTTCTCTTGGTCCATGAGTTTAGTTCTTGTTGATTAAAAACTTAACTTCTGTTCCATCTTCCTTAAGTTTTTCCAAAACAATCTCGGCAGATGAATCAAAATACTCGAATGTCTTGTTCATTAAACCTAGTCCAAAATGATGCATTGCCCTACTAGATTTGTATAGCATAATAAGTTTTCTCTTAGTCTTTTCGATAACCTTAAAAGTTGGGAGTTCAGCATCAGGATATATTTTACGAACCTCAACATGAATATGGTTTTCAATTGAAGAAAGCATTTCTATAGGGTCGTTGTAACTTTCTAACATTACTGAATAATCACGCTCCAATATTTGAAAAAAATGTTCACCGTAAGTGAGCAATAATCCATCTATGGAAACACCTGTATTATTGCTTAAGTTTTTAAGCAACTGAAGCATTTCTGAAAATTCGTAAGTCCCAACAGATGTATATGCGCCACCTGATTTAAGTTCAGATTGACTTATAATTTTATCAACCATCTCCAGTCCAAACTTTTCCTCAACTAATTCAAGAAACTCTGAAAATACAATACCTTTCATTTAATGTTTTTTTAATTCGTTTAAACTCCAATAAGACAAAAGGTTCTCGATTTTAGAAACATACTCCTCATACTTGAGAGGCTTGAGAACATAACCCGCTATGCCTATCTTGTAACACTCAACTAAGTCTTTATCGTTATTAGAAGTAGTTAATACAATAGCTGGAATATACTTCAATACATCATCACTCTTTAATATCTGCAAAAATTCAAGACCATTTATCTTGGGCATATTCAAATCTAACAATATTATATCTGGCAAATTTGTTTTATCCTCTAAAACTTTAAGTGCATCCTCTCCATTGTTAGCTTCAATAACGTTATGTTTTGCTTCTAAAGAACTGACTACCCGATTAAACTTCATAAGTTCAATCATGTCGTCTTCTACTAATAATATGTTTAGATTCTTCATAAATACGTTGAAATATTTGTTGCGCTTTGATGTGAAATTAATCTGAACGGTATTAAACAACGTACATATTTCGCTAGAACCATTAAAAGTGTCGACGAATGACGTTTTTGTGTCGACGAATGGTTTTTATAATCAATCTAAATAAGGGATAAAGTGTGTTTTATTGTAAGTTTTATTCTATTAAAAAAGAATCAATGTGTTTTTTGTCGATGAAATTTACCTTTCATAGAATATACGAAATTTACAGGAAAAACACAAACGTTTAAAGTTCGAGGCCAGTACAAAGGGTTGTATCGATCTTTTTTAGGGTATTAATAAAATGAAGTTAGTGGACCTCTTTATTGAATGTTTTCTTAACGAAACTACTTTTTGGTGATTCACAAAGCGAACAACAATAACTATCAGGAAGATCATCAAAACTTGTATTTGGATCGATACCTTGTGTCAAATCACCGTAAACCTCACTGTATACTGTTAAACATTCTGAACACTGATGAACGATTTCTTCTGATGATTCGTTTTGAATAGATTGCTGTTCTTCATCTTCTCGTTCGTTTCCTAATTGTTCAAAATACAACTTACTCAATTCCATTAACAAACCGGGGAGTTCTATTTTATCAACATCTTGTACATGCATGATATACTCATTTGTATTAGGGTCGAAATTTTTGGCATATAACAAGTTGTATGTATCCCTGATGGTAAAGTCTCCTAAATTATCTGGCTGTCTATTCTTTTCTACAACAATAGAAGTAAAATTATAAGTATCGCTGTCATAACTTGTTATACCAAATGTTAAACCATAGGTACTAATATCGTTCTGATCAAAATTTGTTACCAGATATTTTTTTAGGTTCAGAGCCTCTTTATCGTTTACCGGTACATGCCAATTCATCTCCAACATAGAGTGTCTTACATTAATACCAAACTTTCCTAAAAGCTTTTCCCACTGCAGCTTGTTTCTCTCAGGAATTCCTTTTACTATAAACGATTTCCAGGGTGTTATAGATATCTTCCCTATTTTATTTTCAGAACATAAGTCGCACATGGCTTTTAAGAAATCTATATCGTATCTATTATTTCTCCAATAAAGACCTAACCAATAGCGGTCTGTACCTATACGATTCATACCTTCATAATAAGGGAAAGGGTAAAAAGGCACATCCAGCGGCTTATCTACAGTTCTATTGTTAGTATCTATTGCATCATTTACCAACTCGAAAACCATCTCTATGGTTTCGGGTTCTTCAATAAGAACTTCCTCTATCGCCATTTCAACCTTATCCATATCCCAACTAAAAATTAGCGCAGGATACATAAGTGTCTTTTTCCAACCTGGTAGTCTTAAATATAAATACCAATAGTCTTCATGATTAGAGGCTATAAAATTAACATTACCAGTAAATAAAGGTACTAATCTTTGTTTAGGATCTATAACATTAATTCGTAATCTAGGATTATACTTAAATTGCTCTAGTATGTATAGATACTTGTCACTGGTTAACCATGAAGTACTTGGTAAAATCTCTGCAGAAACATAAGATGACGCAATATTCTCTACCTTATCTCGCTTAGGTTTAACAAACGTTATCTTTTCAAACTGATTGAATTTTGATTCATCTATTTTCTCTGGAAATATAATATCCTGTCTAGATCCAAATGATATTGCATCTAGCCCCAACCCTTCAGCTGCTTCACATATATATTTTAACTCTGCTGGAGAAAGTACCCCACCATTTATCATTAACCTATAACGTTCTTCCATTATACTAATACTTTAGAATTATAAAGAATTTCTCTTACTTCAGTTTTACAACTACCACAACCTAAACCTGCACCTGTTTGTTTACATAACTCTGTGAAATCGGTACATCCTTTAGCAATGGCTTCCTTAACATTACCGTCTCCAACTTGACTGCAGGAACAAATTAACTTACCAATAACAGGTTTGTCATTAGACGCCCCTCTTAAAAGAGTATCTCGCTTTTCAGACATTTCAATCTTACTTCCTATAAGCGTTTTAAATTCTGCAAACTCGCTCTTGTCTCCCATTAAAACAGCTCCTATCAACAAGTCATCTTTTACTATACACTTCTTGTAGTATCGTTTCGAAATATCTGTAAAAACAACTTCCTCATAGCTTAAATCGTTTTCTGGCACATTAATATCCCCTATACTACAAAGACTTAAATCATTAAATTTTAAAATATTCATTAATACAGAACCATCGTAGGCACTACTAATATCACCTGCAATAAAATTGGCTAAAATAGTAGCCTGTTCTTCTGCTGCCGATGTAATTCCAAATAACTGATTCTTATACTCTGCAATTTCTCCAATTGCAAAAATATCTGGATTGGAAGATTGTAAATGCTGATTTACAACAACACCTCTTCCGCATTTTACACCACTTTCTCTAGCTATTTCAATATTAGGTATTGTTCCAATAGCATATACAATTGCATTTGCAGTAATTAACTTCCCACTTTTTAACGTGATATTTAAATCGCCCGTTTCATCATCATCAAAGACTGTACTAACCTCATTATCAAAATAAATTTGAATGCCTCGTTCTTGTACATCGAGCGCCAACAATTTACTTGATACTTTATCTAACTGCCTCTCCATTAAACGAGATGCTCTCTGAATTATAGTAACTTTTACATTTTTATGTTTAAGAGCGGCTGCTAATTCTAATCCCAATAAACCACCACCAACAATAGCTACATGTTGTTCCTCTGGAGGCAAACCAGTGTCGTCCAAATAGCTTTTGAAACTATCGGCATCACTTTTATTACGCATAGTAAAGCGTCCAGGAAGATCGATTTGAACATCTTTTGGAATAAACGCTCTACTACCAGTTGCAAGTATGAGCTTATCAAAAGTGTGTAAATTCCCTTTATTGTCGATTACACTTTTTTCTTTAGAATTTACTTTAGTTATTAAAGTTTCTGGGTGTAAATGAACTTTGAGTTTATCTAACTCTATTTTTTTGATTTTTAATAGTTGCTCCCATGTTAATTCTTCAGTAACATATTCTGGCAGCAATACTCTATTGTAAAATAAATTTGGTTCTTTTGAAAACACATGAATTTCATCTTTTTCATTATGCTCTCTGTAATCCTGAATAAAACGGAATGATGCTGCTCCGGCACCAGCTATAAGAATCTTTTCTTTTGGCTTTTCGTATTTGAATACTGCTACTCTTGTAAACTTAAAATCGGGTTCTTTAGAAACAGGATCTACATGGGTATTTGTTAAGTTATTTGCCCGATTTAAATCGTTTTGAAGTTGTTTACCCCAATGCATTGGTAGAAAAACAACGCCCTTTTTAATTTCTTCGGTAACCTTTGCACGCACCCTCACTTTTCCATTTTCACCTACTATATCTGTTATATCGCCATCCTTAATTTTATACAAATAAGCATCAACAGGATTAATTTCCAAAACAGGTTTTGGGTAATGCGTCTTTAATCGAGACACTTTACCAGTTTTGGTCATGGTATGCCATTGATCCCTAACCCTTCCTGTAGTTAATATCAAAGGATATTCGGGATTAGGAAGCACAGAGGTATTCTCAATAGTTGAAGCTACATTGAAAATCGCTTTTTTGGATGGTGTATAGAAAACTTTATCCTCAAATAACCTCGGGGTTCCTTTATGTCTATACTCATTTACTGGCCATTGAAATGTACCTTCGTTCTTTAACCTATCGTAGTTTAGGTAAGAGACATCTATATTGGTATCTTTTGTCATAGCGCAGTATTCGTCATAAATCTCTTCTGTGGCACCATAGTTAAAACCTCGGAACCCCATGCGCTGCGCAAAATCACAAAATATTTCTACATCTGGTCTTGCCTCTCCTGGCGGGTCTACTTCTTTAGGTAGATATGAAATTCGTCTCTCAGAATTAGTCATAACCCCTTCTTTTTCTAACCATCCAGCGGCAGGTAAAAGTAAATCGGCGAACTTAACTGTATCTGCTTTGTGAGATATATCTTGAACGACTACAAACTTTGCATTTTTAACAGCTTTTTCAATACGATTGGTATTTGGTAAACTTACCAAGGGATTAGTACAAGCTATCCAAATGGCTTTTAATTCACCAGATTCTAGAGCATCGAACATTTCAGTTGCAGTTAATCCTGGTTTTGGGTTTATTCTTTCAACACCCCAAAACTGAGCTACTTCTCTTCTATGCTCTTCATTCATTAAATCTTTGTGAACAGCTAAAAGGTTAGCCATACCTCCAACCTCTCGCCCACCCATAGCATTGGGTTGGCCAGTTAGCGAAAATGGACCTGAACCAGGTTTTCCCACCTGTCCCGTAATTAAAGAAAGGTTTAAAAGGGCTACATTCTTATTAACACCAACCACACTTTGGTTAAGACCCATAGCCCACATGCTTATAAACCCTTTAGAAAGCCCGATGATATCAGCTGCTTTTCTGATATCCTTTTCATCTATTCCACATAATTTTGCTGCCTTACTTATTTTTGTTGAAAATATCTGCTCTTTATAGGCTTGAAATCCGTCTGTATAATTTTTTATAAAGTCCTCATCTATCAATCCACTTTCATATAATCTGCGGCCTATGGCGTTATATAGAATTACGTCTGTACCCGGTAAAATTTGTAAATGCAAATCGGCGAACTTAGCTGTATCTGTTTTACGAGGATCTACAACAATGATTTTTACATCGGGATTTTCTTCCTTATGTTTTTCTAATCTTCGGAATAAAATAGGATGACACCAAGCCGGATTAGCCCCAGTGATTAGGAAACTATCTGCTAATTCAATATCGGCATAAGAAATAGGTACACTATCTTCACCAAACGTTTTTTTATAGCCTACAACGGCAGAACTCATACATAATCTAGAATTTGTATCTATGTTGTTTGTTCCTAGAAAACCTTTTGTTAGCTTATTGGCAATATAGTATTCCTCTGTAAGGCTTTGTCCAGAAACATAAAACCCTACACTATCCGGACCATGCTTTTTGATTATAGATTTGAATACGCTCGCCGCTCTATCTAAAGCAGTATCCCAACTTACACGTTCGCGTGGATGAGATTTACTCCAGCGCATTTCGGGATATAAAATCCTATCAGAAGTATCGTTTACAACATAATGTAAATTTCTACCTTTGGAGCACAACATACCCTTATTAACAGGGTGGTCTTTATCTCCCTCTACAACAACCTTGTTATTATTGTCTTTCTTTACTACAATTCCACATCCTACACCACAATATGAACATGTTGTTTTCACTTCTTTATTCATCATATCTTGAAGCGTTTTTTAACGAATTAAATCAATATTAAAATACCAAACAAGAACTAATATTGATAATTAACAATCCTTTAAAAATGCTTTTTTTAATCGGTAATTTGATAAAAAACTGCATTTCAAATAAAGAATTTGGTTTTGATTAAAACTTCTTTGTTGTTATTCCCGCTTTACTGTAGCTACAGTAATTTGGCGGGAATAACAGACTCTCAAAGAAAACCCTGAGCTAATCCTACTCAGGGAAAACTTTTAATTTCTTATTATGACAGGTTGTAATTTTAATGAAGCTCTATACTTTACACTTTCCTTAAGATAAACTTTTGATAGTTTTGTGAACTCACTAAGCTTCACTGAATGTGCAAAAAAACCCTTCATTACAAAACCTAACAAATACCTAAAAGTCAAAAACTGTATAACATCGCGCTTTTCAACCTCTATTAAGTTGAATATTAATTGTTTTATAGACTTTATTGGTTTTAGATTTAACACAACTACGTATTACTATAATACAAAACTAAGTATTTATACGTAAAAATACGTAGAAAAAACAAGCAATTATAAATAATTACGAGATTATCATTTTACTACAATTGATTTTGTAGAAATAATAAAAAAGGATTTAAGGTGGTAGGGATAAATAGGAATAATATAAGAACAACTAAATCAGTTGATATTCCCTTGCTTTGTCCGTGAGTTCTTTTAGGTTTGAGACTTCCAACTTTTTCATTAAATTGAAGCGATGCACCTCTGCTGTACGTTTACTAATTTGTAATTCATCAGCAATATCTTTGTTGTTTTTAAGTTCCAACACCAGACCAAGTATTTGCTTTTCTCTTTTGGTTAGTTTAAAAGGTAAGTTGGCCGGAGTTGTTTTGGTTTCGGGTGATGGGGTTGTACCATTTACAAAATTATTCATTATGATAGCCGATACGTCTCCAGTAAAATATTTTCCACCTTCAGCTACTTTGTTTAGCGCTTTTAAAAATTCGTCTTTACTAGCTCCTTTTAACAAATAACCATCGGCGCCAGCTTGAATAGACTGCACCACGTATTCTTCAGAATCATGCATTGATAAAACCAAAGTTTTAACATTGATACCGCTGGCACTGATGGCTCTAACGACATCAATTCCGTTCATCTCTGGCATTCTGATATCTACAATAAGTACATTTGGAGTATTTCTTTTTATTACTTCAAGAGCCTCTTTTCCGTTAGAAGCCTCATCGATTACCTCGATTTCATTCTGATCTTCTAAAAGTGCTTTAATACCATCTCTAACCAATTCATGGTCGTCTGCTAGCACGACTTTAATTTTAGCCATAAACAAATTATAATTCTACAGCAAATGTATAAAAAAATAAGTATTTATACGTAATCAACTGTTTATTAAGGCAGTAACCTCAATTTCAACTTTCATTTTAGTATTAGCCAAACCAGCAGAAATCATAGTTGCTGCGGGCTTTACATTTCCTAAGTATTTTTTAAAAACGGGCCAACACAATTCAAAATCTGAAGTATTCGGAAAAATATATGTTACCCTAACTATATCGCTGAGAGTGGCATTAGCCTTTTCCAAAGTACTAATAATATTTACAAAACATTGCTCTGCCTGATCTACCACATCGTTGCTTATAGTCATTGTATCATAGTTATAACCTGTTGTACCAGAAATAAACACCCAGTCTCCACGAACTATAGCTCTGGAATAACCAATAGCATCTTCAAATGTAGAACCCGAACTTATACGCTTTTTCATCATGAAACTTCATTATTTGAAAATGGAATATTCAAGGTTACCCTCGTGCCCTTACCTGGTTCTGAATGCAGGAAAAGACGTCCGTTTATATACTTTATACGTTCTCTCATAAAGGTCATTCCCATACCGCCATCTCCATTCTTAACACTTACTATCTTATTTGGGTCAAATCCTTTGCCATTATCATCAATCACTATACTTAACATATTTTTACTAGTTGATAACGATACTATAATATGAGTAGAATCTGCATATTTTATGGCATTATTGATAGCCTCCTGTGTAATTCTGTAAATATTGATTTCTTTGAGCGAATCTAGCCTCCCATCAAAATCTGTTTTATTAAATAACAATATTTCCTTACCAGTTAACTTAGCTAATTCCTGAGTTAATTTGGTTAAGGCGGGCACTATACCATGGTCAGCTAACTCTGGAGGCGTTAAATTAAACGTTGCTGTTCTAACCCCTTTAATTATGTTAGCTGCTAATTCTTTTAAATGTTCAATTTTTGTAGCAGTTTTATCAATGTCTGAAATATCGATACTTTCTAAATTATATTTTAGACCCGTAAGCATTTGCCCGATGCCGTCATGAACATCTTTTGCAATTCTGTTTTGTTCTTTTTCTTGGTTCTCTATAATTTTACTTGAAACAATTTTTTGCTGATTCATTTTCTCCTCAAAACTTTGCTTCGTTAACCGTTCAATTTCCAATTGCCCAGCTTTTCGTTTGGTTATATCCGAGGCTATTATCAAAAGTTCTGAGCGCTCTCCAACAGGGTTAAAAGGAATAACAGACATTTCTAACCAAATATCTTCTCCCTCCTTATTTGTTGCTTTTACCTCTCCTTGCCAACCTATTTTTTTATGTTTCGAAATGATTTCCTCAATTACCTCTTGCTCGTTAGGTTGGATAGAAAGAACTTTAGTAAAATTTTCTGCAGTGTTAAACCTACTTAGTTTAAATAGTTTAGAAAACTTTTTACCCATGTGTAGAATAATACCCTCGGGTGAAATCCGAGCAAATAACAACGTCTCATCCATAGCATGACTTAAAGCCCTTAACTCTCTAATGGATTTTTCCTTGGCTTCACTCAAAACATCGGCATTATATGCCATTTCCTTAGCTCTTTTTTCAGCTAGAATGAGTTCTGATAAACTATTCTTTACAGTCTTGGCTGTAGGCCAAAATATAAATAGAAACTCGGCAAGAAGTAGCAATAGTGTAAACGCTGTTAGAAACATTTCAAGCTTTCTGAGCCAGGCCACACGCTCTTCTGCTTCCAAGTCGTACTGATTTACAATGGCATCCATTTTTACTAAAAAGTCGCCCTCGCTCAATTTTACTTTTTCTATATCCTCTGATAGTTTTTTTACACTTACAGATGAAGACGCTTCTATTTCTTTTATTATGCTTTCTGAAGCTTCTTTAATAACATCATATGTGGGGTTTATGTCATTAAACATTCCAGATACCACCTTACTGTTTTTCCCAGGTAGACCGAGACTGTCACTTCCGTTCTGCAGGGCAATATGAGAATTTCCCCAAAGCGCTAAAGTTTGCTCTAAACTATTTTTAATTTCACCTCGCTCTAAAAAATTACTTTCGGTGGATAGCGAAAGTATTTCTTTTGTTAGCTTTTGGCTTAACATTCTTTGCCTACCCGCAACATTAATTACACGAGAATCACTTTCTTGATTTTTTAGGTGATTTCTAATAAGAAGCTGACTGAATATTACAGAAAGCGCAATAGTACTTAATGCAATAATGTATAAACGCCGTAATCTCTCAAAAGTATTTTGATCTAATGAATTACGATTCCCCGCCATTATTTTATTAACTCTTTAGGGCCTGTTCTATCAGTGCCAAATTTTTATCTGAAAAGTTTAATTGTAGAGCTGCTTCATGACCTCTAGCAGACATTTTTTTCCAAGTTTTCTGAAGAATATCTATTACCTTGTCATCTTTGTGTTTGGCAGCAAAATCCCCGAAATAATAATCCAAGAACACCAAACAAACAGTATCTTGAAGTATTTGGGATTCTTCATTTTTCTTGATGAGCTTTTTTGTAATAAGTTGGGAAACCCTACTTACATATTGTTCATCGTATCCAACTTGTTGTAAAATACCTGCGGTAATTTCGGCATGCATTTTTTTTAAGGTTTCACGCCATTTTAAATATCCAACACGGTCCATGGGATACTCATCTCTTGGTATTTGCCACCTACATATATGTTGAGCTCGAGCTGCAATTTGCAATGCTTTTGATGAATTAGGCTCGAACTGTAAGAGCTTCCTCGTCATACGTTGAGAGTATAACAACTCTTTAGGGTACTCCATACCAGATACTTGGTATGTATTTATATCTTCTGAATTTTTTTTATCTATTAATGCTATTGCTGTTTCAAATCGTGTAGGCTTCATTTAGTATGTATATTAGTCTGAAAAGCCAATATACACATTTTCTCCTTCAATTTTTACAGGGTAGGTTGCAATAGGCTCTAAATCACCATTTAGATTTTCTCCGTTCTCTAAAGAAAATGTTTTTTTGTGCAAAGGACAAGCCACTTTTGGGGTTCCTTGTTCATCTCCAATCATTCCTCTTGACAAAACCATTTCCATTTTGTGCGGACAAACATTCTGACAAGCATACCATTTATTTAATCTCGCAAAATTAAAAACCGCTATTTGCTTGTCTTTATATTTCACACAAGCACCTCCATCTATAGGAAAATCATGTACTGACGCTGCTTTAAACCAAACTTTTACGTCTTCTAATTGAGTTGATCCGTATTTTTCTAAAACTTCTTCCATGTCTATTTTAAATTTTAGTGCTTTTAGTTACTCCAAGGTTCTGGCATTTTTTGTTCTCTCATTGGAACAAACACCAAGTTATCATCGTCTTCTTCACTGTTAACAAAATGACTAAAACGTTTCATCATTTCTGGGTCGTTAACCGCTTGTGTCCACTCGCACTCAAACTTGTTAACCAAAGTTTCCATTTCTTTTTCTAAATCTTCAGCAATACCTAATTTATCGTCTATAATTACTTCTTTTAAGTAATCCATACCGCCTTCAAGTCTTTCCTGCCAAGCCGCGGTACGCTGTAAAGGTTTCGCTGTGCGCATGTACAACATCAAATAACGATCTAAATATTTAATTACAGTTTCGTTATCTATTTGTTCAGCCAATAACTCTGCATGGCGCGGTGTAGCACCACCGTTTCCACCAACATAAAGGTTCCAACCACCTTCTACAGCTATTAAACCAAAATCTTTACCTCTAGCTTCTGCACACTCGCGAATACAACCAGACACCCCGCCTTTAATTTTATGAGGAGCTCGTATTCCTCTATAACGATTCTCTAATTCTATACCAAAACTTACACTTTCGTCCATTCCATAGCGACACCACGTTGAGCCCACACAGGTTTTAACTGTTCTCAGGGACTTACCATAAGCATGTCCACTTTCAAATCCATGACTAATAAGTTCTTTCCAGATTACAGGGAGTTGATTTAAAGTAGCACCGAATAAATCGATACGTACACCACCAGTTATCTTAGTATATAAATCGTATTTTTTTGCTATTTCGCCAAGCGCAATTAATTTATCTGGAGTAATTTCTCCTCCTGGTACTCGAGGAACTATAGAATAAGTACCGTTACGCTGTATATTAGCTAAGAATCTATCATTTGAATCTTGTATTGCATATTCTTTATTGGCAGTATCTGCGTGAATAGACGCCATTAAAGAAGCGACAAGTGGTTTACACAACTCACATCCGTGACCACCGTTACCATGGTTATCCAGTACTTCGTTAAAGGTTTTATAGCCTTTTACTTGGATGATTTGATATAGTTCTTGTCTATTTAAATCAAAGTGTTCACAAACGGAATCTTTAACCTCAATACCTAATGATTTAAGTTTGGCATTGGTTAAATCGGCTACCATAGGCTTACAACCCCCACAACCTGTACCTGCTTTGGTACAACTTACAACATCTCCTAAATCTTTAGCTTCACCACTTTCAATAACCCCACATATTTGTCCTTTAGAAACACTTTCGCAAGAACATATTTGAGCTTCATCTGGTAAATCCATAACATCACCAAATGCAGCACCGCCATCGCTCGCTGGTAAGATTAGTTGAGCAGGATTCTCAGGAATCGCCATACCGTTAAGGTATATTTGATGCAACATGCTGTAATCTGTGGCATCTCCTACCAAGATTCCTCCTAGAAGTTTTTTGCCATCTAGGCTTACGTTTATTCTTTTGTATAGATATTCTGTTTTATTTTCAAAAATTATTGAATGCCCCTTTGATGCTGGCATAAATGGCTCACCAAAACTAGCTACGTCTACACCAATTAATTTTAGCTTAGTAGACATATCAATATCGGCTGGCATCACCACATCTGTATTACCCAAAATTTGATTTACTGCAACATCGGCCATATCGTAACCAGGTGCAACCAAACCATATATCATTTGGTTGTATAAGGCAATTTCTCCGATAGCATAAATATTGTCATCAGAAGTTTTCATGGTATTATCTACCACAATACCTCCCCTTACTCCAACATCTAAACCACAAGCTTTAGCAAGCTCATCTCTTGGACGAATTCCAGCAGAAACTATTAGCATATCCACATCTAAACTATCATCCTCACCAAACTCCATACCTGTTATTTTACCATCACCAAGTATTTGGTTAGTAGCTTTACTTAAATGTATATTCAATCCTATAGACTCCAGCTTTAACTGCAGCACATTACTACTTCTTGAATCCAGTTGTCTAGGCATTAACTTTGGAGCAAACTCTACAATATGTGGCTCCAGACCCATATCCAAAACAGCTTTACCAGCCTCTAAACCTAACAATCCCCCACCAAGAACAGCTGCCTTAGCATCTGGTTTTTCAGCTTTAAGTTTAGCGGCATAAGCTAGCATTCCTTCTAAGTCTTCAATAGTTCTGTAGACAAAAACACCTTCTTTTTCAACACCTTTAATGGGTGGCACAAAAGGAGAAGACCCTGTAGCCATGACCAAATAATCATATGAAAACTCACGGTCTTTTGCCGTTGTGATAGTCTGTCCGGTTCTATTTATATCAGCTACTCTTTCACCAGTTATAAGTTCTATATTATTTTCAGAATACCATTCAGCAGGAGCCATTTCTAAGGCTTTAGCATCTTGATTTTCAAAATATTCACTAAGATGAACACGGTCGTAAGCTGGTCTTGGTTCTTCACCAAAAACTATAACTTCAAAATTCTTAGAAGCTTCGTTGGCTACAAACTTTTCACAAAATTTATAACCCACCATACCATTACCAACTACAATGATTTTCTTCATGTCTACGTATTTTAAATACAAAACTAAGTAATTATACTTAATTATTTATTCAAATTTCATGAGAAAATTGAGCAAAACAGTATTATTAAAGATTTCGCAAATTAAAAGGCTCAATATTAAGTTTTAGCCAAAAAACAAGCCTTCAGAATTAGGTATTACTAATAATTTTAGCCCTTTGAGACAGTGATTAAGACACTCTTAGATGCTGGTGTCTTTGCAGTGTGTGCATAACTATCTAAAGGCACAAGTACATTGGTTTCTGGGAAGTATGTTGCACAACAATGCTTTGGAATATCGTAACCTACAACCTTAAATTTATTTGCTTTTCGCACTACACCATTAAACTTAGATTTCAGGTCCACTACATCTTGTTCTTTAAGCCCTCGTTCCTTCATATCATCTTTGTTCATGAAGATAACGCGGCGTTCATTGAAAATTCCACGATAACGGTCGTTTAAACCATAAATGGTTGTATTGAATTGATCATGACTCCTAATAGTCATCATAACCAACTCGCCTTGTTCAATTTTCCATTCAGGTAGTTTATTTATTGAAAATTGTGCCTTTCCCGATTGTGTTTTAAAATCTCTTTTGCGAGCACCATTGGGCAAATAAAATCCTGAGGGTTGTTTTATACGATGGTTATAATCTGTAAATCCTTCCACAACTTCAGCAATATCATTTCTAACCAAACTATAATCATCTTTATAACTTAGCCAATCTATTTTAGAACGTTCATTTAATGTGGCATTAGCAATACCACAAACAACGGCCACTTCACTCATTATCCTATCAGAACAAGGTTCTAACACGCCTTTAGTTGATGAGACTACACCCATAGAATTTTCAACACTCTGTACTTGAACTCCCGTTTTTTGATAATCCTTTTCCGCTCTACCCAAACACGGTAAAATTAGCGCTTCTTTTCCTGTAACTAAATGGGACCGATTAAGCTTAGTACTTACATGAACAGTTAAATTACAATTAGCCAAAGCCTGAGCCGAATAATTGGTATCTGGTACCGCTGAAATAAAGTTCCCTCCCAAACCAAAAAACACTTTGGCTTTTTTATCAAACATAGCCTTTATGGCATCTATTACGGAGTAACCGTGTTTAGAACTGGGTTTAAAACCGTATTTGGCTTCAATTTTATCAAGAAACGCTTGAGGTGCAGCTTCCCATATACCTACCGTTCTATCGCCTTGAACATTGGAATGTCCACGAACCGGACATGTACCCGCCCCCTCTTTTCCAATACTTCCTTTTAGGAGCAAAAGATTAACAAGTTCACGAATGTTATCTACAGCATTTTCATGCTGAGTAAGACCCATGGCCCAACAAATAATTATTTTGTCATTGTTCAAAATAATATCGAAAGCAGCATTAAATACTTCCCTTGAAACTCCTGAAAGTTTTAAGCACTCCTCAAAATTAAATTGTTTTAAATCTTCTATAAATGTATCATAACCATGTGTAAACTCTTCAATAAACTGTTTATCAAACACATTACCATCTTGCTCTTCCTTTTCCAATAACTTCAAAAGAATGGCCTTAAAAAATGCGACATCGCCATTAACAGTAACCGGTACAAAAACATCTGTTAATTGGGTACCACCTGATAATATTTTAATAGGGTTTTGCGGATCGGTAAACTTTATCAAACCCGCTTCAGGCAAAGGGTTGATTGTAATAATCTTTCCCCCATTTTTCTTTGTTTTTTCTAGAGCAGATAACATTCTGGGGTGATTGGTCCCTGGATTTTGACCAACAACCATAACCACTTCAGCTTTATATAAATCATCTAGGGTTACCGAACCTTTTCCTATTCCCAATGTCTCTGAAAGCGCCTTTCCACTTGCTTCATGACACATATTAGAACAATCTGGCAAGTTAGAGGTCCCATATTCCCGAACAAAAAGCTGATATAAAAATGCAGCCTCATTGGTAGTCCTACCCGATGTGTAAAACACAGCTTCATCTGGACTATCTAAAGCATTTAAATGTGCTCCAATCTTTTTAAATGCATCTTCCCAAGAGATAGGTTGATAATGGGTAGCCCCTTCTGGCAAAAACAAGGGCTCTGATAGACGTCCTGATTTGCCAATATCGTAATCTGACCATGACGATAAATCATCAACTGTATGAGCTGCAAAAAAATCGCTACCTATAAGTTTATTTTGCATTTCTTCCGCCATTGCCTTTAAGCCGTTTTCGCAGTACTCTCCCAATGAAGAGCGCTCATCATCTGGATCTGGCCAAGCACAACCCGGACAATCAAAACCACCTTTTTGATTGATATTCTGGGTAATCTTTAAAATATTCGATGACTTAATATACTTTACAGCGTGAGAAGTAGCAGCTTTTAAACCGCCAATGCCTGCCGAATTCTTTGGAGGTTGTTTGACCCTTAAATCCTGAAAATTTTCTGGTGTTGCTGCTTTTTCTGTTGAAGACTTACTCATGCCTCGAAGATAAAACAAATAATGACATTGCAATTACTGTTTACTTGAAGAGACTATTTTTAAATAATCTACTTCTGTATCAATATCCATATTATCGAAATCTGGCCTATAACACTCCACCCTTTTTTCGTTCTTTTTCAACAACAATTTAGCCCCATTATCTCCAGATAGCTCAGACAAATCACGGAAGTAGTATTTATGAAATAATACAGGAACACCGCTATTTCCCCCGTAACCTGTAGCTAAAATACTTTTGGAATTAACGTCAAAATCTGAAATTAGTTTATCTAAAAATGAAGTAGTCAAAAAAGGCTGATCACCTAAAACCACTAAAAGCCCATCATACGCTTCGATAGAATTTATGATTTGTTTTGTAGCACAAGCTATAGATTTGCCTAAACCCAAGTGCCATGACGTATTATGAATTACGTTAACCGAATCTTTACTAATCTTAGGATAAATCAATTCATAATTAGCACCCAAAACAACAAAGACTTTTTTGGCCAGTGTTTTTTCACAAATGGAAATAACATGCTGAAGCAGAGTAGCTTCTTTCCATTTAAGAAGTTGTTTTGGTCTTCCCATTCGTGTTGATGCACCTGCAGCCATAATGACTATGGCGATATTTGAAATTGATTTCAAAACTAGCTATCGATAATGAATACTTCCTGATTTCTGACTTAGAGATACCGAATTTCGGTTTCTGGTAACCGACAAAATCTCTGAAACAATAGAGATAGCTATTTCTTGAGGTGTTTCAGACCCTATATCTAAACCCGCTGGTCCATGAATAACATCTAAAAAATCCTCTGATACATCTGGGCAATATTCCATTAATTGTACCATTAAATCTTCTCTACGTTTTGTTGGCCCTAAAAGCCCGATGTAACTAGCCTTAGTATTTTTTAACTGAACAAGATAGCGTAAATCGTAAGCAAAATTATGAGTCATTAAAACTACCGCTGTTTGTGCATCTATTTGGTTAACATCCAAATTCTCAGGGATGGTTGAAATTAAAGTATCTGCTCCCGGAAAAGCACTAATAGTTTTCATCTCTGAAATACCTGCAACTATAACAACCTCCCAACCTGTTAATTTTGCATATTGAGACAATTGCACCGCATCATGCTCCGCACCTATAATGACCAGCCTAAAACTTGGTAGCATATCTTGATGAAAAGCTAATCGTTCAGGTAGGGATTTCTGCTTTGATATGCGGAAGCTCTCTTCTCCTATTTTAACTCTGGTTCCAATACCCTTAAAAACACCTTCTCTTTTTTCATAAAGCGCGGTAATTTGAAAGGCAACTCTATCTCTAATACAATCTTCAAAAGACTTTTCAAATGAAGGCTTTAATTCTATTAATTCCAATAAAATGTACAGTACACCTTCACAACCTAATCTATATCGACCATCGTAAGTCATCATTTTGGCTTGTCCTGAATTAAAAACGGATTGCGCCTGTAATACAATCTCTTTTTCAACACATCCACCACTAACCGCACCAATCATGTTACCATTTTCAATAATAAGCATCCTAACACCCGGACGACGGTAAGACGAACCATCTAAATCTACTACCGAAGCTAAAACGCATTTTAACCCTTGTTTTCTAGCTTGGATAGCTTCATTGATGATATGCTTAAATTCGTGAGTCATAATTTCATATTAACTGAAAACACCGCTACCAGATTCTAAATCTTTGATAAAAGGTATCTTATATAATCGCTTACCGGTTGCCTTATAAATTGCATTAGCTACAGCACCGCCAACAGGAGGCAGAGTGGGTTCACCCAAACCTGTAGGAGCCATATCGCTCTCTATAAAATGAACATCAATCTCTGGCGTTTGAGTCATTCTAATTAATTGATAATTACCAAAATTATTTGCTGAAGGAACACCATTCTTAAAACTAAAATCGGCATACATGGCATGACCAATCCCATCTAGAACACCACCTTTGGCTTGGTTCATAGCTCCCAAGGGATTTACCACGATACCACAATCAATAACACAGGTTACTTTTTTAACTACTGGCTTGTTGTTTTCCATAATAACATTTGCCACCTCAGCAACATGGGTGTTATGGCAATAATAAACCGACAACCCTTGATAAACACCATCTGGTGTATTTCCATAGTTAGATTTCTCCACAACCTTTTTTAGGACACCTTGCAGTCGATCGGGATTATACCGAATATTTGGATTAGGATTATTCTTTACATTATCCAACAAATCCATATGAAGCTTAACTCTGTCTACACCTATTTCTTCAGCTAACTCATCAAAAAAACTTTGCTCTGCTATGGCCAAAAAGTTAGTGTATGGCGCTCTCCAAGCTCCAACGGTTATATTACTTCGCAATGGCACACTGTCTACTTGATAATTTGCGATAGCGCCAGCTGGAAAAAAGTTAGGGACTAAACCGTACATATTTCCATTAACACATGCTTCTTTAAGGTGATACCCCGTTAACTTCCCATCTTTTATAGACGCTGCAATTTTATATTTACAAGCCGGTCGATATACTCCCGTGGTCATATCATCTTCTCGTGTCGATATCATTTTAACCGGTTTTTTTATAGCATCTGAAATTTCCACCGCCTCTATTACATAGTCGTTATATAGCCTCCTCCCAAAGCCTCCTCCCATTCTGGTAAGGTCTACGTGAATATCTTCTAATGGTCTATCCAATAAGCTAGCCACTGCATTGGCAGCCGATTCTGGAGTCTGGGTTGGTCCTGCTAAATGAATCTTGTCAGCGGTAACATCTGCAAAAAAGTTCATTGGTTCTAATGTATTGTGAGGTAAGAATTTCGACTCATAAACACGTTCTAAGACTTTATCGGCCTCAGCGAAAGCTTTTACAACATCGCCATCTTTTCGTCTTGTTCTAAATCTTTTACCATCTAACAAACGAAGTAACTTTTTGTCGTGGTCATCAGTACTCTCCAACTTGGTCTTTTCATTACTTTTTTTCCAAGTTGCTTTAATTGCTTTCTTCCCTTTTATTACGTCCCAAGTTGTTTTGCCAACAACAACAACCTTATCAGTTCTGCTGAGTTTCACGCTCCAATTTGGTCTACCTTTGCCTAGCATGGCCCTGGTTTTATCTCCTATAGTGATAACATCAATAACCCCCGATATTTCTTTGGCTTCAGTAGCATCGAAAGACTCTAGTATTTGACCGAAAGCAGGTGGCCTCAATACCGAGGCATAAACCATACCTTCCGCTTTATAATCTAGACCAAACAACGGTTTACCGGATGTAATTTTATCTATATCTACATTACCTTTTCCTCTCCCTATGATATTAAAATCTTTTGGGTCTTTTAGTGAAACTTCATCTGGAACAGCCAACTTGGCTGCTGCTTCAACAACATCGCCATAACCAAGAGTTTCGCCTTTGGCATTTGTAATCACGCCAGAATTAGCACTACAGGTTTTGGCATCTACACCCCAATGTGCGGCCGCAGCATTAATCAACATTTGCTTTGCAGTAGCTCCAGTTTCACGAAGTGGCTGCCAACTTCTTCTAATAGACTGACTCCCTCCAGCCGTTTGGTTACTAAAATGCTCTGTATCTAACGAGGCTTGTACCACATGTACATCATTCCAATCTACATCGAGTTCTTCAGCAATTATCATAGGCATAGAGGTTTTTACACCTTGACCAATTTCTGGATTCACCGAATAAATAGTGACCTTACCTTCGGGTGAAATTTTTATGTAAGCATTAAAATCTTTGTAATCTAGTTTGCTTAAATCTGTTGGAAGTTTAGCAGTGGATTTGCAAGCATTAAAGAGGTTAAACCCGATTAACATACCTCCACTGGCTAGGGCAGACGTTTTTAAAAACGATCTTCTACTGGTTGTGTTTTTCGTATTACCCATAACAGATTAACTTATTTTTTCGGAAGCTAATTTCACAGCTTCCTCGATACTTTTATAGGAAGCACATCTACACAAATTGCCATTCATGGCACTACGAATTTCATCTTGTGACGGATTTGGATTTCTCTCAAGAAACGCTGATGCCGTCATAATCTGACCCGCTTGGCAATAGCCACATTGCGGTACATCAATAGCTTTCCAAGCCTCTTGCATCGGATGATTATTCGATTCTGAAAGTCCTTCTATGGTTGTTATAGACATCCCCTCCAAATGAGATACTTGTAACAAACAGCTTCTAGTCGCATTGCCATTTATATGGACTGTACAAGCACCACATTGACCAATACCACAGCCAAATTTTGTTCCCAATAAGTTCATCTTGTCTCTTAAAACCCATAGAAGAGGGGTGTCTGCATCTGCCTCGACAGTATGCATCTCACCATTAATTTTTAAGTTGAATGTTGGCATTACCTTAATTTTTCAAAAAAGGTATTAAAAATTAAACCTAGGCAGGTTTTACAGGGTAATATTTAACAACGGATTAACAAATTAATAGGCCATGCTAAAATTTAGAACAAAACTCCAGCGCCCTACGCTCATTGTAATAGATATTCTTCTTATCTATAAAACCAACATGCCCACCATGATTTGGCATTTCCAAATAAATATTATCTTGTGCTTTTGCTTCTTTTACAGGAAAACACTCTGGGGATAAAAACGAATCGTTGAGTGCATTGATGATTAATGTCGGTGTTTTTATATTTGGAATAAATTGTAAACCACTACATTGTTGATAATAATCTAGAGCATCTTTAAAACCATGTACTTTAGATGTATAAACCTCATCAAAATCCTTTAAAGTCTTAATCTTGTTATAGGCCTCTGCAGTTATCGCTTGAGGAAACTTTTCCATTTTTGTTTTTAACCTGCCTTTTAAATGTTTTAAGAAACGAATAGCATAGGGCAAATTTTTAATCTTATGAAGTTCTTTGCTAGACCCATTCAAATCGCACGGTACAGAAACCGAAATAGCTGCTTTGAGTTCTTTAGGAACGCTGTCTCGTTCGCCTAAATATTTTAGAATTAAATTGGCCCCCAAACTTATTCCTTTTAAATACATACTGGAATATTTACCATTTGCTTGAATATGCTGAATGACTTCATTTAAATCGTCGGTAGCTCCAGAATGATAACTTCTTAATTTTAAATTATCCTCACCACTACAGCCCCTGAAGTTTACACAAACAGCATCTACACCATTGGTATTAAATACTTTTGCAGCTCCTAACATGTAAGGGCGATGCCCATCACCTTCCAAGCCATGTAACAAGATGATTAACTTGTTTGTTTTTTCTTTTGAAAAACTCCAATCTAAATCTAAAAAATCGCCATCGGACAAGGTCATTCGCTCTCGTTCCTGAACCACACCTTTAACCCTACGGAATAACCCCGAATAAACCGTGGCAACAAATCCGTTTTTAAATAAAAAAGGAACTTTATAAGAAGGCTCTAATACGGGCATAATTTAGTTTTCAGTAGACAGTATACCAGGAAGTTATATAAATAGTGAATAAATTAGACCTGCAAAGGTACAAACATAAAATCTGTTCCGTTAAACAATCCTTTGTCGCTAAGTTTTAAAGACGGAATCACCAATAAGGCCATGAAAGACAGAGTCATATAAGGTGCATTTAATTTACTACCCAGCTGCTTGGCCATAGCATCTATTTCTTGGTAATCCTTAGCGACTTCTTCACCGTTTTTATCACTTATAATACCAGCTATTGGTAACGGTAATATTTTTTGCTCGGTATCAGAAACTGCACAAATCCCTCCTTTATGTTCTATTAATAAATTCACCGCTTTACAAATGGCTTTATCTGAAACGCCTATAGCAATTATGTTATGAGAGTCATGCCCAACAGATGAGGCTATGGCACCCTCCTTTAATTTAAAGTTTTTTATAAAGGCAATTGCTGGTTTATCATTTTGATAGCGATTAACCACGGTCATTTTTAAGACGTCTTGCTTAACATCGGAAACTATATTTCCATTTTCTGTTTTGGCTTTTTTAATTAATTCGTTAGTGACCAACTGCCCCTCTAGAGCTTCAATAACCCTGATTTTTTCATTTTTGGATGAAACTTCAAAATCTGAAATTATTTTAGGTTTGCATTCAAAATTATTGATTGTGTGAAAAGCAACAGGTTTAATTAAACTAACACCATCACTGTAGACCAATTCACCATTGATATAGGTTTGTAGTGTTTTGAAATTCACCAGATCTTCAACCACAATAAAATCGGCATAATCTCCTTGCTGAAGTTTTCCAACATCGAGATTATAATGGTCTATTGCATTTAGGCAAGCCACCTGTAACACATTAAATACATCCATACCCTTGGCGACGGCTCTAGCACATAATTGATTAATGTGCCCTAACATTAAATCATCTGGATGCTTATCGTCACTACAGAACATGAGGCTTTTGTAATACTCAGGAAGTAATCCAATGAGCTCATCAAAATTCTTGGCAGCACTCCCCTCTCGAATGAGCACCTTCATGCCTTTTCTGAGTTTTTCTAATGCCTCTTCCCTTGTGAAACATTCATGGTCTGTAGAAATACCTTCAGAAATATATTTGGTTAAATCGTTCCCTACTAATCCCGGTGCATGACCATCTATAGGTTTATTGAAATGTTTGGCCCATTCCAGTTTTTTCAAAACCTCTTTGTCGTTATAAATTACTCCCGGATAATTCATCATTTCCGTAAGGTATTTAATGTCTGGGTTTTGAAGCAATGTTTTAATAGCATCAGAATCGATAGTAGCTCCGGCCGATTCAAAAGTTGTTGCGGGTACACAAGAGGGTGCGCCAAAATTAAACTTTAAGGGAACTTGTTTTCCGTTTTCAATCATGAAATTTACACCTTCCAGTCCGCAAACATTGGCAATTTCGTGGGGATCGGAAACCGTGGCAACCGTACCGTGTTTTACTGCTATCTTAGCAAATTCACTGGGCACTAACATAGAACTTTCTATATGAATGTGGGCATCTATAAAACCCGGTAAAATATAGGTTTCTACATTATGTGCCTTTTCTCCTACAGAAATAATTTTATCATCTTTAACTGTTATTTGGCCTTTAAAGATGCGCTTGTTTTGTATGTCTACTATGTTGCCTTTTAGTTTCAAAAGTTTTAAGATATTTTCAGTGTAACACATCGACTACGCTCAGTGTGACATGTTTTATTTCAATTCAATTTTAAGAATTTGCTCAGTTTCTTCGGTTACCCTATAGCGGTTATCGGCTCTTCTGTTGATTATCCAAACAATATTGTCTTCTGAACATAACAATAACGTACTTTCTTTATCCAACAAGGATAATTTTTCATCTTTAAAATACTTGCTCACTTTCTTCCTGCCTCGCATTCCTAAAGGAAAGAACACATCTCCCACCTTCCATTGCCTTATAGATAAGGGAAATTTTAACAATGCTTTATCTACGTATATGGCCGCAGTGCTATTTACATCCATCTCTTGCACTTCAGTAAAACTCAATGTACCGAATGGTGTTTCGATGTCCTGGTGAATATTATCAATTTGAATATCCACCAATTCCCCAGGAACAATCTCGCTCAACAATAGTGTTTCTTGATGTTTAATCAATCGATGGGTATTAGATAAAATATATTTCCCAGACTGCGCATCGAGTAAATTTAAAGCGTCGTTCCATTCTGTAAACCCATAGTCCTTGAACGTTTCAAAAAGATAAGCTCTTGGGTTATTTTGCTTTTTGAACTCAGCAATATCGAACGTCATCTTATTGTCTTCTAAACTAATTATAGCTTTCTTAAAGAACTGTTCTAATTGGTCTTCAACAATATCGTTAGCGTCACTAAGATTATTAATTGTACTCTGAAAACTTTGAAGCAGACTTGGGTTAATCTCCTTTAAAATAGGAATAACCTCGTGCCGTAGTTTGTTTCTAAGATATTTTGTTGATGCATTGCTACTATCTACACGCCACTCTAACTTGTTCGCTTTGGCATAATCTACTATTTGTTCTCTGGAAAAAGGTAATAACGGGCGAACAAACCGGTTATTAATTTCAGGAATCCCAGTTAAACCATCCAATCCAGTGCCTCTTGAAAAGTTGATTAAAAACGTTTCTAGATTATCATCGGCATGATGGGCGGTTAGTATATAATCGAACTCCAATTGCTCAGCCAATTCATCAAACCACAAATAGCGCATTTCCCTTGCTGCCATTTGGATGGACATTTTGTATTCGTTGGCGTAAACTTCGGTATTAAAACTCTCTGAAAAGGCTTCAATATTTAAACTATCGGCCAATTGCATTACAAACGCTTCGTCTCCATCGCTTTCTTTTCCTCTGAGGTTGAAATTACAATGAGCCAAGGAAATATCCAGACCAAACTGATGACAAAGATGAACCAACACCACACTATCAACACCTCCAGAAATGGCAATGAGGAGGTTACTTTCTTTTAGGAAAGACAGATTATCATTTATGTGGATTTGGAAATTTTCTAGCACAATCAAAGTTAACTTTTATTTTACTCTCGTAAAAACTGCTTGAAGCTTAAATTCTGAAAAAACTAGATTTTAACTGAATCACCTTAAAGTAGTTATTATTCTCTCGCAAAGGCGCTGAGACGCAAAGGGTAAATCTTTGGTAAACCAACTATTACCAACTGAACACTGCCTTCTGAAGACTAATCTAATTTTCCAAAACCTCTCGCATGGCCTTGGCCTTGACTAAACATTCTTCGTATTCCCTTAGTGGATTGCTTTTAGCTGTTATGGCACTTCCAACCGAATAAGACACGTAGTTCTTGGTAGCATTATAAAGAATGGTCCTGATTACCACATTGAAATCGAAATCGCCGTTTGGTGTAAAATATCCAATAGCACCAGAATATATTCCTCTCTTGGTTTCCTCAAGGTTTTCAATAATATTCATCGCCGATATTTTAGGTGCTCCGGTCATGCTTCCCATAGGAAAGGTGCTTTTAATAACATCAACAGGGTTAGTGGTTGATTCTATTCGAGAGGCAACCGTAGATATCATTTGGTGCACCTGTTTAAACGTATATACCTTGCAAAGTTCTTCTACTTTAACACTTCCTTTTACGGCAGTTCTTGATAAATCGTTACGTACCAAATCAACAATCATGATATTTTCACTACGTTCTTTCTCGTCTTTCGATAAATCCTTCGATAATTTAATATCTTCTTCAGAATCCTCAGAACGTTTAGCTGTACCTTTTATAGGTTGGGATATAATAGTATTTCCTTGTTTTTTGAGGTATCGCTCCGGTGAAGCACTCATCACATATTTATCTCGAAACTTTACAAACGTAGCAAATGGTGGTGTTGAAATTTTATTAAGTTTAAAAAACGTATCCAAAGGGTTTATAGCGGTATGCTCTGCATAAAACTCCTGACAAAAATTAGCCTCGTAAATATCTCCACGGTGAATATGGTTCAGCATCGTATTCACCTTATCAAAATATTCATCTTTGTGAATTCTAAGTTTTATTTTAACATCATTTGAAAGATTGCCACGTTGTTCCTCCTCGCAATGAGTTATTGATTTTATATCATCTTCAAACTCATCAGATATGTAATTTAAATATTGAATCTCTATGGTTTCTCCTTTGAACAAAAACAGTTTTTTAGGTTGAAAGAAATGTAAATCTGGAAAACCCAAACCATCAAAATTCCCAGAAGTTAAATGCTCTACATTGTTTTTTAAATCGTAGGTTAAATAACCGAATATCCAATCTTTAGTTACCGACTGATATTCCTTTAATTTATCGAATGCTTGATGATAATCGGTCTGGATACTGGTAAACGCATCTACGGCTAAAACGGCGTCGTAGTTGGAATATTTTTGATGATAATTATTGGAATCCAACCACACCACTTCATCAAATTGTTGTGCCCAACGTAAGAGTTGTTCTTTAAAAGTACTAATGCTTTTTGGCGTATATGGAATAGTCGTTCTCAACAGGATTGCAAATTACCGAAATTTAATATTGATTTGAAAGCATGTAATTTTAGTCTAAACACAATTTTATTAATTTATCTTTGCCACATCTAAACTTTAAACGTGACTTTTCAAGATTTAAACCTTAATACCCCGCTATACAACGCCTTAGACGATTTGGGGTTTACCACTCCAACACCTATACAAGAACAATCTTTTAATGTGGTGAGCTCTGGAAGGGACGTTGTTGGTATTGCGCAAACCGGTACAGGTAAGACCTTTGCCTATATGTTACCTATTTTAAAAAACCTAAAGTTTTCAGAACAAGATAACCCTAGGGTATTGGTTTTAGTTCCAACACGCGAATTAGTGGTGCAGGTCGTTGAAGAAATTGAAAAGCTATCCAAATACATCAACAATAGGGTTTTAGGAGTTTATGGTGGTACAAACATCAATACCCAAAAACAGGCTATAGCACAAGGCTTAGATATATTGGTAGCAACTCCTGGTAGATTATACGACCTTGCTTTAAGCAGGGTATTACAATTAAAGTCCATTCAAAAATTGGTTATCGATGAAGTTGATGTGATGTTGGACCTAGGTTTTAGACACCAACTGATTAATATATTTGATTTACTTCCTGAACGAAGACAGAGTATTATGTTTTCTGCAACTATGACCCAAGATGTAGATATTCTAATCAATGAGTTTTTTAGGAACCCCATTCGCGTTTCTGTGGCTGTTTCTGGAACGCCTTTAGAGAACATAACACAGAATAGATACAACGTCCCAAATTTCTACACCAAAGTAAACTTGTTGGAGCACTTGCTAAGCCATACTCAAACGTTTAATAAAGTACTGATTTTTGTAGCTTTTAAACGTATGGCAGATAGACTTTTTGACCAATTGGACACCATGTTTAGAGATGAAGTTTGTGTTATTCACTCCAATAAAACGCAGAACTACAGATTAAGAAGTATTGAAGCCTTTGGTTCAGGTGAACATCGTATATTAATTGCTACCGATGTCATGGCACGTGGATTAGATATTGAAAATGTAAGTCATGTCATTAATTTTGACACCCCTGATTATCCAGAAAACTACATGCATCGTATTGGTAGAACCGGACGAGCTGAACGAAAAGGTGAATCTTTAGTGTTCTCTACCGAAAAGGAACAAGAGTACTTAGAGAAGATTGAGTCGTTAATGGGTATGAAAATCCCCGTGTTAAAATTACCAGAAACGGTAGAAATCTCCATTGAGCTTATTGAGGAAGAACGTACACAAATTAAGGAACGGCACAATCCTTTAAAACAGCGCGACGAAGATGCTCCAGGTCTAGCTTTTCATGAGAAGAAAGACAAAAACAAAAAAACAAATCAAGGAGGTTCTTACCGGAGGGAAATGGCAAAAAAATATAAAAAACCTAAAACTAGGGGTGATAAAAATGCGAACAAAAGACGTAAGAGAAGGTGATAATTTTTTAACAAAAAAAATCTAATAAATGAAAGTACAACTCTTAAGCATATCCATTTTTTGTTTTTTAACAAGTTTTAATTTAACCGCTAAATCAGAATATGATTGGGGATCAACAGGACACCGTGTTGTTGGAGAAATTGCTTCTAAACACCTAAAAACAAGAGCTAAACGAGCTATTAAAAAATTGCTCAAAAAAGAATCTTTGGCATTAGTTTCTACTTTTGCAGACGAAATTAAGTCAGACCCTAGATTCAACGAGTTTTACACTTGGCATTTTATAAACATGCCAATGGATGAAACTTACGACCCTTCTAAAAGACATCCTGATGGTGATTTGGTTAGTGGTATTGAAACATGTATTAAAGTTATAAAAAGTGAAACCTCTCCTAATGAAGACAAAGCATTCTATTTACGAATGTTAATACATTTAATTGGTGATTTACATCAACCCTTGCACATAGGCCTTAAAGAAGACAGAGGTGGAAATGACTTTAATGTTCAATGGTTCTACAAGGATTCTAACTTACATAGAGTTTGGGATACAGAAATGATTGACACTTACGGCATGACCTATACTGAACTAGCAAACAATGCTGGTTTTAAATCAAAGAAGGACATAAAAAAACTTCAAAAGGGAAGCATTATTGACTGGGTAAATGAAACCCACGAATTAACCAAGGAAGTTTATAATTCAGCAAAGTTTGGAGATAATTTAAGATACAATTATTCCTATCTACATTTCAAAAAAGTAAGATCTCAACTCTACATTGCCGGAATAAGGTTGGCTAAAGTGTTAAATGATTTGTTTTAAACAAAGGAACAGCTTTTGATAATTTAATCTCTGTCATTCCTGCGCAGGCAGGAATCCATTTTTAGCTCCTCAATATTTCCAATCTTTAGACAAGTCTTCCCAACTAGAATTATCTTCTTCTATTAGTTTAATTTTCCAAGCTCGTTTCCATTTCTTCATATTCTTTTCTCTTTTAATGGCATCGTTAATGTATTGATAAGTTTCAAAATACATCAGCTTATCTAAACCGTATTGTTTTGTAAATCCATCTACCAACTTATTTTTGTGCTCGAACATTCTACGTTCTAGATTATTGGTCACACCAATATATAATGTTCCATTTCGTTTGTTAGTGAGAATATACAAGTAGTATTGATGAATGGTTTTGAACATAATTTAGGTATGGTGACATTAGCATTGGATTCCTGCCCACGCAGGAATGACAGAGAATTTATAGTCAATAAACTCCTTAATTATCAAATTCAATTAGTAAATCACTAAGGTTTTCCTCCTGTAATCTGGTATTAATTTTCTCAGCGAAATCATAATCAGTTATCAAGTTAAATTTGGTTTCAGATCCCTCAAGCTCCTTTGCCATAAAATGTTTAACTCGACAAAAACTCTTTTTAGTCACTGCATCTTTATGTTGACATTTAACAATAAACAACATCAATAATTTTCAGAAAAAAATTTGTTTTTATCTGTATTTATTTTTTTGGATGTATTACCATATGTTTTACTTGATAAATCAGGAAAGAATGTTTCTTGAAAATGAATAACTTGAAAGGTATTAACAATCTTGTTGTATAAGAGAATCTTATCCTCAAATTTTAAATTAACCGCATATCTCTTTTCAAAATTTCTAAAGCTATATTTTATATTAAAAAAAGAGGAGTCTATTTCATTTTTTTCCAATCTTACATCTGAACTAAGAATATCAATCATAGCTTCATCTTGTTTAAATCTCATCTCTTCCAGTTCGACCAATTCGACTGATTTATTAACAGCTGATTTCAAAAGCTCAACTTGACTTGATACTGTATCTTTTACTTGCTTTAACAGGCTGTCAATTGAAACAATACTTTCTCCTGATTCCTCAACCGATTTAATGTTTTTTTCTAAGTCATCAATGATTGAATTTGTATTACTTAATAAAGTATCTGATTGAATAATAATTTGATTTGCCTTTTCCACTAAAGCATCACCTTCGTTAACTTCTATTATTACGTCTACGAGTGAAAAAACTGATAAAACAGCCAATACTGAAAGTACTACTCTTCTTCTACTTTTTTTAGCTACTCTATCTATTACCCTTAAATACTCATCAAAAAGTAGGAAAAGAGTAATTATTGTCATTATAAGTTTAATCCACATAATGTATGAATTTATAAATCTTTAAATGTAACTTTTTGACTACAAATCTTAAAACAAACTTATCAACAGTTATAAACAGAAAACGAGTAAGGATTCCTGCCTTCGCAGGAATGACAGTTCAGTTTAATCTTAGAGTATTATATTCATATTAAGAAACTTAAAAGGAAAATCTGATTTTAAATTTCAGAAAAAACAATATAGTCCTGTCATTCCTGCGCAGGCAGGAATCCAGAGCGTATTACTCTTTCGAGAAAAACACTTTTATAGATTTCAATACTTCACCTTCTAAAACGACGTCTTTTGAAGTAACAATTGCAAAAACAGAATCTTTTAAAGTAGTGCTTTCAGAAACAATATCGAATTGAAATTGAATTTTACTTACTGAATCTGATATCTTTTTGGGCCCTCCCATCTGATCAATATTTTCAATAGTGAAGCCACTACTCAAAACGCCCTTTATCAACGATTCCGAAGTATAATTTTCTAACTGGGAAATAATGGATTCCTCAAATTCTGGATGCTCAGCTTTTAACCTCAATAAATCAAAATACTCGGTTAGTTTTTGAATGGACAAAGCTTCATAGCTATTTATTTCTGAAGATTTAGAAACATCGTCTTCCATAAAAGTTTCTTCAACAACCTCATAGGCTTTATCATTTTTCATGGCTTGTTCCTTGCATGAAAGCATTAATAAAAGTACCAATGATATGTAAGCTAGTTTTTTCATTTGATTATAAATTTTAGCTTAACAATTTTTTCGTTTCGCATTGTTTTATTCAAAATCTTAACGCGTTTTAGACGCTGTGTAGGTATGGTCAACAATCTAATAAATTCGGCTTTTGAGTACATTTCAACTCCCATGTTACCATCAAATAATTGGTAAATTTTAGCATCTTCAGCTATTAAGTCATTAAGTTGAGATTTGTGTTTTTCCCAATCTTTAACATTTCCGTTAGAATAATAATGGAGCATTAGGGCATAATCATCTGATGATAACTTTACAGTTCGGTTAATATTAGAATCTATATACCGAACAATGGTATCTGTTTTATAAAATGGTGATTGCACCACAAATTTTAAATAGTCTTGTTTTGTTTTAAATGTAAAACAGCCAGAACTATCTGTTTTAAGATAGATAGGCGATTCATGGTCTTTTATTATTTTTATGTCTAATGGCTCATTAATAATAGGCGTGTTTCTGGTCTCATCTACAAAACAGAAACGAAACTCGTTTTCTTTATCCATTCCAAAATACAGGATTGCAAAAACTATAAAGGGAAATAACAAAAACAGATATCGCTTCTTAACGCTTTTTTTCTTCTTTGGTGTTTCTAGAGAGGTTTTAAAAGCATACCAGTTTTCGAATCCAACATAGCTAGCCAAAAGGTTGAGCATATCTATCCTGGGTAGCTTTTCTGATTCGTTTTTAAAATAAGTGTAAAACCATTTCTCACTCACTTTAGTCTTAACCTTTTCGAACAAGTCTTCTTGAAACAAAACGATGGTTTCACCATTCCAATCTTTTATAGATTCTGGTGCACCGTGTCTTTCTAAAAAGGCAGAAGCAACCGCCTTTTTTAATTTAAGAAAATAGTAAGTATCGTTTTTATCCAAATTCGTATATCACTGAAAAACAGTCTATTTACATATTGTAAATTAATTTACAAACGTTGTACAAACCTTTTACAACTCACACTAAACTTCATAATCTAGGTTTGTTACATAATTCTTAAAAATATAAAATTATGAACGCAAAACCATTAAAAACAAAATTTAAAATAGGACTTACACTGTTCACTTTCATTTTCATTTTTGCTTGTCAGAATTCAGCAAAGTTTGAAGATAATGTAGCTCTAGAAGAAGTGGACATCAAGGAAGAGTATGAATCAGTTTCAAGTGATGATTCCTATCAGACCTTAAAAGTTGGAACCTTTACAAACAAAACACCCAAGAATCTAAAAATCATAAAAACGGCTAAAGCCAAATACAAGGTAAAGGACGTACAAATTGCCACTCATAAAATAAAACAGGTGATAAGTCAATACGGCGCTTATATATCCGATATGCGCTTTGAAAACAACCTCTATCAAAAATCAAATAGATTTACCATTAAAATACCTCAAAAGTATTTTGATATTGCTATGGATTCTATTGGTAATTTTGCTGAATTTGTAGATTATGAAAATGTCACAACTCAAGATGTTACCGAAGAATATGTAGACCTTCAATCGCGTCTTAAGACCAAAATAGAAGTAAAGCAACGTATTGAATCCATTTTGAGAAAAAACGCCATAACTGTTGAAGATATATTGGCAACCGAAGATAAACTAAGAGTTATACAAGAGGAAATAGAAGTAGCTCAGGGTCGCTTAAAATATTTAAGTAACAAAGTGGCCTTTAGCACTATTCATATTGATTTATATGAAACTGTAGATTACAAAGAAGAACCAGTAGCATATAACAAAACTTTCTGGTCTAAAACCAAAAATGCACTTTCTAATGGTTGGGAACTTATTGAAAACTTGCTGCTAGGGTTACTTCACGTTTGGCCATTGTTTATACTGGCAGTTGTTTTGATAATCTATATTAGAAAACGTCTACGACATAAACGTTAATAACTAGCAAAAATCCCTTTCTTATCGGGAAAGGGATTTTATTTAAAAAATCTGCTCTTTTTCTCTAGAATTTTTGGCGCCCAAATTTTTATGGCATCGAATTTACCGGTATCATCAAAAGAACCAAAACCTATATAACCTGATTTAAAATGTGTATCTACTGCTGTCATGATAGGTTTTACCATGTCGTCAAAATAAATTTCTATAATCCCCTCTTCCACTTTACGAACTACCCTTACGGTATGCCATGAATCTACAGCTCCCCAGTTAGTACCATCGGTTCGTTGAGAAACGATACTTACTCTAGGTTCATCATTTACAATAAAAATGCTATTAGCATACGCATCAGACTTAGAGGCTATATGTGTATAATAAAAATTGGAAGGATTGTTTATTCCGAACATTAAACATAAATCCCTGTGTCCATACTCCCTACCGTTTTGGTTTAGTTTGATTTCCAAAACAAAATCACTCAAAATAACACCTTTTAATACCGCCATGTTAAATGGAGAGCGCACTATTGGCTCATATTCGCTTTTATCAAAAAGCTCAATACATTTGTTTCCTTTGTCTTCATTGATTTTCCATGCGGTTTCATCAGACATCTCAAAATCTGTTATTGCTTGGGGTTGTTCAAAATCTTGAGCATAAACCAACTTATAATCTTCCGGAATCTTGGCTTGAGCGTTTAGATTTAAATTTAAAACCAATAGTAGAGCAATTAGACAAATGAATTTCATAAAAAATATTTTTCCGAATTTATCACAAAAAAAAGCCCCTTCCAAATAAATGAAAGGGACCTTTAAGAGCGTTTCAAAATTACAGAACGTAACCAACCAAATTTTAACCCTAACTAAAAGTTAATCCTGTATTCTTACTCGACTCTCAACCAAATCTTTTATGGGAACAACCAATTTACCTGTTTTCGTTTTTAAGGTTAAACACATATTATCAATTGCTTCTATTTCGCCTCGTATATCGTTAAACTCTATCACTTGTCCTATTTCGTATGCTTTTCTAGCGTAAAACGTTTTTAATAATTCTGCTACAATCTTCTGGGCTCCTAAACCAAATGCTAGGGCAAAAGCCAGTAAAAATGCCGCTAAAATCATCGTGATATTACTTGTTATAATATCTGTATTTATACCTGCAACGTTTAGCGCAGTTATAGTGGTAAAAATGAAAATAATAAAGAATACGACCTGACTAATAATTTTAGCACCAGATAAATCCATAGATTCAAAAAAGGACTTCAAGCCCTTCTTTATGGCGTTAGCTATGATTAATCCTATTGTAAAAATCACTAAAGCTGCAAACAACTGGGGCAAATACCCTAATAGGTTACTTATCTGTTCAGAAATAATTGTTAAATCCAATATATCTGAAACCATAATGATAAGCATGATATACATCACCCATTTAACGAACTTAGATACAATTTTTATCGTATCGAAGTTTAGTTTCTTTCCTTCAATAATCTCTATTTCATTGAGCTTATCATCAAGTTTATTGGCTTTAGCGAGCTTTAATCCTTTACTAATTAAACGGACTAATAGTTTAGTGATCAACCAACCTACAAAAAGTATAATTAAGGCGCCTATAATACTTGGAAACACCTTGGTTATTTCAATCCACATAGCCTGTAGGGACTCTACAGCTATGTTTTTCCATTCCGTTGCTTTTTCCATTTTATTTGTTTTTAGTTAGGGTCGTTATTGTTTTTTTGGTCTCTTTGGTTAATAACCGATTCTATGATATCGCCTATATTATATGAAAAAAGGGCCGCTAACTCCATGAGTAACTTAGCCATAGCGATATCGCTCATCACTTTGGACTTTAGTTCCTTAGGAACTTCCTTAAGAGGCTTATTTACAAATTCAAATGGATTATCCATTACTTAAGGTTGTTATAAACGGTTATTAATTTATCTTTTGCACGCTTTATTCTCATTTTAACAGCGCTCTCTCCTATTGCTAATACACTTTCCAAATCTTTAATAGATAGTTGGTCTTGATATTTAAGCAATAGAATCATTTTTTCATCTGGCGAAATCTTTTCTAAAGCTACTTTAAGCTTATCTACCTTCATTGACAATAAACTGTTATCGTCTTCATCTTCAGAAAGGTTTTCAATATCTTTATAATCTACTGCTTTTTTCTGAAACTTTTTAGCAGTATTCCTAGTTACATAATTTACACAATGATTATAGGTAAACGCATATAACCAGGTTGAAAACTTCGATTTTGCCTTAAAACTTGCCAATTTAACAAAGAGCTTTAAAAAGACATCCTGTGCTAAATCTTTGGCCTCGTCTGTATCTTTGGCAAACCCCAGACATTTATTGTAAACAAGCATAGCATACCTATCATACAGCACCTCAAAAAGCAACGTATCGTTATTCTTTACGATTGCCTTCACGAGATCTTCATCGGGAAGCTTTTTAATGTTCTTTAGGGTTTCCAAGTTTAGCTTATCGCTATTAGTTTTTGATTAAGACCCATCGTTTTGTGATAGGTCACTAATTTTAAAAAATCATTAAGATATATTTCTTTAACCGGTTTTTAGGCAGTCAAATCTTTACCAATACTCGCTTGTTTTAGATTTCGAATACTGTATCAAGATTCCTTTTTACCGCCAAATATTTTTTTTCTGAAACCGCTAAAAAGAGCAACGGCACCAACGGCAATAAATTTCCAAAACTTTAAGATTAATGCAAAAAATCCGGCTTTAGCTAAAATCTTACCAGCAATAAGACCTCCTATACCATAGGCCGCTACCTTATCGATGTCTGGATTAAAATCTGAGTAGCGATTTCCGGCGGTAAATTCTACACTTTGCAGAATGTTATCTCGGTCTGTATTAAAGGCCTCTAACATCGTAATATCGCCTATCGCGTTTAGGTTTAAATATCCTTTTCGGCCTAATACCCTAATATTGTAGTTAAGCGTATTTACTTCGGTATTTTCGAATTTTAACTCTTTGGCCCAGTGTAGTTTTTTATTTTCTTGGTCATAGTAAGGCGAAGATGCCCAACCAACCAATTCTACGGTTTCATATCCTAATTTAATTCGTTCTTCATTGGCTGCATTGGTATCTTCTTGCATTTCTTCTAGTAAATCGTCATAGTCTAAATCTTCGGCATCTTCATCATCAATATACCCCTCTTCTGCATATTCAATCTCCACACAATAGGTGAAATTTTCATGCAGAGGCGTCATATCTTCAGGAAACAGCATACCCATAGTTTCGCTTGGTGGATTCCCCCATAAATCGGTCAATACCTTTTTACTTTGTTCACTATCTAAAAACTTAAAACCTTCTGGCACCTCAATTGTCGCTAAACCATCTCCTATGTCTATTGTTCCTGTTTTGTAGGTAAATGAATGGTCTAAGCTATCCATCATTTTTTGATAGGATTCTAAATTAATAGCTAGTGAGTCTTGTTCTTCTTGAGCATAGGTAAAAATAGAAGTAAAGAAAAACAGGGAAAGGAAAAGATTTCGCATAAAAGTTTGAATTAGTTGGTTAGTAAGACATGTTAAAAAAGCCTCACTCAAACCTACGAATTTTCTTCATAATAAGACAAATTACCATGAAGTTTCCAGTACTCAAAAACTACGCAAACTACTTTTTATAATACTTAACATAGCCCCTATAACTAAAGAACCCTAATATGGCAACAAAACCTATTGCAATAGCAATACTCTTAAAGCTATCTAGTTGCTGTCCCGATTGATAGGAGTGTAAGCCAGACAAATAGAAATTCACCCCAAAATAAGTGAAAATGATAAACGATATGGCTATTACAGAACATAGGTTAAATAACCAACGCCCACGTAATCCTGGAATTAATCGCATATGGATGACAAACGCATATATCATAATACTAATAAGCGCCCAGGTTTCTTTTGGGTCCCAACCCCAATAGCGGCCCCAACTTTCATTGGCCCACATTCCTCCCAAAAAGTTTCCTATGGTAAGCATAACCAAACCAACAGTGAGTGCCATTTCGTTAATTATGGTTAGTTCTTTAATATTCAAATCCATTTTGGTTCGGTTTTTTGATGTTGTTACGGCCATAAGAAACAATGATACTACACCCAAAACCATACCTAGGGTAAAGGGACCGTAACTTGCAACAATAACAGCAACGTGAATCATAAGCCAATAACTATTTAATACGGGTTGTAAATTCCCAATTGAAGGATCCATCCATTGCCAGTGCGCAATCATTAACAGCATAGACGTTACAAAAGCTGCCGCTGCCACAGTTAAATCTGAACCTCGTCGATTTAATATTCCAAAAATTGGTGAGGCTACACTCGCTGCAGCAGGAACTATATCATCTAAACTTGCCTTTTTTTGCTTTTTACTAATACCGGTAATTAAGCCGAATAACATTGTAGACCAGGCTACGTAAATCATAGACTCGTAGGCATCACTCCACGGGGCATGCCCAGAAACGTACCAACGCATTATTAAACCTCCTAAATGCAATAAGAACAAACCAACAATAATCCATTTGAAAACAGAAATGACTTTACTGAGCACCATGCTTTTGTCTTTAAAGATTTGAACTATTAATAATATAAACATCAAACTACCTGCATACATGTACCAGCTAAATAGTTTCTTGAAAATATCGTACTTGTTATACAATACCTCTGCATGTATTTTTTCGTCGGTAAGCATAACTTCGCTTCCATACTTATGCTGTGTTTTCTTGAAAGCCGCCAACAACTTCTCTGCATCTGAAAAGTCGCCGTTACGTTTAGCCTCGTTGAGTTTCACTAAATAGGCCGTAAATCCATTTTTTATAAAGCTACCGTAAAGTGAGTCTTGAATTTCATATTGCCCCATCCTGTAATCGTAAGATGAAATCCAAGTATTCTTGGAATCATTAGGAACCGGAAACAACTTTAAGGATGTGCCCTCAATGGTGTTGAACAATAAATTAACACGTTTGTGCGCTTCCTGAATTTCTTTCTGGTAACCATTTGGTGTATTTGTACTAAAGGCATCTTCTAAATAAGGTTGTAGCTTATAGTTACCACGGTCCGTAAAAAAATCTGCCAAGGTTACATACTTATCATCTACACTTGTGTTGATTATGTTCCTGATTGTATCGGCTTTTTTCTTAGCGAGATAAATAACCGGAACATTATACCAAAGTTTTGGACTCTCCTGCATAGATAGAAACACCTGATGCGCATCGAAATCTTCATAAGTATCGTGTTTACTCAATTTCCTAAGCATTTCTGAAGCGTAGGTACTTACTGGTTTCATACGGCCATCAAGGTCCTGTATTACCAAATGCGCAAACTTTTCAGCATGATCTTTGGGCGTAATATTGGCCGTTAGAATAGAATCTATTTGTGCTTTGGTTAATTTTGCTGGCGCTGTGGCGTGTGCTTCATGGTTATGACCATCGCTATGCGAATGTTGTTGTGAAAATCCTGTTAGCGACATCCCAAGCAACAGTATTGTTAGAAGCTTAGATTTCTTTTCCTTGACTTTTTTAAGTTGCTTTCTTAAATCTGAAAATCTGGTGCCTTTAACAAGCAAAATTGCCATTAAGCCAAAGTAAAGCATGAAATACCCAATGTAAGTAATCAAAGTTCCCCAATAATCATGGTTTACAGATAAAATGGTACCGCTCTCGTCTGGAAAAAAACTAGATTGAAAAAATCGGTATCCACGATGATCTAAAATATTGTTCATGAAAATCCTATAGTCAAAACTGCCTTCCTGTTCATCTATCACGGTAACCTCACTGGCGTAAGCTGAATTAATATCAGACCCCGGAAATTTATCGGCTTGAAAATCGTTGAGTTTAATGCTAAACGGCAATTCTAAAACCTTCGCGCCATATTTAAAGGCAAAGTCCAGACCGCCAATATTAATTTGTTTGAAAGGTTTGTTCATACCTTGTCCGCCAAGTATACCAACACGCTTTGTTTCTCCTCCTGTAGTAACCTTGAGTACAATACCATCTTCGTCGTTTTTTAGCACTTGAGATTTCTGAACCACATCAAAAACACCTTTAACTACAGGCTTTGGAAATACCATTTGCATATTTCCAATTCTGTATAGCGATCGTAACTTTAAAGGTTGTAAACTATCTTTTATTAGCAAGCCTTGTTTTTGGGTAGCCATAGTCATGTAAGTGCCTTCAAATGGAGAATCGATAGCTAACGAATCGCCTTGAAACAATATATTAACCGCACCTTTAGCTGGGTTATTTAATGTAAAAATAACATTATGGATACTGGCTTGCTCACCTACTTTTAAAAAGTGATTATGCGGACTGCCGCCACCAGATTCAACAATTTTCAAGTAAGACTCACCGTTCTCGTTAGGAATAATATCCTCTTCGGCACCAACCACAAATTTCTCTAGTTCTATAGCAATGGGTTGGGTATCATATTTGGTTTCAACGTTAAATGTATTATCCAGTCGCTTTGAAAAATCGACTTCATATTCTAATGGTAAACGCTGTTGAACACCGTTAATTTGATAATCACCATCTACATAGGCCGTTATGTAGTTTTTTCTGGAGAGAAAAACGTTTTCTGTGCCCCCTTCTGGGATAGACATCATCCCCTCAAAACCAATGTACCGTGTTACAAATGCCCCAATAAAAATAAAGATGAAAGCCACGTGCAATATCAAGGTGGCCCATTTTTCCTTTTTGTATAATCTGTATCTAAAAATATTTCCACAAAAATTAACAACAAACAGCCCCATTATGGCTTCGAACCACCATGCATTATAAATTATATTTCTGGTGTATGCTGTAGGTGAGGTATCTGCATTGGCATCGGCGAAAGTGCCCCAAATCATTGCCGCAGCAAAAACTATAAATAAAATACCTGTAAGACGTGTAGAAAAGAGAATTTTGGCGAGTGTTTTTTGCATAATACAAACCTTTTTTAAGGTCGTGCAAATTTACGGATTTAAGTTCATTTTATAATGTTAAAGTTTATATAAAGACAGGCGACCAGTGACTAAAATAGAAGCATCTATGCAAACTTTCATATCTCGCTACGACATAAAAACGTAGAGGTTTCAAATCTCAATCTAATTGCTTTCCTTTTTGGCTCAAAAAACAACAAAGCTATTTGAGAAACCCATACGTGCGATATGGCAATGTAGTTCTTTAGAATATGGATTCCTACCTCCGTAGGAATGACAAAGAGACAACAACTAAACCTTCGAGTGACTCCTATAAAGTGGAACACGACTGACTAAACCTGTCTTGCTTCAAAAATTTTTAAAAAAAGAAACGTTCCCATTTTCTGGGCGCGCCGTTTAGCATTCATAGCATATTGACCTTCAAAATGCTCATCTATGGTTTCGAACCATAAATTTAGCCAGTGTCCAAAATGCTCTTGGGTTATTGTATTATTGTTAACCTCATCGACTTTAACATGAACCTTCAGAGGGTCTCCGTAATACCGCGTTTGTAAAAACAGACTAGATTCCCAAAAATTGGTTAAGTTTTCGATATGGGCATCCCAATCATTAATAGCCTGTTTAAAAAATGGTCCTAAAAACTCATGCTTTTTAACCTTATCGTAAAAAGAAGAGACCAAGACAAAAACATCTTCTCTATTTTGTATATCTGGTTTACTCATAACAAATGCAAAGATAAAACTTCAATGACTCATTCCTTTAATTCTATAAAAAGCCCATTGGATATGTAAGAATATTAACTATTTTTAACCAAATAGATATAGTGTATATAAACACGATTGTGTTAATATACACGTTACCCAAAATTTAAGAGCAACATTGAGAAAAAGAAAAATAATAGGAATTCATTTTTTGATTTTCATCTGTTTAACAACAGTTATGATTTTATCAGCTGAACCTTTGCTAAAGAAATTTGCTTCGGGAATTCATAATGTTGGAATGTGGCTGAATTTGATAATTTTTGGAGCAATCGGAATTCTGATTTTAACCGCCATTTCGTGTCTGATTTTCCTAAAAAAACGAACTGAATGAAAGAACGTCCGATTTTGATTTCAGCAATAATTTTGACATTGATAATTGAAATAATTTTAATGATTTTAGTTTATAATAAAGTTGGAGAAGAAAGACTTCCTTCACAACTTGGAAGACTGACTATACAGTTGATTTTAATAAGTTGGGTTTTATCCAGTAAATCTAACACTGGACTATTTTTATTAGCTGGATACCATATTATTTCTGGGATTTTCAGACTGAATTCCAAAGGCTCGACAGAATTACTTGGACAAATATTAATAGGTTTTCATACTGCAATCGGAATAGCAATTTACTTTCACGATTGGATTGAAAATAAAATAGGAATAAAAAAAACGTTGGGTGAAAATGTATAACAGCAATTACGGGGATTCGACTACATTCAAATCCACTCACAATTACGAGCATCATTAACCTAAAAATATTTATTAATACTCATACAAAACTATTAAGCATCATTCAATCACGATATGAATCAAAAACACCTTTTATTAGCCTTAACCCTTTTCATAAATATCTCAATTTTTGGACAAAATGGAGAAGTTCTTGAAAATCAAATCATTCAAAGTGAAGTTCTAAATAAAGAGGTTAAATACAATATATATTTACCACCCAATTATGATACTGTAAAAGCATACCCTACTATTTATTTCTTGCATGGATTTGGTGGTAATAATAATAGTCCTCATTCCAAAGGCATTATCAAAGACATTGATTCTTTAATTACAAAGGGGCGTTTTCCTGAAACAATTATAGTTTGTCCAAATGCAGGAAAATCTTGGTATATCGATGACTATGCAGGTAAGGAGAAATACGCATCAATGTTTACTTCCGAATTTATTCCTGAAATGAAAAAACGATACGCATTGACCAAATCCACTCAGAAAACCGTTGTGATGGGATCATCAATGGGAGGATTTGGAGCATTACGATTTACCATGATAAACCCAGAAGAGTTTAGAATTTGCGTAAGCTTCATGGGAGCAATAAGCACAAAAAAACAAATGGTTGAAGATTTAGAGAAATATTATCAACGCTTTCATGCGCATTTGTACGGAGAAAACTTGAGCCCAGAAGAAAGAACAAATGAAGTTTATGTCAATAACAACGCGCTGTATATTGCCGAAAAGGTAGATGTAGAAATTCTTAAAAGCAAAAAGTGGTATATCCAAACCTGCGATGACGATTTCCACTCACTTCCTAATGCTGAATTGCATATACTATTTCATGAAAAGGATATTAAACATGAATTTAGGGTTACCAATGGAAAGCATAACAAAACATGTATCGATAATTCAATTCCAGATGCATTGGAGTTCTTAAAAAACAATTTGACTGAAGGGAAATAGCGGTAAGAAACTTTAACCGCAGTACTAAACAGACATATATTAACTTTTAACAATTAACAAACGGTTACATTAACCGTTGTATTTAATTATGACCCGTCCTGAATAAAGGCTACATAATCTTAAACAATTATGTACAAAAATGACAAAGTAATTAGACGGTATTCAGAATCTTTTAAACTCAAAATTTTAGACGAACTTACCACCGGAAAACTAAACAAGTATCAATTAGGCAAGGCTTACGGCATCAACTCTTCTACCATTAACGAATGGATCAAGAAGTACAACCGTAAGGACTTAATGAACACACGAGTAACCGTGAAAACAAAAGACGAGATAACACGTATCAAACAGCTTCAAAAAGAGATTGAACAGCTCAAGAAACTCTTATTGAAAAAGGATATGGATGCGCTTGTAGATGAATCCTATCTTGAAGTAGCCGCAGAACAGTTAGGCTACAAATCTGTCCTCGAGCTAAAAAAAAAGCTAAATATCAAGCCCTGATAAAGGCCAGGGAAAAGTCTAGGGGATTTGCTTCTTTAGCTACTGTTTGCAGCTTCTTCGGTCTTAAACGCGATGCATACTACAAGTATAAACGTAGAGCAGACAAGCGATTACAGATTGAACAGAAAACCATTCAGATAGTCAAGCAGAGACGTAAATCCCTGCCTAGAGAAGGCACCAGAAAGCTTATTAAGTCTCTAGATAACAACTTTAAGCAAGCTGGCTTAAATGTCGGTAGAGACACCTTGTTTAACATCTTAAGAAAACACAATATGCTGATTCACAGAAAGAAAGCACATCATAAAACCACAAACTCATTCCACAGGTTCTACAAGTACAAGAACATCATCAAGGATTTGGAAATAAAGGAACCAAACCAAGTTTGGGTAAGCGATATAACCTACATCAGAACTATCAATGGCTTCTCCTACCTTGCCCTCATTACAGATATGTACAGCCGTAAGATAGTAGGATATGACCTTAGTGACAGCCTTGAGCTGGCAGGCTGTGTAAGGGCTCTTCAAAAAGCCCTGAAACAGTCTGGTAAGCGTACGCCTCAAGTACACCACTCTGACCGTGGAATCCAATATTGCAGTAACCTTTACACTAACATTCTAAGAAATAAAAACATCAAAATCAGTATGACCGAAGACAATCATTGCTACGAAAACGCACTTGCAGAACGTGTAAACGGCATCCTTAAAGACGAGTTCTATCTCGACCAGACCTTTGACAGCCTGAAACACGCTAAGCGTGCAGCAAAAAATGCTATCAACTTATACAACTCTATAAGATTACATTTATCTTTAGATTTTAAAACACCTGAAATGGTATATACAAATGCAGCGTAAAATCAATTATTAACCTGTAGCCATATTTCAGGACGTGACATTATGACAAAAACTTCGCTAAATATATTACTTATTACTATTATTATGCTAGCTTCAACATCTTGTAAAAAAGAATTGGACACTTTATTAGAACTAGAAGCTGACTATAAGGTAATTGATTTAGAATACGGATTTGACGATTATATGAGAAATATTAGAGATAAATCCGACCAATTAATAATTAAACAGAGGAATATCGTTTTAATTGATGTTGACAAAAATGGCGAAACGACAATTGAGAACAATATTGTTCCAGATAGCCTAATACTATCTGAATTCAAAAAATATATAATACCAAACACAGCGGACGAAAAAATGCCAATGACGACCGAGAAGAGTTTTCAGTATTCTGGAAAGGTCCTTACTCAAAAATATATTACTATCCTCGCGAAATATAACAGAGAATTAAGCTATGAAAAGTATCAAAACATTCGGAACAAATTTTATTTAGCTTACTATGAAGTTCGTAATGAATTCTCACTACTGAAATTTAATAAAAGTCTAACGGAATTACTAAAATCAGACGAACCGGAGGATCTAATGAAATGGCGAGAAATAACACAAATATTTCCAATCCGATATATGGAATCACTTAATTATAAATAACAACAGGAAACAAAGCATTAAATCAACAAGTCTTCTAAAATAGATTTACACAACAAACAGGGCGCTACACATTTCTTCTCATATCAAAATCTGTTTAACAGTTGTTTTGTTCTCGAATAAATTGAATTGTAACCCAACTTAAATAACAATCTATTCTCCAATCCATCTGCCCTAATTCACTTATAACTTTTCATTAAAAACTAAGTATTAAAACTTCCCTATTTCAAAGTTTTCATATCCTTTAACTGTTGAATATATTAAATCATCCCACCTTCAACATCGCATACTTTAGGGTTGTTTCAAACGAAAAGAAACCTTGTAAATCTTAAATTTTTCATTCAATATTTTTAAAAATAAAATGAAATTATTTCTTACTTAAACACAATAAATACACATTTAAACGATATTTTTTGCATTTCATAGAATATATACCTACTTTTGTTTGTAATTAGTCCCCAAACTAAAATTAACCACTTATGAACAAGGTACGTTCCCTTACTAGGTATCACTTACTGTGTCTTTTCATATTCACTTATGCAAACCTATTAGGTCTAAACGCATTAGACTCTGATGACACATGGATTAATAATTCCAAGAAAAGCTTCTGCTCAGAGGACACAAAACATAAAACTTTTGAATCAGCTGCTACAATTACAGAAACAAAATTTGCGGTATCCTTTAACGGTGAGAACCAATATTTAGATGCTGGAAATGTAAACGGTTTAATAAATACCAGTTATACCATTAGCGCTTGGATTAAAAGAAACACAAATAATAATGAGTTAGATATAATTTCTAAAAATAACGGCGACTATGGTTATGCCTTGCGAATAAGTAACAGTAACAAACTGAACTTTGTATGGAGAAATAAAGGAGATGACTGTTATAGTAGCTTAATCGCACCTTCTGAAATTTCTGAAAACGTTTGGCATCATGTAGCTGTAACCTTTAACAGAAATACTAACGCATTAAGCTTATTTATTAACGGTGAACTAAAAGCACAGGACCAAATACAAAAACCAATACTAGTAGAAACAAATGCCCATTTTCTGATTGGGGCATCCCATGACTTAAAAAATAAAAACTGTTTTAACGGAAGTATCGATGAAGTTAGAATTTGGAACTTAGACCTTAAAGCGGAGCAAATACGATATATCATGAATCAAGAAATAGAGGCATGCTCGTCTGTCGTTAATGGTAAAATATTGCCTTTTCAAACAACAAAAAACGAAATAGCCTCCATATCTTGGGAACATTTAATTAGTTATTACTCCATGAACACATTGGTTCTTGGAAAAGTAAAAGACGAATCTAATAATGGTCATAACGCTTCTTTGGTAAATATTGACCATTTAGAGAACCAAACGGCGCCACTACCCTACAAGACAATTGAAAATGGAGATTGGAACAATCCCAATACCTGGCTTAACGGTAATATACAGTGTCTTCCGGGAAAGTCATGGAATACAGAAAGCACGGATGCTATAGGTTTTAATATTGTGGAAATAAATAACAATATTAACCTAAAAACCAATAAAAGTGTGTTAGGCCTTATAATAAATAAAGGGCGTTTAAACATTGGAGACACCACAGAAGGTGCAAACAATACCAAAATAAATGTTTCCCATTATTTAAAACTTGATGGAATCATTAACTTGAAGGGAAAATCGGAGTTAGTCCAAGGTGCTCAGAGCGATTTTGAAAGCACTAGTAACAGTGCCATGGAAATAAATTTACAAGGTACCAGTAACACTTTTACCTACAATTATTGGTCTTCCCCTGTCTCTGTTACCAGTAATTCCAGCCATACAGCGAGTAGCGTTATAACCAACGTAGGTTTTATTACTTCTGGATATAATGGTACAGCATCTCCTATACAAAATGCAGATTATTGGATTTGGAAATATGCTCATGATACTAAAAACAATCAATCGCAATGGCAGCATATTAGAAGTACAGGACCCATTCAACCTGGCGAAGGTTTTACAATGAAAGGCCCCGGTACATCTAACCCTTATCAAGATTATACGTTTTCTGGACAGCCCAATAATGGAGATATCAACCTAAGCATTGCAAAAGATAACGACTATTTAATTGGCAATCCCTATCCTTCGGTTATCGATGCCAATACATTTTTAAAAGATAACCTCAGTACTACAGAAGGTGGCAACAACACCAATGGCAACATCATTAATGGTGCACTATATTTTTTCGACCATTTTATGTTAAACACACACTTACCTGGAGAATACCAGGGAGGTTATGGTATGTACACATTAATGGGTAGTACACAAGCAATAAATAAAAACACCAGAATAAATTTTGAAGGGTCGCCAAACTTAAAAACACCGGGAAGATTTATCCCTATTGGCCAAGGTTTTTTTGTATCGTCTAAGCTAAAAAAAGATACCGATGAAAATACTTTAAGCCCCAAAATACCTCAAGAAGTTTCTGGAGGTGCAATTCTTTTTCAGAACAATCAACGAAGTCTGAGCAGTACTATTGAAGATAATAGAGAAAAGATTAAGCTTATTTTCGATTCTCCTAATGGTTATTACAGACAACTGTTGGTAGGTGTAGATGAAAAAGCATCGAATAACTTCGATATAGGTTATGACGGCGTGCTTATCGAAGACAATAACGAGGATGCGTTCTGGGTAATGGACTCCGAGAAATTGATAATTCAAGCCGTGAACAATTTTAGCACTAACCAAATTTTACCTTTAGGCCTAAAAATTTCAAAACAGGGTAACGGAGTTTTTAAAATTGATAATTTATCTAACATACCCAACAATCTTGATGTACTGATTCATGATAAAGAATTAAAAGAATATCATAGTCTCAGAGAAGGGCTTTATACCGTAAACCTTTCACCAGGAGAATATTTAAATCGTTTTGAAATAACTTTTAAAATAAGTTCTCAACCCTTCGAAAATGAAGAAACTGAAAGTGACAACCAAGACACTTCAGAAAATGATACAACAGAAGATAGCGATGATGAAGTTGTTGACGATAATACTGAAAATGATGAAGCCGAGAACAACACAGACGAAACATCTGATAATGATAACAACACTGAAGAAGAAGGTAATAATGACCCCGAAGACTCTAACGATACAACAAACGAAGAGGACAATAACGATACCACTGAAGATAATTCAAGAGATGATGAAACTATCGCTGAGGATATAGATAACAACAGTGAAGACAATACCGAAAACAAAGTAGAGACCTATTATTCCAATAATAAAACAAGTGTAATAATAGAGAACCCTGGACTGAAGTATATTGACAATATAAGATTAGTAAATATATTGGGGCAAACTATTTATGAATTCAGCTTAAACAATAATATGTCGTTTTTAGAACTAAAAACACGACACCTCAATACCGGAAACTATATATTACAACTTACCACAAAAGATGAAATAATAACCAAAAAGGTGCTTATTAAATAAACCTATTGCTATAAATTTTGAATTTTAAAAAGAAGCTAAACACGTACTAGCTTCTTTTTTTGTTAAAAAAAATAGTATTTCATCGATTTTATATGCTTTTCATGGATTTTTTAGAGATTTATACCCTACATTAGCCTCGCTATTAAATTAATGTCTCTCACACCATGAAAAAAACTACTTTGGTAGGTGTAATACTATTGTTTATTACACAACTATCAACCTCTCAGGATTTATTCAAAAGAATATCTATTAACCACCCCACGGAAAGTTTAGAACAAGCCATAAAAAATTTAGGCATAGACCTAAGTTGTGGTGTAAATCATGATCACGACCATGATGAACTAGTATTAGAACTTCCTGAATCTGAATTAGATAAACTAGACAATATAGGAATTGTTTACAGTATCGAAATTAATGACTTATCAAAATTCTACAGGGATAGAATAAACCAAACCTACAATAGCGCACTTGTAAATCTAAACTCCGAGAAAGCGAATAACAGGTTAAACCTTTCTTCCAAGAAAACAAAAACATCTACTACTGCCAAATCTATAGCAAGTACTACACTTGATAATTTCTTGGAATATGTTGGGTGTGATGAAATAGATTGGGCGACTCCTTCAAACTTCAACTTAGGAAGCATGGGAGGCTGTTTAACCATTAGTGAAGTAGAAGCTGAATTAGACCAAATGAGGTCATTATACCCAAACCTAATCTCTGCCAAAACAGATGCCTCCCCTACACAACAAACCACTTGGGGGAATCCTGCTTCAACAATTACTCATAATGGTTTGACTTATGAAGGGCAAGGAACAACTAGATGGAATCCTCAAACCATATACTATGTTAGAATTACTGGAAACGAATCGACTGTTCCAGAAGGTACACGCCCTCAATCTTTATTCACGTCCATGATACATTCTAGGGAAGTAGGAAGTTTAATGAGTAACATCTATTTTATGTGGTATTTGTTAGAAAACTATGATACAAATCCAGCAATAAAAAATTTAATTGATAATAACGAGCTCTATTTCATCCCTGTTGTAAACCCTGATGGATTGAGGTGGAACGAACATCTTTCCTCGTCTGGTGGCGGTATGCAAAGAAAAAACTGTAGACCTAATACTGGTAGTACTTCAAATACAACATCTACTAGAGGTGTAGATTTAAATAGAAATTTCGACTATTTCTGGGGATCGGCTGGTTCTGGATCTTCTGGAACACCCTCTAATGATTCCTATAGAGGACCTTCGGCTTTTTCAGAACCCGAAACACAAATCTTAAGAGATTTCATTCTTGCTAGAAATTTTAAAACCTGTTTAATGAACCATTCTACGGGTAATGCAATTCCACATCCTTATGGTGGAATCCCTTCTAATACTTCTGGTAGGGAAGATGAAATGCATAAATGGCACGAAGACATGACTAGATATAATAGATACATATCCGGTGCCACTATTTTTTCTGCCGCCAATGGTATTGCAGACGACTGGATGGTAGGTGGAAATCCGGACGGTAACAACTCAACTGGATCTGGACAAAATATCTTAGCCACTACTCCAGAACATGGTGATTCTGGTTTTTGGCCTCCAGTAACCGATATAGTACCCATTTCAAAACGTGCTATGCGTTTATTCTTAACTTCTACGTACTATGCTGGTAAATATGCGAAATTACACGACTTAACACAATCCGATATCAGTTCGTTGACCTCAAATTTAACTTTCGGTATAGAGCGCCTCGGGCAAACAACAAGTAATTTTACCCTTACAGTTACACCTGTATCTTCTAATATTACATCTATTGCTAATATTCCTGTGCAAACTGGAATGACCATATTGGAACAGAGAAATGTAACTACACAAATAATACTTGACGCTGGTATAGCAACTAATGATAAAATTGAGTATAACGTACAACTGTCTGATGGTACAAACACATTTTATAATGTAAACTTTGAAAAATACTATCAGCCTACTACTACTTTTACGGATAATCCTGATTCAGATTTATTAACCAACTGGACCACATCTGGTACTTGGTCTGCGGCAAACACTAGTGGTGCTGCTTATTCTGGTACAAGAGGAATTAAAATTGGTGATAATACTATTTCCTCTTATGGTAATAACTCCACAAGTACTTTAACTACTACAAACACGTATGATTTATCAGGTGCTAGCGAAGTACTCGTACAATTTTATACGAAATGGGATTTGGAAAGAAACTTCGATTTTGTAGAAATTTTAGGGTCGACAGATGGAAGCAACTGGCAATCATTATGTGGAAAATATAATAAACCGAATGCAACAAATAGCTCCAATGGTAGTCATGGCAATAAGAGCGGAACAAGTCACTCGTTCCAATCGAATAACAGTTCTGGCCGCGTATATGATGGCGACAGATTTGATAACTGGGTTATGGAAGAGGTTGTCATTGACCCTTCTAATAACAGCTTTCTAAATGGTGCAACCAATGCACAATTTAGATTTAGGTTTCGATCAGACAGTGATAATAGATTCGAAAGTTACTCTGCGAGTGGAGAAGGATTCTTTATAGATGATTTTAAAATCATTAAAGTACAAATACCGTGTGCAATTTCTATTCCCACAAATCTCTCAGTGTCAAATGTTGCTCCAACTTCGGCTACAGCGACTTGGGACAACATTCCCTCTGCAACCTACGACCTTAGATATAAAGAAACGAGTTCTGGGACCTGGATTGAAGTGAATGATGTTTTAGCAACCTCATATAACTTTTCATCCTTAAGCCCTTCCACAAACTACGAAGTTCAAATTAAAAGTGCTTGTTCCAGTTCAAAATCTAATTATACCGGATCAACAAATTTCACAACAACTGCAATTTCATATTGCAACTCCAATGGAAGTGGCACTTACGATACTGGCATTACACAGGTAACATTTAATACGCTATCTAATTCACATACCAACAACAGAGAAAATAGTGGTTACCAGGATTTTACAGCAATGTCAACAACCGTTCAACAGGGCTCATCTCATGTGTTATATGTAAATGTAGATAGAGATGGAGGTACTGGTCATGCTTTTGCTTGGATAGATTTAAATATTGATGGTGATTTTGATGATGACGGTGAGGAATTCGATTTAGGATTTGCCAATACTGGAGATAATACCCAAACAAGTATTACACCAACCATTACCTTTAGTAGTGGAGCCAATTTCCCTACTGGAGAAACAAGATTAAGAATTGCTACAAGATATAATACTGATCCTACGGGTCCTTGTGCCACCAATTATGATGGTGAGGTAGAGGACTATACTATAATCATAAATAGTGCTTGTACCCCACCTGATGAACCTACTACGGCATGTTGGGAAACAGCGACCTTTAATACTGGAACGTGTAGTTGGGACGTAACCGGAACGCAACCTGCCGAACCTACAACGGCCTGTTGGGAAACCGCGACCTTTAACACTGGAACGTGTAGTTGGGAGGTTACAGGAACTCAACCTGCTGAACCTACTACAGCATGTTGGGAAATAGCGACCTTTAACACCGCTACGTGTAGCTGGGACGTAACCGGAACGCAACCCACTGAACCTACAACGGCCTGTTGGGAAACCGCAACCTTTAACACTGGAACCTGTAGCTGGGACGTAACCGGAACGCAACCTGCCGAGCCTACTACGGCCTGTTGGGAAACCGCAACATTCAACACGGGGACGTGTAGCTGGGACGTAACCGGGACACAACCTGCTGAACCTACAACGGCATGTTGGGAAACCGCAACATTCAACACCGGGACGTGTAGTTGGGACGTAACCGGGACACAACCTACTGAACCTACTACGGCCTGTTGGGAAACCGCAACCTTTAACACTGGGACGTGTAGCTGGGACGTAACCGGAACGCAACCCGCTGAACCTACTACAGCTTGTTGGGAAACCGCAACCTTTAACACTGGTACGTGTAGTTGGGACGTTACGGGAACTCAACCTGCCGAACCTACTACGGCCTGTTGGGAAACCGCAACATTCAACACTGGAACGTGTAGTTGGGAGGTTACAGGAACTCAACCTGCCGAGCCAACTACAGCATGTTGGGAAACCGCAACATTCAACACCGGGACGTGTAGCTGGGACGTAACCGGAACGCAACCTGCCGAACCTACTACAGCATGTTGGGAAACCGCGACCTTTAACACTGGAACGTGTAGCTGGGACGTTACGGGAACACAACCTGCCGAACCTACTACGGCCTGTTGGGAAACTGCGACCTTTAACACTGGAACGTGTAGTTGGGAGGTTACAGGAACTCAACCTGCTGAACCTACTACAGCATGTTGGGAAATAGCGACCTTTAACACCGCTACGTGTAGCTGGGACGTAACCGGAACGCAACCCACTGAACCTACAACCGAATGTTGGGAAACCGCAACCTTTAACACTGGAACTTGTAGTTGGGACGTAACCGGAACGCAACCCACTGAACCTACAACGGCCTGTTGGGAAACCGCAACATTCAACACTGGAACCTGTAGCTGGAACGTAACCGGAACGCAACCTGATGAACCTACAACGGCCTGTTGGGAAACAGCGACATTCAACACCGGGACGTGTAGCTGGAACGTTACCGGAACGCAACCTGCCGAACCTACTACAGCTTGTTGGGAAACCGCAACCTTTAACACTGGTACGTGTAGTTGGGACGTTACGGGAACACAACCTGCCGAACCTACTACGGCATGTTGGGAAACCGCAACATTCAACACTGGAACCTGTAGCTGGGACGTAACCGGAACGCAACCTGCCGAGCCTACAACGGCCTGTTGGGAAACCGCGACCTTTAACACCGGAACCTGTAGTTGGGACGTAACCGGGACACAACCTGCTGAACCTACAACAGTCTGTTGGGAAACCGCGACCTTTAACACCGCTACGTGTAGCTGGGACGTAACCGGAACGCAACCTACTGAACCTTCAACTGCTTGTTGGGAAACCGCGATATTCAACACTGGGACGTGTAGTTGGGAGGTTTCAACAACTGAAACGCCTCAAACTTTCTATGCTGATGCTGATAACGATGGTTTTGGAGATTTTCAGACAACGATAATTGCCTGTTCACCACCAATCGGATTCGTAAGTAATTCTAATGACTGTGACGATAGAAATTATGATATTAATCCTGGAAACTCTGAAATCTTAGGTAATGGTATAGATGATGATTGTAATCCGTTAACTTTGGACGGTACTTTAAATACTGATACCGATTTTCAAATTAAAAATTTAAAGATCAGTCCTAATCCTTTTATTGATGAAGTAAACATAGAGCTTCCCTCAAATTCTGTAAGTACTTTTAGACTGATACTAACAGATATAAGAGGACGCCTCATACTCAATAAAACCTATACACCTGTTAACGGAAAATTAAGTGTCTCTCTAAATATACCATACTTAGACATGGGAAGTTACTTTATCAGTATCACTGACACCAAATCGGGTTACGTATCAACTAAAAAATTAATAAAAAAGTCAAATTAAAATATTAGAATAGGCGAAAAAGGGTAAACTAGTTAGTTTACCCTTTTTTTTATTAAAAAATGTGTTTCAAAAGACAAACCTTATAAAGTGTAAATCGTACTTATTAATCAAAATTCTAGACTAAATCTTAACAAAAATTGTATTTCGTCGATTTTTTTTGCTTTTTAAGGGTTTATACTTATATTTGCATTGCTATTTAAAAAATATGATTCCTCAAATCAAACTTAGTCTCTCACACTATGGAAAACATTGCTTTATCGATAAAGTCAATGGCTCTCGCTATTGCTTTATCATTCCTATCTCTCATCTCTTTTTCTCAAACATCAGAAGTTGAAGTATCTGTTAACTGGCCATCTTGGTCTGGAGATAATAGAGTAG